>NZ_JZRG01000005.1:0-256965 GCF_000964075.1 Brevundimonas sp. KM4 | reverse complement strand
CCTGGGTTCCGGGTTCGTCCTTCGGACGCCCCGGAATGACGTCAGAGTGCCGAATGTCGCATTGAAGCTACAGCCGGGGCAGGAACAGGACGAAGTCCAGGCTCCACAGCCCCGGTCCATTGGCGATCAGCCAGATCAGGATCGCCATCAGCAGGGTCTCGGGCAGGTCAAGATAGCTGGAGAGACGATAGCCGAGGCTGGTCCCCTCCACCGACTTCGACGCCACGGTCACCAGGGCGACCAGGCTGATGATCAGCAGCACCAGGGCCGCCAGGCTGGTGAACAGACCCATGATCAGCAGGGCGCCGAAGGCGAACTCGCACACGGACACGAACTTGGCGGTCTGGCGCGGCGCCGCGATGCCGGCCTCGACCATCGTCTTCTGCATCTTCTCGGCCTGGGCCGGGGTGAACAGCTTGTAGAAGCCGGACAGGAAGAACATGCCCCCGACCACGACCCGCGCGATCAGGGGCGCGATGTCCATCAGGGCCGGAACGCCCAGGCCGAGGTCGCGATAGAGGTCGATCATGGGGCGAAGGCTCCGCTTGGAATGGCGAAGCCTTCAATGCCCTAGCGACGCGTCGGTTGCCCTGCTGCGGCTTGGGCGGGATGCGTCGCCTTCCATTCCATGGCGCGGCGGATGCGGTTCTCCACGCTGGGGTGATCGTAGAACAGGAACTCTTCGATCGCCGACGGCGACGGGGCGCGGTATTCGGCGGTCTTGATCAGGGCCTTGGACAGACCGTCCGGTTCATTGGCGTGAACCAGCGAGAAGTGGTCGGCGTCCTCCTCCATCGTGCGGGTCATGGTGGCGAAGACCGGCGTGCCCAGCACGCCCAGGAAGGCCAATACCAAGGCCAGGACCGGCAAGCCCGCAGGGTCGGAGATGTCGCCCACGCGATCCGCCCTCAAAAGACGATGCGCCACGGGATACAGCCGGTCGGTCAGCCAGAAGGCCAGCACCGACCACAGGACCAGAATGCCGACGGTCCAGAGAATGTGCGCCCGGACATAGTGGCCCATCTCGTGGCCGACCACGCCGCGCACCTCGGCCAGATCCGCGCCCTGTTTGAACATGGTGTCGCTCATCGCCACCCGCGCCGTGCCGAAAAGGCCCGAGACATTGGCGGTGTAGCGGTCGGACTGTTTGGAGCCGTCGTAGATGAAGATCTTGTCCGACGGCGTGCCGGTCTGTTTGGCCAGGGTCACGACGGCATCGCGCACCGGCCCGTTCGGTGCGGGCGTATAGGTGTTGAAAATCGGCTCGATCACCAGGGGCGCGAGCACCAGACCGATGACGATGAAGGCCGCTGTCACACCGGCCGCCCAGGCCCACCAGAACCGGCGCGCCCGCCGGATCAGGGCATAGATGGCCACCAGCAGCAGCGAGGTCGCCACCATCGAGATGGCCGCGCCGATCACGGCCTCGCCCAGCCAGCCGCCGAACGCCTGGCTGGTCAGCGCATACTGTTTCTCTCGCCACCAGCCCTGATAGATCGCCCACGGCAGCGTCAGCGCCCAACTCATGGCCGAATAGACCAGGGCGACGGCGAAACTGGCCAGGATCGGCCGGCGACGGCGACGTTCGATCCGGCTGCGGATCGCGACCAGCAGGCCGGTGCGCACGATAATCCAGGCGACCAGGGCCGAGACCAGGAAGCTCCACAGGATCAGCCAGTGCGAACCGTGGGTATAGGCGATGGCCCGGGCCGTTTCCTGGGGCGACAAGGTCGCCAGCCACTGGGCCGTCGCGGCCGCCGGATCGAAATTCGTCATGGTTTTCTCCCTTGCGAGAACCAAATCGCGCGACCCGCGTTATGTCAGGTTAATTCGCATCCATGATGATTCTCGCCCGGCCACGCTTGAATCTTTCACGACTTTTTGTCACCCATTCTCCTGTCGAGAACAGGGGATGTCCCAGATGGCTCACAAGACGCCCAAGCAGGTCCTGGAAAGCTTGGCTCATGATATCGCCACCGTGTTGAAGAGCATGGGTGGCTCGGCGCATCAGAACATGGTGGTCGATTGCGTGGCGGCGATGAAGCGCCAGCGCGGCGAAGCGGTCAATCCGCCCGATCTTCGCCAAAAGATCATCGAGACCTTCGAATACTATCGCGACTGGTTCGTTCGCCCGTTCGGCGAAGGCTCGCAGCGTTGGGCCCTGGCCGGCGACTTCGGCTGATTTCACTCTCCTGAACGAAAAAGGCGCGCTCCCTGCGGAGCGCGCCTTCGTCGTTATGACTGATCGATCAGATCAGAAGCGACGGATGTAGCTGACCGAATAGGCGTCGGCTTCACCACCGTTGTCGCGGTAGTCGCGACGGGTCCAGTCGGCGCGCACGCCGTTGACGCCGTCCAGGTAGTAGTTGGCGCCGGCGCCGTAGTTCCAGCTGTCACCGCCCACGTCGGTGTTGGCGCCGGGGAACTTCTGCTTCAGCTCGGTGTGGCCGTAGCCGCCGCGTGCGAACAGTTCCAGCTTGTCAGAGACCGGCACCTTGCCGACTACGTAACCGGCGGCGTCCCACTCGTGCTTGATCTCGCCATCGACGCCGGCGACGGTGAAGTCGTCATGCTTCACGCCGACCGAGGCTTCGGTTTCCACAGCGATGTAACGGTTGAGGTTGACGCCGAGACGACCGGTGACGGCACCCGTCGTTGCATTGTCGCCTTCAAGATGAGTGTAGCCCAACGAGCCGTAACCACGCGGCTCAGGATTGGTTTGAGCAAAGGCCGGAGCGGCGATTGCGGAAACGGCGACAGCAGCGAGAAGAATGTTACGCATTGTTTCTTATTAACTCCTAGATGTGATGACCGAGCCGATCATCAGCCCCATCCAGCGAGTGCTTAAATAGGTCACAGCGTCATCTGTTCCAGAGGCGCGAAAACACGACGAATGCCTGTGGACGCCGGGACACATACAGCGTTCCGTCAAGATTGGCGACT
Source organism: Brevundimonas sp. KM4 (assembly GCF_000964075.1). NCBI lineage: Bacteria > Pseudomonadati > Pseudomonadota > Alphaproteobacteria > Caulobacterales > Caulobacteraceae > Brevundimonas > Brevundimonas sp. KM4. The sequence goes on along the minus strand of NZ_JZRG01000005.1, from coordinate 254,022 downwards.
TTGTGGCGCCGCAGCAAAAAGGGCGGCCTCGATCGAGACCGCCTTTCCTTTTTTTATCCGTCATCCTCGGGCTCGACCCGAGGATCGGACGTCGGACACACTGTGCGTCGCCGTTATTTCACCAGCGCCGGGACCGCCGGTCCTCGGGTCGAGCCCGAGGATGACGGGTATAGGATCGCTTATCGGTCCTTCTCGCGCTCCACGTTCAGCGCGGCCTGGGCCGCCGCCAGACGGGCGATCGGCACGCGGTAGGGCGAGCAGGAGACGTAATCCAGCCCGGCCTGTTCGCAGAAGGCGATGGACGACGGGTCGCCGCCATGTTCGCCGCAGATGCCCAGCTTGACCTCGGGCCGGACCTTGCGCCCCCGCTCGGCGGCGATCTCGATCAGGCCGCCCACGCCGTCCTGGTCCAACCGCACGAAGGGATCGGTTTCGAAGATGCCCTTGTCCAGATAGGCCTGCAGGAACCGGCCGGAGTCGTCGCGCGAAATGCCGAACGTCGTCTGGGTCAGGTCGTTGGTGCCGAAGCTGAAGAACTGGGCGTATTCGGCCAGGTCGCCTGCACGGATGGCGGCGCGCGGCAGTTCGATCATCGTGCCGACCAGATAGTCGAGGCTCTGGCCCGTCTCCTCGAACACCGCCTTGGCCGTGCGGTCGGTCAGCTCGCGCAGATATTTCATTTCCAGGCCCAGGGCGACCAGCGGGTGCATGATCTCCGGCAGGGGCGCGGCGCCCGACTTCTGCTTGACCTCCAGCGCCGCCTCGATGATGGCGCGGACCTGCATCTCGTAGATTTCGGGATAGGCGACGCCCAGCCGGCAGCCGCGGTGACCCAGCATGGGGTTGGTCTCGTGCAACTCCTTGGCGCGGCGCTTCAGCTTCTCGGCGTCGATGCCGGACGAGGCGGCCAGGGCGTCGATGTCTTCCTCGGTGTGGGGAATGAACTCGTGCAGCGGCGGGTCCAGCAGCCGCACCGTCACCGGCAGGCCGGCCATGATCTCGAACAGTTCGACGAAGTCCGACTTCTGGAACGGCGCGATCTTGGCCAGCGCCGCGCGACGGCCCTTCTCGTCGTCGGCCAGGATCATCTCGCGCACGGCGGCGATCCGGGTGTCATCGAAGAACATGTGCTCGGTGCGGCACAGGCCGATGCCCTCGGCGCCGAAGCCGCGCGCAGTCTTGGCGTCCAGCGGGGTCTCGGCGTTGGCGCGGACCTTCAGGCGGCGGACGTCGTCGGCCCAGCCCATCAGGGTCTGGAAGTCGCCGGTCAGTTCGGGCTCGATCATCGGCACGGCGCCGTCCAGCACCTCGCCCTTGGAGCCGTCGATGGTGATGACCTCGCCGGCCTTGAAGGTGCGGCCGCGCGCGGTGAACACGCCCTTAGCCTCGTCGATGTGGATCTCGCCGGCGCCGGAGACGCAGGCCCGGCCCATGCCGCGCGCCACGACGGCGGCGTGGCTGGTCATGCCGCCGCGGGCGGTGACGATGCCGCGCGCCGCATGCATGCCGTGGATGTCTTCGGGGCTGGTCTCTTCACGCACCAGGATGACCGCCTCGCCCAGACCCGCCAGGCGCTCGGCCTCGTCGGCGTCGAAGACGATCTTGCCCGTCGCCGCGCCGGGCGAGGCCGGCAGGCCGGCGGCGACCACGGTGCGCGCCGCATCGGGGTCCAGCGTCGGGTGCAGCAGCTGGTCCAGCGCCGACGGCTCGACCCGGCTGATGGCCTCTTCCTGAGAGATGACGCCCTCGGCGGCGAGGTCCACGGCGACCTTCAGCGCCGACTTGGCGGTGCGCTTGCCGTTTCGGGTCTGCAGCATCCACAGACGGCCCTGTTCGACCGTGAACTCGATGTCCTGCATGTCGCGGTAGTGGCTTTCCAGCTTGCCGACGACGTCGACGAACTGGGCGAACACCTCGGGCATCGCCTCTTCCATCGAGGGGGCGGTCTCGCCCATCTCCTCGCGGCCGATCTTGGTCAGGGACTGCGGCGTGCGGATGCCGGCGACCACGTCCTCGCCCTGCGCGTTGATCAGGAACTCGCCGTACAGGCGCGCCTCGCCGGTCGAGGGGTTGCGGGTGAAGGCCACGCCGGTCGCCGACGTCTCGCCCATATTGCCGAACACCATCGACTGGACGTTGACGGCCGTGCCCCAGCTTTCGGGGATGTCGTGCATGCGGCGATAGAATTTCGCCCGGTCGTTCATCCAGCTTTCGAACACGGCGCCCACGGCGCCCCACAGCTGGTCATTGGGATCCTGCGGGAAGGCGTGACCCAGTTCGCGCTCGACCACGGCCTTGTAGTCGGCGACCACCTTCTCCCAGTCGGCGGCGGTCAGGTCGGTGTCGACCGTGACGCCCAGGCGATCCTTGTGCTGATCCAGCACCTCTTCGAAATCGTCGTGGCTGAGGCCCAGCACGACGTTGGAATACATGGTGATGAAGCGGCGATAGCTGTCGAAGGCGAAGCGACGGTCGCCCGACAGTTTCGCCAGCCCCTCGACCGTCTGGTCGTTCAGACCCAGATTCAGCACCGTGTCCATCATGCCTGGCATCGACGCGCGCGCGCCGGACCGCACCGAGACCAGCAGCGGGTTGTCGACATCGCCGAAGGTCTTGCCGACCACCCCCTCGACCTTGGCCAGGGCGGCCTGGACCTGGGCGTCCAGATCAGCCGGATAGGTCTCGTTGTTGGCGTAGTAGTGGGTGCAGACCTCGGTGGTGACGGTGAAGCCCGGAGGAACCGGCAGACCCAGCGACGACATTTCCGCCAGATTGGCGCCCTTGCCGCCGAGAAGGTTCTTCATCGACGCGTCGCCGTCGGCGGAGCCTCCGCCGAAGCCGTACACCCACTGAGTCATCATGCAGTCCCTGAGCTTTTCGGATCGTCCGGCGGGTTGGCCCCGCTCGCACATGCAGCATGATCTAGCGCGTGAGAGCGGCCTTGACCATTGCGGATGTAACAATGCGTGAGGGGATGTGCGGTTTCCGGGCGACGTGCGCGCACAACCTTGACGTCATCGTCTCCTCCCCATGAAATGGGGAGGGGGACCGCAAAGCGGTGGAGGGGTTCTTGACGCACGAAGGCTCCGTCTCGCGCGCTCGCATCCTGCGCCGCGCTCTGACCCCGCCCGAAGCCCGACTGTGGGTCCACCTGCGCCGCCGCGCGCTGGATGGGCTGAAGTTCCGCCGTCAGCATCCGGCGGGCGTCTATGTGCTCGACTTCTATTGCGCCGAGGCGATGCTCGCCGTCGAGGTCGACGGCGAAAGCCATGAAGGCCGAGGCGAACATGACGCCCGGCGCACGCGCTGGCTTGCGACCCAGGGCATTGCGGTAATCCGCGTCTCAGCCGAACAGGTGCGAACGGACCTGGGTGACGTGCTCGATTTCATCGGCGACAGGGCGAGGGACCGAATCCGAAGTTAAGAGCCCCTCCACCACTTTGTGGTCCCCCTCCCCACAAGTGGGGAGGAGACGATGCGGCGAAGTCCCGTCTCCTCCCCATTCCATGGGGAGGTGGCTCGTAGCGCAGCGGAGAGACGGAGGCGTTCTGCTCTACCCCGCGATCTGGCCGAAGTCGGCGACCTGGCCCATGACGGCACGGACCTGGCCCAGCAGTTTCAGGCGGTTTTCGCGTTCGGCGGGGACGCCTGAGTTGACCAGAACGTCGTCGAAGAAGCGGTCCACGGGCGCACGCAGGCGCGCCAAGGCCGTCATGGCGGCGGCGAAGTCCTCGGTCTCCAGCGCGGCCTCGACGGCGGTGCGGGCGGCGCCGACGGCGAAGGCCAGGGTGGTCTCGGCCTCGGGCTGGTTCGGCAGGCCGGTCTGGACCATGCCGGTCGGCAGCGAGCCCTTCTTCTCCTCGGCGCGCAGGATGTTGGAGGCGCGCTTGTAGCCCGCCAGCAGATTGGCCCCGTCGTCGGTGGCGAGGAAGGCGGCCAGCGCCTCCACCCGACGCACGATGCGGACGAGGTCGTCGTCGCCCAGAGCGAAGACGGCGGCGACGAGGTCGTGGCGCTGGCCCTGATCGCGCAGCAAGACGGTCAAGCGGTCGGCAAAGAAGGACGCCAGCTCTGACGACAGAGACAGCTTATCGACTTGACGTTCGACCTTGCCCTGCTTGGTGATCAATGCGGTCGCCGGCGCGAAGGCGTCGTTCGTCAAGCCAAGACGGATTTCATTGTTCAAGATCAGGCGAAGGATGCCCAGCGCCGCTCTCCGCAGGGCGAACGGATCCTTTGAGCCTGTGGGCTTCTCGTCGATGGCGAAGAAGCCGACCAGGGTGTCCACCTTGTCGGCCAGGGCGACGGCGACCGTGACCGGCGCGGTCGGGACCGTGTCGGCGGGGCCTTGGGGCTTGTAGTGGTCGCGTACGGCGTCGGCGATCGCGTCGGAATGGCCGGCGAGACGGGCGTAATAGCCGCCCATGATCCCCTGCAGTTCCGGGAATTCGCTGACCATGCCCGACAGCAGATCGGCCTTGGACAGGCGGGCGGCGGTTTCGGCCTCGTCGGCGTCGGCGCCGACCAGCGGTGCGATTTCGCGCGCCAGGGCGGCGATGCGCTCGACGCGCTCGGCCAGGGTGCCCAGTTTGGCGTGGAAGGTGACGCCGGACAGTTTGGCGTTCCAGGCGTCGAAGCCGACCTTCTGGTCCTCGTCCCAGAAGAAGCGGGCGTCGTTCAGGCGGGCGCTCAGCACGCGGCTGTTGCCCGCGGCCAGGGCCTTGCCCCCGTCTGTCGCCTCGACATTGGCGACGACCAGGAAGTTTGGCGCCAGGCCCTCTTTCGACGGATCGCGGACGGCGAAATACTTCTGGTGCACCTTCATCGACAGGCGCACGACTTCCGGCGGCAGGGCCAGGAACTGCGGGTCCATGTCGCCCAGGATCGGCGTCGGCCATTCCGCCAGGCCCGCAACCTCGTCCAGCAGGCCGTCGTCATCGACCAGAGCGAGGCCGCGCGCGGCGCAGGCGGCTTTGGCCTGTTCCAGAATTCGCAGCTTGCGGTCGGCGACGTCCAGCAGGACGAAGTTCTTTTCCAGCTGAGTGCGATAGTCGACGAAGTCACTCACGCGCAGCAACTCGCCGGAACCCATGAAGCGGTGCCCCTCGGTGATCGCATCGCTCTGAATCCCGTCGATCTCGAACGGGACCACCTTGCCGTCGAACAGGCACAGGATGCGCTTGATCGGACGCACCCAGCGCAGCGTGCCGGCACCCCAGCGCATCGACTTGGGCCAGGGGAAGGTGCGGATGACCTGATCCACCGTCTCGGCGACCAGATCGGTCGTGGCGCGCCCCTTGGACGACAGGACGGCGAACAGGACGCCGTCGCGTTCGGTCAGTTGATCGCGTGTTAGGCCAGTCTTGCGCAGGAAGCCTTCCAGCGCCTGTTCCGGGGCCGAGACGCGCGGACCCTTGACCTCTTCCTCGCGGTCCGGCGTGGCGGCGGGCAAGCCGTCGATGACCAGGGTCAGGCGGCGCGGACCGGCATAGGTCGTCAGCGCCTCCCACGTCAGGCCGGCGGCCTTCAGCCGGTCGGAGACCATCCGCTGAAGGTCGCGCGCGGCGCCCTGCTGCATCCGGGCGGGGATTTCTTCGGAGAAGATTTCGAGAAGCAGCTGGGGCATCAGGCGGTTTTCCGCTCTTGTTCGACGTAGGCGAGGGCGCAGGCTTTGCAGAGTTCGCGGATGCGGCCGATGTAGCTCTGGCGTTCGGCGACGGCGATGGCGCCGCGGGCGTCCATCAGGTTGAACAGGTGACTGGCCTTCAGCACCTGATCATAGGCGGGCAGGACCAGCGGCTGATCCTGCGGGCCGCGCATGTCGAGCAGGCGCTGAACCTCGCCCACCATATCCTCGAACCGGCGCTTCAGACCGTCCACGTCATAGCCGTGAAAGTTGGCTTCCGACTGCTGGCGCTCGTTCTCCAGGAAGACCTCGCCGTAGGTCAGCCCCTCCTTGGTGAACTTCAGATCATAGACGTTGTCCACGCCCTGGACATACATGGCCAAGCGCTCCAGCCCGTAGGTCAGTTCGCCCGACACCACATCGACCTCTATGCCGCCAACGCCCTGGAAATAGGTGAACTGCGTCACCTCCATCCCGTCGCACCAAACCTCCCAGCCCAGGCCCCAGGCGCCGACGGTGGGGTTTTCCCAGTCGTCCTCGACGAAGCGGATGTCGTGCAGTTTCGGATCGATGCCGATGGCCGCCAGCGAGCCGAGATACAGCTCCTGAAGGTCAGCCGGGTTCGGTTTGAGCAGAACCTGGTATTGGTAATAGTGTTGGAGGCGGTTGGGGTTTTCGCCATAGCGGCCGTCGCCGGGGCGGCGGCTGGGCTGCACATAGGCGGCCTTCCACGGCTTGGAGCCGAGGGCGCGCAGGACGGTGGCGGGGTGCAGCGTGCCGGCCCCGACTTCAATGTCATAGGGCTGCAGGATGGCGCAGCCCTGCTCGCCCCAATAGCGGTGGAGCGTCAGGATCAGGTCCTGAAACGCAAGCGGCTCGGTCGAGGTGGTCAAATCGGGCTCGTGGGGAGGGGCTGCAAAAAAGACGGCGGACCATAGGGCCCGCCGCCTTCCGCTTCAACACGCTACCGAGCGAGCGCGTGGATGACCCTGATCAGTTCGGGGTCGGCTTGGCTTCGGCCGCGCCGTGGGCGGCGGGATCAGCCGCATCGACCGGCGGGGTGGCGGGGGTGTCGACCTGGCCATCGGTCGGGTTGACGACCGGCGACGAGGACGTGGTCGTCGTCATCGCGGCAGGCTGGCCGTTCGGCGCCGTCGGAGCCGGAGTCGTTTCAGCAGCCGGAGCAGCCTCGGCCGGCGCAGCGGCTTCGGCGGGCCCGGCGGCCTCTTCATCGCCCATGGCGGCCATGGAGTTCGCCGGGTTCAGGACCTTGTCGATCGGGAAGATAGCGCCGTTCGAGGCGTCCAACTCGGCGCTGACGACGGTCGCGCCATCAGCCTTGATGGCCGAACCCGTGCCGTCCAGCAGAACCTGGCTCTCGGCGGCCGTCTCCACGCCGCCCTTCTTGCCCATGATCTGGTCGGGCGTCACGTCGGCGACGATGACATGATACAGCAGCAGCTGGCGCAGTTCGGCGGCGTTGGCCGGGTCCATCAGACGCGCACGCTCGGCCTCGGGCACGGCGGCGAAGGCGGCGTCGGTCGGGGCGAAGATCGAGATGGCCGGGCGGCTGGCCAGGGTGTCGGTCAACTGGGCGGCGTCCAGCGCGGCCAGCAAGGTGGTGAACTGACCGCTGGCCTTCAGTTTGTCGACGACGGTTTCGCCGGCGACGGGCGTGGTCGCCTCTGCAGTCGTGGTGGCAGCGGCTTCAGCCGTCGGCGCCGGCGTCTGTGGCATGGCCGGCGTGGCCGGATCGGTCTGCGGCATGGTCGCCGGGGCGGGCGTCGTCGTGGTCGCCGGGGCGGTCATGTCCTGGGCGAACGCGGGGGCGGCCATCAGGCTGACGACGGCGGTGGCGGCAAGCAGTTTTGCACGAAGCATGGCGATTTCCTTTTTCCTGTTTGAGGATCGCCAGGGGGGAGACGGCGACCCGTTCCAGACATCGGAACTGCCGACTCAAATCAGAACGTCGTGATCGGGTTCCGAGATTTCGAAACAATGCGTAACGTTTGTGATGATCTGGGCGAGACCTGGGCGAAATCGCCGGTTTCGCAGTCTGATCGCCGGTATTCGGCCACAAAGCTTCAGCGTTGCTGTACGGACAGCTGTGTTGCTTTCACCCAAGCCTCGGGATGTGCGGCGGACAGAGCGCGCGCAGCGGATTGGGCCGCGTCGTCGCTGGGATACAAACCGAACACCGTCGCGCCTGAGCCGGACATTCGCGTCAGGGCGATCTGGTCGGTCGCCGCCACCGCCGAGAGGGCTGCGCCGATCGCCGGCGTCAGGGCCAACGCAGGCGCCTCGAGATCGTTGCGCTGGGCCGACAGCCAGTCGATGACGGCGGCGATGGACCAGTCCTGGGGTGGCGTGGGTCTGTCGGCGGCCTGCACCGGCCCTGCGTCGTAGGCCCGGTAGACGGCGCCGGTCGGCGAGGGGACGCCGGGATTGAACAGCACGGCCGGCAGCGGCGGCAGGCGGGGTTCGTCGGTCAGCACGTCTCCCCTTCCCTCGGCCCAGGCCGTGCGCATCCGCAGGCACATCGGCCCGTCCGCGCCGACAACGCCCGCGACCGCCTCAAGCGCGGCGTCGTCGAGATCGAGCGCCAGGACGTCGCGCGCCAGCTTCAGCGCCGCGCCCGCATCGGACGATCCGCCGCCCAGCCCCGCCGCGATGGGCAGGCGCTTGTCCAGCGTGACCTTCAGTTTCGGCTCTCCGATGCCGCAGGCCTCGCCCAGCTGACGCAGCCCGCGCAAGATCAGATTGTCGTCCGTCGCCCCCAGTCCAGCGCCGAAAGGACCTGTGATAGTCAACAACAAGCGATCCGCCGGCTCGACCGACACGCGATCCCCGACATCGGCGAAGGCGACCAGGCTGGACAGCGGATGATAGCCGTCAGCGTCCACCGCGCCGACGTGTAGGAACAGATTGATCTTGGCCGGCGCCAGGGCGGTCAGGGCAGGCATAACCTATTGCGCGACGCCCTGATCGCTCGGCGCGCCGTCCAGCCCGTTGGCGATCTTGCGTTCGACCTCGGCCCGACGTTGGGGTTCAGGCTCCAGCACCAGGACGCGGTTCCACAGCCAGACGGCTTCGCGTTGACGGCCGACCTTCCAGTAGGCGTCGCCGAGGTGATCGTTGATTTCGGCGTTGGACGGCTCCTTGTCGACAGCCTCTTCCAGCGTGTTGACGGCGGTCTCGTACTGGCCCTGTTTGAACTGCGCCCAGCCCAGCGAATCCTGGATGTTGCCGTTGTCGGGCTCCAGCGCATGGGCGCGGGCGATCATCTCGGCGCCTTCCTGAACCCGCAGCCCCTTATCGACCCAGAGATAGCCGAGGTAGTTCAGCATATCGGCGTCGTTCGGTGCGGTCTGAAGCGCGGCCCACAGTTCGGCCTCGGCCTCGGGAACACGACCCAGCGCCTCATAGGCGGCGCCGCGCAGGAAGTGGACCCTGGCGCCCTGATCGGCGGTGTTCAGAAGCGGCCCGTCCAGCAGCGCAAGCGCCTCGTCATGCTGTTTCAACTGCATCAGCTGACCCGCCAGGACCAAGGCGATCTGCCGATCGTCGGGGCTGGCGGCCGCAGCGCGGCGTAGCTCGGTGAGCGCCTCCTGCGACTGGCCGTCTTCTTCCAGCGCCACGGCCAACTGGGCGCGCGCGGCGGCATAGAGTTTTGGATCGGCGGTCCCGACCCGCGACAGGGCGTTCCGGGCGGCGGACTTCAGACCAGCGCGCGAGAGCACCTGGGCCAGCTGATATTCCGTGTCGTCATCGTCATGCAGGTTCTGGGCGAGGCGCAGATAGACGGCGGCGAACTCGTTGCCGCGCTCGGCCGAGGCCTGGGCGGCGGCGGTGATCAGGCCTTGGGCGGCGCCTTCGCGGAAGTCGGGCAAGGCAGGCGGGCGGCCGCCGTCCTTCAGCCGCTGCAACGCGTGGGCAACGCCCGGATCGACGGGTTGCACCGTCATGGCGGCTTCATACAGGGCGACGGCGTCGTCGCGGCGTCCGCGCCGTTCCAGAAACTCGCCATAGGGGCGTTTAAACAGGGCGCCGACGCCGGCGACTTCGGAAGCGGCCTTCAGCTCGACCTCGGCCTCGGCATAGTCGCGGCGCTTCTCCAGCAGGGCGGCGCGATTGATGCGGGCGAAGGCCAGAGTCAGGGGATCGCCGGCAGTCGGGACTGGCTGAAGCGCCCGGGTCCAGTCGCCTGCCGCAGCCGCGATCCACGGCGCGACCAGAAGACCGGCGCGGGTGTGCGGGGCGCCGATGGGCTGGCGGGCCAGTTCGGCGTTCGGCGTCCTGGCGTCGCCGCGCACGAAATCCTGCACCAGACGCACCAGCCGTCCGCCCTCTACGAACGCCGGAGACGCGGTCGTATCGGTCGGGGCCAAGGCGGCCGCCACGTCCAGATCGCCGGTCAGCAGGGCGGAGGTGAAGGCCTGTTCGCGCACGCGCGGCTGTTCCGGCGTCAGCCGTTCCGCCTGGGCCAGATAGTCCGAGCCGGTCGCCCCCTCGCCCTGCATCAGGGCCAGCTTGCCCGCCAGATACAGACCATAGGCGCTGCGGCCCTCGGCGTTCGTCGGGATCGGCGCCCAGACGGCCGGGATCGACAACGTCGCGGGCGTATCGGTGATGATGATGCGAGGATCGGGCGCGGCCTCGGTCGGCGCCTGAGCCGGTGCAGTCTGGCCCGGCGCCGTCTGGCCCGGCTCCAGGATCACGGCCGGCGGATGGGTGTCCGGCGTCGGGGCGGGCGGGGTCGTTTCCTGAGCCGAGGCATGGCCGGCAAGCGCCACGGCGAGGACGGTCAGGGAGGCGGCGAACAGGCGAGAACGGAAGGCGATCATGCCCGAACCCTTCACGCTTTTGCGGCGGCGGGCAAGGGCGGAACGCCGCCCCTGCCCCGTTCCGTCACATGTTCGGATAGTTGGGACCGCCGCCGCCTTCGGGCGTGGTCCAGACGATGTTCTGCGACGGATCCTTGATGTCGCAGGTTTTGCAGTGGACGCAGTTCTGGGCGTTGATGACGAAGCGCGGATCGGCCTTGGCCGCCTCGTCGCCATAGACGACCTCGTACACGCCCGCCGGGCAGTACAGCCTCGCCGGCTCGCCGTATTTGGGCAGGTTGACCCGGATCGGGATCGATGGATCCACCAGCTTCAGGTGGGCGGGCTGGTCCTCGGCATGGTTGGTGTTGGAGATGAACACCGACGACAGCTTGTCGAACGACAGCTTGCCGTCCGGCTTGGGATAGGCGATCGCCTTGTGGTCGGCGGCCAAGCCGGTCGAGGCGGCGTCGGTCTTTTCGTGCTTTAGCGTCGGGATCGGCGACAGGCCGCCCAACAGGGTGCGGCACCACATGTCGAACATGCCCAGCGCCCCGCCCAGCGTCGTGCCGAACTTGGACAGCAGGGGCTTGGCGTTGCGGACGACCGACAGCTCCTTATAGACCCAGCTCTTTTCGAAGGCGGCCTGGTATTCGACCAGTTCGTCGCCCGCGCGCCCGGCCTGAACGGCCTCATAGGCGGCGTCGGCGGCCAGCATGCCGGTCTTCATCGCATTATGGCTGCCCTTGATGCGGGGCACGTTCACGAAGCCGGCCGAACAGCCGATCAGCACGCCGCCGGGGAAGCTCAGCTTCGGAATCGACTGCAGGCCGCCCTCGGTGATGGCGCGCGCGCCGTAGGAGATGCGCGTTCCGCCCTCCAGGTGCTGGGCGATCTCAGGATGGTGCTTGAAGCGCTGGAACTCGTCGAACGGCGACAGGAACGGGTTCTTGTAGTTCAGGTGAACCACATAGCCGACAGCCACGTAGCGATCGCCGAAGTGATACAGGAAGCTGCCGCCGCCCGTCTTGTCGTCCAGCGGCCAGCCGGTGGTGTGCTGGGCCAGGCCGGGCTGGTGCTTGTCGGCCGGCACCTGCCACAGCTCTTTCAGGCCGATCCCGTATTTCTGGGGCGACTTACCGTCCTGAAGCTTGTGCCTGGCGATGATGGTTTTGGCCAGGGAGCCGCGCACGCCCTCGGCGATGAAGACGTACTTGCCGTGCAGTTCGATGCCGGGCTGGAAGTCGCCGGTCGGCTTGCCCTCGCGGTCGATGCCGAAGACGCCGGCGACGACGCCCTTTACCTGACCCGTCTGTTCTTCCCAGACGACGTGGCTGGCGGCCATGCCGGGATAGACCTCGACGCCCAGCGCCTCGGCCTGCTCGCCCAGCCAGCGCGTGACGTTGCCCAGCGAGGCGATGTAGCAGCCGTGATTGTGCATGAAGGGCGGCATCAGCGGCATCGGCAGCGACGCCGACCCCTGCGGACCCAGAAGCAGGAACTTGTCCTTCGTGACCGGCGTCTCCAGCGGCGCGCCGCGTTCCTTCCAGTCGGGGAACAGTTCGTTCAGCGCCTTGGGATCGATCACGGCGCCCGACAGGATATGACCGCCGACCTCGGCCGCCTTTTCCAGAACGGCGACGGTGATTTCCTTGCCGTCCTTTTCGGCGCGCTGCTTCAGGCGGATGGCCGCCGACAGGCCGGCCGGGCCGCCGCCGACGATCACGACGTCATACTCCATGATCTCGCGCTCGACGCCGTTCAGCGCCTCGAGCGGCGGCAGATTGTCGATGATGGCGTCCTGACGGGCGTTTTCCGCGCCGCCTTCGATGGCGTCTTCGGCCATGGTTTCCCCTGAATCCCGGTTATCTGTGTGGTTATGCCGCTTATCGGAAGGTGACGCGAGGGCGGTCAAGGCTTATCGGTGGTTCGAGACATGAACGCGCAACCCCATGACATCGCTGCAGCCGAAAGCCTGCTCGCCTTCTGGCGGGATGCGGGGGTCGATGCCTGCTATGGCGATGCGCCCGTCGATCACACCCACATCGCCCCGCCGCCGGCCGTCAAGGCGGTGCAGAGGGCGACGGCCTCGGTCGTCATGTCCCTGGCCGGCGTCAACGCCGATGACGCCCTGGCCGAGGCGCGGCGGCTGGCCGCCGGCGCCGCGACGCTTCAGGATCTGGCGGCCGCGGTCGCGGCGTTCGAGGGCTGTCCGCTGCGCGGCATGGGCGCGACGCAATCGGTGTTCGGACGCGGCAACCCCAACGCCTCGGTCCTGATTATCGGCGAAGGGCCCGGCGGGGACGAGGATCGGGCGGGCCAGCCCTTCGTCGGCAAGGCCGGGCAGCTGCTGGACCGGATGCTGGCGGCGGCCGGCCTGACCGACAAGGTCTTCATCACCAACACCGTCTTCTGGCGCCCGCCCGGCAACCGCACCCCCAGCCCGCAGGAACTGGCGGTGTGCGCGCCCTTCGTCGAGCGCGCCTTCGCCCTGCTGAAGCCCAAGGCCGTGCTGCTGCTGGGCGCAGCCTCAGCCAAGTCTGTGCTCGGCGCCGAGGAAGGCATCATGAAACTCCGCGGCCACTGGAAGGAATGGCGCCTACTGGAAGGGGCGGTGTCGGCGCCCGTCATGCCGACCCTGCATCCCGCCTTTCTGCTGCGTCAGCCACAAGCGAAACGACAGGTGTGGAGCGACCTGCTTTCGCTGGCCGTTCGCCTTGAAACGGACTCGGTTGAAGAACAAGGCTAATCGCGGCATGTTCGCATGCTGACGACCGATCGCCATACACGCGCCTGTACCTTACGCGCGTCGCCAACGAGGGGGCCGCCGCTTATGTTTCTGTTCCGCCGCGCGATCCTCGCGTCGACGATCGTCCTTGCGTTCTGCGCCGCCACGACGGCCGCAACCGCCGAGACGCCCTACGGGTCAACCGCCGAGGCCGGAGCCGGTTCCGGACGTCCCACCGCGCTGAGCTCGGCCGACAGAATCTCCTACACCACCGCCTTCGACGCCCTGCGACGCGGCGACATCGAGACGGCCCGCATGGCGGCTCGGCAGGCGCAGGACCGCGTGCTGCTGGGTCAGGTCGAGTTCGAAAGCCTGTTCCATCCCGATCATGTCGCCACCTACGAAGAGCTGACGGCCTGGCTTGAGACCTATTCGGATCTGCCGTGCGCGGACCGGGTCTACACGCTGGCGCTGCGTCGTCGCCCCGACGGCGCGCCCGAGCCGGTGCGTCCCGGCGGCGTGCTGGGCCGCACCTGGAATAGTCTGGTCAGCGCCGTGTCCGGCGACGGCGGCGTCACCGATCCGGCCAAGGCGGCGCGCGTCGCCTACAACAACGACGACCTGACCGGCGCCTCGGCCCTGGGGCGCCAGATCGGCGACTGGTGGACGGTCGGTTTGGCGGAATGGCGTCTGGGCCAGTTCCACGAATCCTTCACCGCCTTCGAACGCGTCGCCAACGATCCGACCGAGGACGCCTGGGTCCGCGCCGGCGCCGCCTTCTGGACCGCGCGCGCCGCCGCCCAGTCGGGGCGCCAGGATCGCGTCACCGACTATTTGCGCCTGTCGGCCCAGTGGCCGGCCACCTTCTATGGCCAGATCGCCCTGCGTCAGCTCGGAGAAGAGCCGACGATCGAGAACATGGGGCCCCGCCCCTACGAGGCCGAGCCCCGCCTGCGCCGCGCCGCCTATGTGCCCCAGAGCGCCGCCGTCGAACCGACCGCCCTGGAAGCCTTCGTTCAGGCCGACGCCCGCGCCAAACGCACCGTCGCCTTCTATGAAGTCGGGCGCAACGCCGACGCCGAGACGGAACTGCGGTCCGGCCTGCGCACCGCCGTCGGCGATGCGGCCAAGATGTGGACGGCCCTGGCGCGCGCCATCCTGCCGGTCAACAACGGCGACGCCACGCGCATCGACGCGACGCGCTATCCCATCCCGGACCTAGCGCCCGAAGGCGGCTTCGTCATCGAGCGGGCGCTGGTCTACGCCCTGGCGCGCAAGGAAACCGACTTCAATCCCAATGCCCGTTCCAGCGTCGGCGCCTATGGGCTGATGCAGGTCATGCCGACGACGGCGGCCGAGATGACCGGCGATCGCACCTTCGTCTCGGACCCGACCAAGCTGCTGGTTCCGGCGGTCAACATGCGTCTGGGCCAGGCCTACATCAACAAGATGCTGGCCCTGCCGGCCTTCCAGGGCGATCTGCTGCGGGCCGTGGCCTCCTACAACGCCGGTCCCGGGCCGATGCTGGCGGCCGTCAGGAAACTGGGCGCGGACGCCGATCCCCTGCTGCTGATCGAGACGATCGACGTGCCCCAGGCGCGCGACTACGTCGAAAAGGTCATGGCCAGCTACTGGATCTATCAGCGGCTGTTCGGCGGCCCGCTGAAGACCCTGGACGCCGTCGCGTCGGGCGCGCGCGCCGTGCCGATGGCGCTGGATTACGTCGCCCCGCCCCCGCAGGCCGAGCCGGTCCTGATCGCCGAGACGACGCCCATCGCCGGCGCGCGCTGAACTCTCAGAAAACCGCGAACAGCAGGCTGGCCCAAAACGCCGCCCCGACCAGGGCGGCCAGCCCATAGGCCATGACCGGATTGAGGCCGCGCGCAGCGGCTTGGGTCGGAGGGCTGGGCAGGATCGGGCGCGTCATCCCCATCGAGATAACAGCGTCCGCTTAACGCGGCGTCAGCCGGGATGGTTGTCGTGCGTTAAGCCCAGCGCGTCCGCTTCCCACTCAAGAAAATGCGGATGAGCCAGCAAGGTCTCGGCATAGGCCCGGGCCGTGCCGTCGTCTCCGTGCGCTGAGAGGTCCAGCTGGAAATGGCGGATGCGGGCGGCGACCGGCGTGAAGAAGGCGTCCGGCACAGACCAGTCGCCGAACAGATAGGGGCCGCCCGCCCCGAACCGGTCACGCAGGCTCCGCCACAGTTCCACGATGCGGCGCAAATCCTTGGCCAAGCCCGGATGGTCCGGAGCGGGCGCCCGGCTGGGGCCGACCATCCAGTGATCCGGGCCGGTCGAACACGCCGTGCGCAAGGCGGTGAAGCCGCCATGCATCTCGCACGCCGCCGAACGCGCCAGCCAGCGCGCATGGGCGTCTGACGGCCAGAGGCGCGCTTCGGGATAGCGTTCGGCCGCCCAGACAGCGATGGCCATCGAATCCCAGATCACCTCGCCCTCGACCTTCAGCACCGGGACGAGACCGGAGGGCGAATGCTCACGGATGCGCTGATCGGTGTCGGGCTGGTTCAGCGGCACGACGATCTCGTCGAAGTCCGCGTCGCAATGTTTCAGCACCAGCCACGGCCGCAGCGACCACGTCGAATAGGCCTTGTCGCCGATCACCAGTTCCATCACGCGTCTCCTGTCGCCGCCATCAATGGCTCGCCGCCAGCTTCAGCACAACCAGGCCCGATGCGACCAGGGCGACGCCCGCGATCTTGAGCGGTGTCAGCGGCTCGCCCAGAAAGACCGCGCCCACCACAAAGGCGCCGACTGCGCCGATGCCGGTCCAGATGGCGTAGGCCGTGCCCAGCGGCAGGGTCTTCATCGCCAGCGACAGCAGACCGAAAGAGCCGATCATGAAGATGATCATGCCCACGGTCGGCCACGGTCGCGTGAAGCCGGCCGACGCCTTCATCAGAAACGCCCAAACGACTTCGAGCAGGCCGGCGAAAAGAAGGAATACCCAGGCCATGACATTCTCCCTGCATGGCGTCGGGTCGTCCCGGCGTTGGCCCCATGTGGGGGAGGTCGTCCTCCTGAAAGCGCGCTGAATCTGGGACAACGGCCGGCAAAGTCAACCGCGCCGTCCCGCAAACCTTGACTCCGCGCCCCCCACGACCGACACGACCCGCCCATGATCACGCGCTACTCCCGCCCCGTCGCCGCCGCCATCTGGTCCCAGGAAACCAAGTACAAGATCTGGTTCGAGATCGAGGCCCACGCCGCCACGAAGATGGCCGAGCTGGGCGTGATCCCCAAGGAATCGGCCGACGCCATCTGGGCCAAGGGCAAGGATGCGACCTTCGACGCCGACCGCATCGACGAGATCGAGCGCACCACCAAACACGACGTCATCGCCTTCCTGACGCACGTCGCCGAGATCGTCGGCGAGGAAGCGCGCTTCCTGCACCAGGGCATGACTTCGTCGGACGTGCTGGACACCTGTTTCGCGGTCCAGTTGGCGCGCTCGTCGGACCTGCTGATCGAGGGTGTCGACCGGGTTCTGGCCGCGCTGGAGACCCGCGCCAAGGAGCATAAATACACCCCGACCGTGGGCCGTTCGCACGGCATCCACGCCGAGCCCGTCACCTTCGGCCTGAAGCTGGCCGGCTATCACGCCGAGTTCCAGCGCGCCAAACGCCGCCTGATCACCGCCAAGGAAGAAATCGCCACGTGCGCCATCTCGGGCGCCGTCGGCACCTTCGCCAATGTCGACCCGGCCGTCGAACAGTATGTCGCCGACCAGATGGGCCTGACCGTCGAGCCGGTCTCGACCCAAGTCATCCCGCGCGACCGTCACGCCGCCTTCTTCGCCGCCCTGGGCGTCGTCGCCAGTTCGGTCGAACGTCTCGCCGTCGAGATCCGCCACCTGCAACGCACCGAAGTCCTCGAAGCCGAGGAGTTCTTCGACAAGGGTCAGAAGGGCTCGTCGGCCATGCCGCACAAGCGCAACCCGATCCTGACCGAGAACCTGACCGGCCTGGCCCGTCTGGTCCGTTCGGCCGTGACGCCCGCGATGGAGAACGTCGCCCTGTGGCATGAGCGCGACATCAGCCACTCCTCGGTCGAGCGCGGCATCGGCCCGGACGCCACCATCCACCTGGACTTCGCTCTGCACCGGCTGGCCAATGTGGTCGAGCGGCTGAACGTCTACCCAGAGAACATGCAGAAGAACATCGACCGCCTGGGCGGTCTGGTGCACTCGCAGCGGGTGATGCTGGCCCTTACCCAGGCCGGCGTGTCGCGCGAAGACGCCTATGCCGCCGTGCAGGAAAACGCCATGAAGGTCTGGCGCGGCGAGGGCGCCTTCCTGGATTTCCTGAAGGCCGACGCCCGCGTCACCCTCCCCGCCGACCAGCTCGAGGCCCTGTTCGACCTCGGCTACCACACCAAGAACGTGGACGTGGTGTTCAAGCGGGTGTTCAATGAGGCATGATCGCCGCGCTGCTCGCTCTGTTCATTCAGGCCAACACGCCTGAGATCAGCTACATCGGCTGGTCGGTCTATGCACCTACCGCTCTGCTGTCTGATGACGCCCGGGCTGAAGTCTGCCTGCGGCGTCACAAGGGTTCGCGCTCGATCAAGACAGACATGCGATGCGTGGTGAGTGGGGGCAGGCAGTTGGGCGGCTGCGACTTGACTGACGACCGTCATATGAGCGTGCGCGATCTGGAAACTCTGCGCTGTATCGCCCAAACACAATCGGCTCCATCCGCATCTTCAGTCGGCAGGACGATGGTCGTGACAATCACGGTCAACGCGCGTTGAACAAGACAATCCGGCTCAATCCCCGGCTCGATCCCCGCGACTATGCGGCGACCTACGCGCGCGATGGGATGGTGCAGGTGCCCGATCTGCTGGATGAGGCGAGCGCCGAATGGCTGGAGCTTGCGCTCGAACACGACACGGCTTGGCATCTTTCCTTGAAGACGCCGGAGGGCGGCAAGCTGCTGTCGCCGCAAGACATGCAGGCCATGGGCCGCGATGCCATCGGCGCCCAGATGCAGCAGGCCTTGGCAGAGGGTCGCGACGGCTTCTCTTTCATCTATCTGGCTTATCCGATCATCACGACCTTGCTGACCGGCAAGGACGAAGGCCATGCGACGCACGCTCTGGTGCAGTTTTTCAACGACACGCCCTTCACCACATTCGCCAAAGCCGTGACCGGCGAAGCGAGCGTGACCAAGATCGACGCGCAAGCCACCTGGTTCCGGCCAGGCGACTTCCTGACCCAGCACGACGACACAGGCGTCGGCGAGCGGCGGGCAGCCTATACGCTGGGTCTGTCGCGCGATTGGCGGCCGGACTGGGGCGGCCAGTTGCTGTTTCACGACGCAAACGGCGATATCGAGCGCGGCTTCAAGCCGGGTTTCAACGTCTGGACGGTGTTCAAGACGCCCCGCCAGCACTCCGTCGCGCCGGTCGCCGCCTACGCAGGCAGCAAGCGCCGCTCGATCACCGGCTGGCTGCGCGACGACCCGCCGGTCAAGTGACGGGCCATACGGGCGATCGCCGGCTGGGGTTCGCACCCATCGTCGATGCGGAAACCCGATTGTTGATCCTGGGCAGCCTGCCCGGCGACGCCTCGCTGAAGGCGGCCCAGTACTACGCCCATCCGCGCAACGCCTTCTGGCCGCTGATCGGCGGCGTGTTGGGCGAAGACCTTGCGGTCCTGCCCTACGAGCAGCGTCTCGACCGATTGAAGGCGCGCGGCGTCGGTCTATGGGACGTGATTGCTTCGGCGGAGCGGTCGGGCAGCCTAGATGCGGCGATCCGCTCACCGGAGGCGGCCGATTTGCGCGGACTGATCGGTGGCTTGCCGGCGCTAAGGGCGGTCGCTTTCAATGGAAAGCTGGCAGCCAAGCTGGGGCGACGCATTATTGGCGACACGGGCGATATCATTCTGGTCGACCTGCCGTCCTCCAGCCCGGCCCACGCCATATCCTTGTCGGCAAAGGCCGAAACCTGGGCCATACTGAGGAAGTTTTTCCCGGATAAGCCCGCCGCCTGATGTTCCTGACCCTGTCCTGCCCCGACCGCCACGGCATCGTCGCGGCCGTCTCCGCCTTCCTGTTGCAGCGGGACGCCAATATCTCCGACGCTCAGCAGTTCGGCGACGCCTCCAGCGCCACCTTCTTCATGCGCGTCGTTTTCGAACCGGCGGACGGCGACGCCGAGACTGCGATCCGCAGCGCTTTCGCGCCGTTAGCAGAGCGTTTCGCCATGGACTGGACTCTTCGAGGACCGTCTCTGCGCAAGGTGATGATCCTGACGTCCCGATTCGATCACTGTCTGGCGGACCTGCTTTACCGCTGGCGCATCGACGAACTGCCGATGCAGGTGACGGCGGTCGTATCGAACCACCCGCGCCAAATGATCGGCCATGTGGATCTGGGCGACCTGCCCTTCCATCACCTGCCGGTCAGCGCCGCCGACAAGCCGGCGCAGGAAGCCGAACTGCTGCGCCTGATCGAGGAGACGGGGACCGAGTTGGTTGTCCTCGCCCGCTATATGCAAATTCTGTCAGACGATCTCAGCCGCAAGCTGGAGGGGCGCTGCATCAACATTCACCACTCGTTCTTGCCGGGATTCAAGGGCGCCCGCCCGTACCATCAGGCCCATGCGCGCGGCGTGAAGGTGATCGGCGCCACCGCCCACTATGTCACGCCCGACCTGGACGAGGGGCCCATCATCGAACAGGACGTGGAACGGATCAGCCATCGGGATACGCCCGAAGATTTGATCCGCAAAGGCAGAGATATCGAGCGTCGCGTCTTGGCGCGGGCGGTCAGGCGTCATTTGGAAGACCGCGTTTTGCTGCACGGCACAAAGACGGTTGTGTTCGAAGACTAAATGGTCAAGCTGCGATAACTTGTCGCGCGACACGCATCCATTGTTCGGTCTGACGCGTAACGTTCCTGTTACCGCCTTGAGAGCGGCCCAAAGGGAACGAAACACAATGACAAATCTTCGCAATCTGATGCTCGTCGCCGTGTCCGGCGGCGCGTTGATGGCGCTGGGCGCCTGCAACAACAACGAACCAGCCGCCACGACCCCGGCCGAGTCGACCGCCATGGCTCCGGCTGAGGGCGCCGCAATGGCTCCAGCGACCGATCCGATGGTGGGCGGCGCAGCCATGAGCTCCAACGAGACCATCGTCGCCAACGCCTCCAAGGCCTCGAACCTCAGCACCCTGGTGTCCGCCGTTCAAGCCGCCGGCCTGGTCGAGACGCTGCAGGGTCCCGGTCCGTTCACGGTCTTCGCCCCTGACAACGCCGCCTTCGCGAAAATCCCCGAGGCGACCCGCACCAGCCTGATGCAGCCGGCGATGAAGGCGGATCTGACCAAGATTCTGACCTATCACGTCGTGCCCGGTCGCCTGACGGCCGCCGATATCGCTGCGCAGGCCCAGGCGAACGGCGGAACCGCCACGCTGAAGACGGTTCAGGGTGAGGAACTGAAGGTTTCGGCCGGCCCGAACAACACCTGGGTCATCACAGACGCCAAGGGCGGCAAGTCCACGATCACCCAGGCCGACGTGGGCCAATCGAACGGCGTCGTCCACGTCGTAGACACGGTTCTGATGCCGTAAAAAATATTTGGTTTCGGGCGGCGACGCCTGAAACCAAATCTTGTCCCCTGTGTTCTTCAGGGGCGCGAGACGCACAGTACGCCGGGTGAGACATCCCCCCAACGTCCCCGGCAAGAAGAAAGGGCCGCACTTTCCCCCGGGTGCGGCCCTTTCGAATTCTCAGATCAGTCCAAGACCGAGGCGATTACTCGCCGGCGCGAATCTGCTCGCGGGCGATCGAGGCCAGTTCATCGATCTTGGAGCGAATCTCGCCCTCCGACACCGAAAGGCCCGAGGCCTTGAAGTCGCCGGCGACCTTGCGGAACACGTCCTCGTCTCCCGGCTGCTCGAAATCGGCGCGGACCACGGCGGCGGCGTACTGGTCCCCGCTTTCGCTGGACAGGCCCATCTTTTCCGCAGCCCAAAGGCCCAGCATCCGGTTGCGCCGGGCGATGGCCTTGAACTCCTGCTCCTGATCGAGGGCGAACTTGGCCTCGAAGGCCTTTTCCCGATCGTCGAAGGTCGTCATTTCGCTCAGCAAAGCTCCGTCCACCCCGCTAACGTCGGGGCAAGCGCCGTCTATAGACCGCCCGCCCGTGAACGCAACCTGACTTGCGTCGCATGGACATCCTGTCCCCAATGATTGCGGCGCCGGCCATGCTCATTTGTGTCGCGGGCCGCCTTCGGCTAAGGAGACCCCGAACGAGATTGACTGCCCGAACGATTCCGAAACGCGCCGCCAGGACCGGGTCTTCCCCCTCCACATATGGCCGCGCGATTTTTGTTTCTGGAGGGCGCCCGTAAGCCGGGACCGGACCATGAACAGCAAGCGCAAGAAGATCTACGAAGGCAAGGCCAAGATCCTGTACGAAGGACCCGAGCCCGGCACCCTGATCCAGTATTTCAAGGACGACGCTACCGCCTTCAACGCGCAGAAGAAGGCCGTTCTCGAAGGCAAGGGCGTGGTGAACAACCAGATCAGCGAGTTCATCATGTCGCGCCTGAACGGCATCGGCGTGACCAACCACTTCATCAAGCGTCTGAACCTGCGCGAGCAGCTGATCCGCGAAGTCGAGATCATTCCGCTGGAAGTCGTGTGCCGCAACATCGTCGCCGGCTCGATGAGCCAGCGCCTGGGCATCGAGGAAGGCACGCCTCTGCCCCGCTCGATCATCGAATTCTACTACAAGAAGGATGAGCTCAACGACCCGATGGTCACCGAAGAGCACATCACCGCCTTCAACTGGGCCTCGACCCAGGAGCTGGACGACATGCTGGCGATGACGGTGCGGGTGAACGACTATCTGTCGGGCCTGTTCAGCGCCGTCGGCATCACCCTGGTGGACTTCAAGATCGAGTTCGGCCGGGTGTGGGAAAACGACTTCAGCCGCGTGCTGCTGGCCGACGAGATCAGCCCCGACAGCTGCCGCCTGTGGGACGCCTCCACCGGCGAAAAGCTGGACAAGGACCGCTTCCGCCGCGACCTGGGCGATGTCATCGAGAGCTATACCGAAGTCGCGCGTCGCCTGGGCATCATGAAGGGCATGCCGACGGTGATTCAGGGAGGACTGCACTGATGGCCCCAACCGCTTCAAGCAAGGTAAAGGTTCACGTCTTCCTCAAGCCTGGCGTCCTGGACGTTCAGGGCAAGGCCGTCGAGGGCGCGCTGCAGGGTCTGGGCTGGTCGGGCGTCTCCAACGCCCGCGTCGGCAAGCTGATCGAATTCGACCTCACGGGCGCCGAAGACCCGCAAGGCGAAGCCAAGAAGATGTGCGAGCAACTGCTCGCCAATACGGTGATCGAAAGCTACCGCATCGAGGCGGCGTAAAATCTGCTGTCTCCTCTCCCATGTTGCGGGAAGGAGACGGTTGCATCCTTCGGCATCGACGCCAGTTTAGCAGACGGTTTGATTGACGGAGCGCCCATGACCTTCACCCTTACCTCCACCGATATCCAGGACGGCGGCGTGCTGCCGGACGCCCAGGTTCACGCCAAGGGCAACACTTCGCCGCAGCTCTCGTGGTCCGGCGCGCCGGAAGGGACCAAGAGCTACGCGATCACTTGCTATGATCCCGATGCGCCGACCGGCTCGGGCTTCTGGCATTGGACGGTGGCCAATATTCCCGCGGATGTGACCGAGCTGCCGGCCGGCGCCGGCTCGCCGGGCGGGCATTTGCCCCATAGCGCCATCCAGGGCCGCACCGACTATGGTCAGCCCGGTTTCGGCGGCGCCGCCCCGCCGCCCGGCCATGGCCCGCACCGCTACATCTTCACCGTCTTCGCCGTGGATGTCGAAAGCCTGGACGTCACGGCCGACAACTCCGGCGCCGTGTTCGGCTTCAATCTGCATTTCCACACCTTGGCCAAGGCGTCGATTACGGCGACCTACGAAAACAAAGCGTGATCGATGCCGGGCGGCGTCGCCCTTGTGGCGTCATGAACGCTGATTAGTTTGCAGCGCAACATGACCGACGCTGCCCTCGACACCGCCCTTCCCGTCCGCTCGCGCGGGGCGGTCGCCCTCGTGCTGATCGCCCTCGCCATGGGCGGATTCGCGATAGGCGTGACCGAGTTCGCCGCCATGAGCGTCCTGCCGGACTTCGCCGCGGGGCTCGGTGTCGATGCGCCGACCGCCGGCCATGTCATCAGCGCCTATGCCGCCGGCGTCGTGGTCGGCGCGCCGATCCTGGCGGTTCTGGGCGCACGGTATCCGCGCTGGTTGCTTTTGATCGCCTTCATGGTCCTGTTCGCCATTGGCAATGTGGCCAGCGCCCTGGCCCCGACCTATCACTGGATGCTGGTCTTCCGCTTCCTCAGCGGCTTGCCGCACGGGGCCTATTTCGGCGTGGCGGCCCTGGTCGCGGCCTCCATCGTGCCGCTGCATTTCCGCACCCGCGCGGTCTCGACCATCCTGATGGGGCTGACGGTCGGCACCGTGCTGGGCGTGCCCGTCGTCAACATCATCAGCCATGCCCACGGCTGGCGCTGGACCTTCGCCATCGTCGGCATGCTGGCGGTTCTGACCATGGCGCTGGTGGCCCTGTTCGCACCGCGCGATCCGGCCCACCCCGACGCCAGTCCCTGGCGCGAGCTGGGCGCCCTGAAGCGCAGCCAGGTCTGGCTGACGCTGGGCGTCGGCGCCATCGGCTTTGGCGGCATGTTCGCGGTCTACGCCTATCTGGCCTCGACGCTTGAAGCGGTGACGGGCGCCAGCCCCGGCGTGCTGCCTTGGGTCTTCGCCGTGTTCGGCGTCGGCATGTTCCTGGGCAATATCCTGGGGGCCTGGGCGGCGGATCATCTGGGGTTCAAGGCGGCCGGCGGCCTGTTGCTGTGGAGCGCGGCGGCGCTGGCCCTGTATCCCCTGGCGGCGCCTCACCTGTGGGCCGTGATGGTCGTGGTCTTCCTGATCGGCGGCGGGGGCGGCCTGGGTTCGATCCTGCAGACGCGACTGATGGACGTCGCCGGCGACGCCCAGACCCTGGCGGCGGCGCTGAATCACTCAGCGTTCAACACGGCCAACGCCATCGGCCCGCTGCTCGGCGGGATGGCGATCGCGGCCGGCTATGGCTGGGCCTCGACCGGCTGGGTCGGCATGGGCTTGTCGCTGGGCGGCTTCGTCATCTTCATGATCGCCTGGCTCACCGGTCGGGCGCGCGCGATGGCCTGACAAGGAGAAAGAACCCTGCTAAAGGCCCGCGCCATGAGCGCAGCCGTCATCGTCTTCCCCGGTTCGAACTGTGATCGCGACTGCAAGGTCGCCGTCGAACGCTCCACCGGCGAGCCGGTCTCGATGGTGTGGCACGCCGAGACCGAACTGCCCCAAGGCCTGGACCTGATCGTCATCCCCGGCGGCTTCTCCTACGGCGACTATCTGCGTTGCGGCGCCATGGCGGCCCAGTCGCCGGTGATGCAGGCGGTCAAGAAGGCCGCGGACGACGGCGTCGCCGTGGTCGGCATCTGCAACGGCTTCCAGATCCTGTGTGAAGCCGGAATGCTGCCCGGCGCCCTGCTGCGCAACAAGGGACTGAAATACGTCTGCAAGCCCATCGCCCTGACCGTCGCCAACGGCCAGACCCGCTTCACCGCGGGCTATCAGGGCCAGCGCGAAGTGACGATGACCCAGGGCAACGGCGACGGAAACTTCTTCGCCGACGCCGAAACCCTGGCCCGGATCGAGGGCGAGGGTCAGGTGGTCTTCCGCTACGTCGACAACCCCAACGGCTCGGTCAACGATATCGCCGGCATCCAGAACGCGCGCGGCAACGTCCTGGGCATGATGCCTCACCCGGATCGCGCCTTCGAAGCTGAACTCGGCTCCGCCGACGGCGCGACCCTGTTCCAGAGCATCTACGCCGCCGCCTGATCAGTCGGCGTCGTCGACGCCCTGAACGGCCAGGCTTTCGTCCAGTTCGTCAGCGTCAGTCGATACGCCGTCTTCAGAACCTTCGTCCTCGTCCGGCGTGATCACGCCGCCCGGCTCGCGCTGGGCGGCCAGTTCGCGGGCGCCGACGCCGAGGCCCTGTTCGATGGCGCGGTTGGCGGCGACTTCGTCTTCGAGCGAGGGCTGGGTGTTTTCGGTATCGGCCATGATGAGCTCCTGCGTGTGGATTGCCCCTGACAACCACGCGGTGGGGCCGATTGTTCCTAACGGCCGAAAAACGGCTCCAGACTGGCGCGCGACAGCGGGCGGAAGATCAGGAACTGACCGTCCACCGTCACCGTGACCTCATGCGCCTGAGGGCGCTGCAGCAGGGCCGGATCGTCCAGCGACACGGCGCGACCTGAGGCGATATCGCGCGCATCCAGCGCCGGCGTCGTCGGCCGCCGGTTCTCGTTGGCGAGCGCCGACAGGAAACCCCGCACCTCATTGGCCTGCTGCTGGGGCGTCAGGGCCGCGCGAACGCGTGACCAGGCAGTCTGGATTGAGGTCGGCAGAGGCGCTCCGCTCGTCTGGGCGGACGCCTGGCCCGCGACCACGACGATCGCGATCAACAGAGCCGGCAGGGAGGCTTTCAGCTTCATACCGGGCAGGATGAAGCCGCCGGCGGCCAATGCAAGCTTCACTTTTCTGCCGCTCGCGGTGAACCTTCTGGCGTGGCGAGGCGTAAAGGCGGGAACACGCGTCGCACTGGAAATCGAATGTCCTCCATAATCCGTCCCACGCCCCGCCAACGCACCCGTCGTCTGGTCGTCCTGGCCGCCGCGCTCTTCGCCATCATCGTGCCCCTGGTTCAGAACCTGGCGGGCCTGGGCCTGAACCAGGCCGAGTTCGCCGCCGACGGCAACAGCACCCTGCGCGTTGCGGGCTACGCCTTCTCGATCTGGGGCCTGATCTATATCGGCATTCTGGCCTATGCGATCCGTCAGGCCCTGCCGCAGACGGGTGAAAGTCCGCTGCTGGGCCGAATGGGCCTGCCCTCCGCTGTCGCCTTCTTCGGCATCGGGTTCTGGATCATCGTCGCAGCCCTGAACCTTAAGGCCGCCAGCGTGGGCGTGATCTTCGCCTCGCTGATCGCGCTGCTGCTGCCGATGCTGGCCGTATCCGGTCATATCCGCGCGCTGCGGATGTTCGATCGCGAGCGCATCCTGCTGGTCTGGCCTCTGGCGGCCCTGGCGGGCTGGCTGACGGTGGCTGCGCCGTTGAACCTGATCACGACGGCGACCGCGTTCAACGCCCTGCCCGCCGCCCTGTCGCCCGATCTGTGGGCCATCGTCGCCATTGTCGCCGTCACGGTCGTCGCCCTGGCGGTGACGGCGGTGCTGCGCACCCTCGCCTATCCGCTGCCGACCGCCTGGGGTCTTCTGGGCGCCTTCGTCGCCGAACAGGCGGACAAGCCGACCGTCGCCTTCACGGCTCTGGCCGGCGCGATCGTGCTGCTGATCGGCGGTCTGCTGCTGACCTTCCGCCTGCGACCCGGCGTCGAACGCGCTCGCTGAGCCTCAGGGTTTGTCGGTGACCGCGTCGTCCTGAGGCGCGTGGTCATCGGCGCCCACGTCGAAGGCGCCGGTTTCATCGAAGCCGACGCTGCCGACCCCGACGGCCGAGCCGGTCAGGCGCTGACGACGGCTGGCAAGCGCGGCTTCAGGCGCTGCGGTGTCCATCTCTGCGGTGGTTTCAGGATCGTTCGAACGGTCCATCTGCTGGCCCGAGGCCGGGACGATGCGGTCGGTGTGGGGCTTGCTCACGCCTCGTCCTCCTCGGCGTCATCGGCCTGTTTCTGAGCCCGTTCGGCCAAGGCGGAGGCGCCGGCGTCGTCGGCGGCGATCTCTGGCAGGTCTTCGTCTTCGGGGGTGGCGGCGGGGTCGATGGGCGTGTCGGTCATGGCGGCTCCTTTAGCTGTCGCCGGGATCAACCACCTGCGATGGACGATGTTCCCCGATGTTGCGCCGCGCGGGCTGACATTCCGCCCATCTGCGGCTAGAAGCGCCGCCCATGAGCGCTCCGCAAAAGACCCCCCAGAAGTCGATGGCTGAACTGGCCGCCGAATACGGCCTGGCCCCTAATGAATATCAGGTCGTCCTCGATCGACTGGGGCGCGAGCCGAACCATGTCGAACTGGGCGTCTTCTCGGTCATGTGGTCCGAGCACTGCTCCTACAAGTCGTCCAAAATCCACCTAGGCAAGTTCCCCACGACCGGCGAGCGCGTCATCTGCGGGCCGGGTGAGAACGCCGGGGTGATCGACATCGACGACGGCGACGCCTGCATCTTCAAGATGGAGAGCCACAACCACCCCTCCTACATCGAACCCTATCAGGGCGCGGCGACGGGCGTGGGCGGCATCATGCGCGACGTCTTCACCATGGGCGCGCGCCCGGTGGCCCTGCTGAACGCCCTGCGTTTCGGCGATCCCGGCCATGAGAAGACCAAACGTCTGGTCAAGGGCGTGGTCTCCGGCATCGGCGGCTATGGCAACTGCGTCGGCGTGCCGACGGTCGCGGGCGAGACCAACTTCCACAAGGGCTACAACGGCAACATCCTGGTCAACGCCATGTGCGTCGGCCTGGCCCGCGCCGACGAGATCTATTACTCGGCCGCGCCGGAAGCGGGCCATGACGTGGTCTATTTCGGCTCCAAGACCGGCCGCGACGGCATCCACGGCGCCACCATGTCCTCGACCGAGTTCGACGACGAGTCGGAGGCCAAACGCCCCACGGTTCAGGTCGGCGACCCCTTCGCCGAAAAGCTGCTGATCGAGGCCACGCTGGAGCTGATGGCCTCGGGCGCCGTCGCCGCCATTCAGGACATGGGGGCGGCGGGCCTGACCTCCTCCTCCGTCGAAATGGCGGGCAAGGGCGGCGTCGGCATCGAACTGAACCTGGACAAGGTGCCCCAGCGCGAAACCGGCATGACGGCCTATGAGATGATGCTGTCGGAAAGCCAGGAGCGGATGCTGGCGGTGCTGAAGCCCGGCTATGAGGACGTCGGCTATCGCATCTTCCAGAAATGGGGCCTGGACTTCGCCATCATCGGCAAGACCACCGACACGGGCCATCTGGTGCTGAAGCATCACGGCGAAACCGTCTGCGACGTGCCGCTGGCGCCGCTTTTCGACGACGCGCCCCTGTACGACCGCCCCTGGGTCCAGCCGGAGCTGCATCCGAAACTGAACCACTCGGACATCGCTGCGCCCGAAAACTGGGCCGATGCGGTGATGAAGGTCGTCGCCTGCCCCGACATGGCCTCCAAACGCTGGATCTGGGAACAGTACGACCGCCACGTCATGGCCGACACCCTGCAGGACTCCTCCACCGGCGCCGACGCCGGCGTGGTGCGCGTCCACGGCACGGACAAGGGTCTGGCCGTCACCTCGGACTGCACCCCCCGCTATGTCCAGAACGATCCCTATGAGGGCGGCAAACAGGCGGTGGCCGAGGCCTGGCGCAACCTGACCGCCGTGGGTTCGCGCCCGATCGCCATCACCGACAACCTGAACTTCGGCAATCCGCAGCGCCCCGAGATCATGGGCCAGATCGTGCGCGCCATCGACGGCATGGCCGAGGCCTGCCGCGAACTGGTGTTCCCGGTCGTGAGCGGAAACGTGTCGCTCTATAACGAGACCAACGGCGTCGCCATTCCGCCGACCCCGACCGTGGGCGCCGTGGGCCTGCTGCCCAACTACGATGTGGTGACCGGCTTCTCGACCATGGCCGAGGGCGATGCGCTGGTCCTGATCGGCCAGACTCACGGTGAACTGGGCGCCTCCATCTATCTGCGCGAGGTTCTGGGCCGCGAGGACGGTGCCCCGCCGCCCGTCGATCTGAAGCTGGAAAAGAAGACCGGCGATTTCGTGCGCGACCTGATTGAAGCCGGCGAATTGACCGTGGTTCACGACCTGTCCGACGGCGGTCTGATCGGCGCCGCCGCCGATCTGGTGCTGGCCTCCGACGTCGGCGTGACGCTTGACGCCTCCAGCGCAACCCACGCCCACATCTTCCTGTTCGCCGAGGACCAGGCCCGTTACCTGGTCGCCGTGCCGGACGCCGACGCCATCATCGCCAAGGCGCGCGAGGCGGGTCTGCATGCTTCGGTCGTCGGCCATGCGGGCGGCGCCGCCTTCGCCTCCAAGGGCGACAAGGGCGAACTGTTCAGCATCCCCGTCACCCACCTGCGCGAATGGCACGAAGGCTGGATGCCGGGTTGGCTGGGCGACGCCGCATGATCCGCGTCCTGGCGCCGCTCGCGCTGCTGGGCTTGCTGAGCGCCTGCGACGGCGGCGGCGATCCGGTGGAGCAGGCGCTGCGCGATGCCTCGGCCGCCCATCAGGCCGCAGCGGCGCGTACGACCGAACAAATGCAGGCCGCTGGCCATGCCGGTCACGACGTGGGCGGCCCCACGCCCGGCGTCACCCCTGGAGATCGGGCCTTCGCCGCCTCCGAGGCCGAGATGCACCGCAAGATGGCCGCCGCCTCGGGTCAGACGATCGACCAGGCCTATGTCGCCAAGATGATCGCCCACCACGAAGGCGCCGTCGCCATGGCCAAGGTCGCCCTGCGCGACAGCCGCGACCCGGAAATCCGCCGCATGGCCCAGAGCGTCGTCGACAGCCAGACGCGCGAGATCGCCGAGATGAAGGCCTGGGCGCCGACCGCGCAATAGTGCGCTAAAGGTCTTTCGAAGGCTGCACACAGCGCCTAACTGTTGCGCATGGCCGACGGAACGACACCCTTCCGCCCTGCGATACCGCCCCGGCGCGCGGGCAAGCCGCTGTCGCTGCTGCCCTTCCTGTGGATCAGCTGGCGCGATCCGATCCAGATGTGGTCCGAGCGGCATTTCACCGAGCCGCAACTGCATGGATCTTCGGCCTTCGGCGAAATCCTGGTGGTCAGCCACCCCGAGGGCGTGCGGCACGTCCTGACCGAGAACGCCGCCAACTATGTGAAGGGCGATCTGCAACGGCGTGTGCTGGGGCCGATGCTGGCGGAAGGCCTCCTGCTGACCGAGGGCGAGGTCTGGCGTCGCGCCCGGCGTATCCTCGCGCCCCTGTTCACCCCCGCCAAGATGGCGACCCTGAACGCAAGGATGGCCGAGGTCTGTCACGCGCGTGTGGCCGCCTGGTCGCTGTCGGCGCGCGGGCGGGTGCTGGATATCGACAGCGAAATGTCGGGCCTGACCTTCGACATTCTGTCGGCGACCATGTTCTCGGACGAGCTGGGCGGCGAGGCGCGCGGGTTCGAGCGGGCGCTGAACCAGTTTCTGGCCAACGGCGCGCGCATCGATCCGCTGGACGTGCTGGGGGCGCCGGACTGGGCCCCGCGCCTGGGCCGCCTGGCCAGCTTCCGCTCGGCCCGCTTCTTCGAGCAGCGCGTGACGAAGCTGGTCGAGGCCCGCCGCGCCAAGATCGAGAGCGGCGACGCGCCGCCAGACGACCTGCTCAGCGCGCTTCTGCTGGCCCGCGACGAACACGGCGGTCCGGGCCTGAGCGACGAAGAGGTCGCGGCCAACATCCTGACCTTCATCCTGGCGGGACACGAGACCACGGCCCGCGCCCTGGGCTGGACCCTGCATCTGCTGTCGCGCCAGCCGGAGTATCTGGCCCGGCTCCAGACCGAGGCCGACGCCTTCGACGTCTCCGATCCGAAATGGGCCGAGGCCCTGCCTTGGACCCGCGCCGTGCTGGAGGAAACGATGCGCCTGTTTCCGCCCGCCCCGACCATGGCCCGCAAGGCCTTGGCCGACGACGAGATCGGCGGACAGACGATCAAGGCCGGCGCCACCGTCATCATCTCACCGTGGATCCTCCAGCGTCACCAGCTGCTGTGGGACGACCCAGACGCCTTCAAGCCCGAGCGCTTCCTGCCCGAGAACCGCAAGGCCATCGACCGCTACGCCTACATCCCCTTCAGCGCCGGACCCCGTGTCTGCATCGGCGCCGCCTTCGCCCTGCAGGAGGCCATGATCGCGCTTGCCGCCATCCTTCGCGTCGCCGATGTCGAGGCCCTGACCACGGTCGAACCCCGTCCGGTCCACCAGATCACCCTGCGCAGCCGCGATCCCATGCGACTGCGGCTGAGGGCGCGCCGAAAGGGCTGACCGAGCGGCTCCGTCGCCGTTCCGCCACGAACCGACTATAGGTCGCGCCGTCCTTTCCACCGGATGCCGACCGTTGCGCACCGCCATCCTGCTCCCTCCCGGCTGCCTGTTTTCCGAAGCCCAGCCGAACTCGATGGAGACGGTGGTGCGGACGATGGCGGGCGTCGATCGGGGTGGCGAGACGCGCATCTTCTGTTGTCAGGGCGCGGACGACGGAGTTTCAACGAGCGTGGACGCCCTGCCGGCGGGACGCATCCGCATGCCGACCCTGATCGAGCGGCTGCGCGCCTTTCGGCCTGATGTGATCGAACATCATCAGCAGGTGAAGCAGGCGCTGGCCGTGCGGCAGGCCCTGCCCGAGACGCCACACCTGCTCTATCGCCACAACGCCTTGCGCCCGCCGCGCCACCCCATCGACCGATGGCGTTATCGGGCGCGTTACGAGCGGCTGGACGGCCTGGTCTTCGTCAGCGTGGCGGAGCGGGACGCCTTCGTGCGCACCTTCCCTGATCTGCACGACCGGGCGTTCGCGGTGCCCAACCCCATCGACGCCGGCGCCTGGCTGGCCTCGCCCGATGATCGACAGCCGGTCATCGCCTTCGCCGGGCGCGCCATGCCGGAGAAGGGCGTCGATGTGCTGTGCGCCGCCCTGCCCCGCGTTTTGGACGCCCACCCCGACTGGCGCGCCGTGCTGATGCTGAACGACTGGAACGACCACGCGCGCTGGGCGGCCCGGCACGTCGCGCCGTTGGCGAGGTATGGAGACCGGGTGGAGGTGCTGAAGTCCGCGCCCTTGGGCGAGGTGCGGCGACGGATGCAGACGGCCGCCATCGCCCTGACGCCCTCGGTCTGGGACGAGCCGTTCGGACTGACGGCGATCGAGGCCCATGCGGCCGGCGCAGCCCTGATCTCGTCCGGGCGCGGCGGCCTGCGCGAAGCCAGCGGGGCGCACGCCCTCTATGTCGATGCGGTGACCCCGAAAACATTGGCGGCGGCGATGGACCGGCTGATCTCGTCACCTGAGGAACGATTGGCGCTGGCGCGATCCGCACAGGCCTATGTGCTGACAACCCATACGCCCGAGCGTCGTGCGGCCGAGCTGAAGGCCGTGCGCCAGACCGCGATCGACCGTCGCCGGGCGCGTCAGACGACTGGGATCGCCTGAGACAACCGCCCGCCGACGCGGATCGGCTCGACCCGCACGGCCAGCCCAGTCCGGTCGTCCGTCTCGACGAAGACCCCGCATACCGTCGCCGGGCCGGACGCGGGCATGTAGCGGCCGCCGGAAATCCGGGTGGTGAAGCGGCGCAGCGGCTCTTCCTTCTCGTTGCCGATCACGCTGTCGTAGTCGCAGCAGCCGCCGGCGTCGGTCTGATAGGCCGTGCCGCCGGGCAGGATTTGGCAGTCGGCGGTGGGCACATGGGTGTGTGTGCCGACCACCAGTGACGCGCGCCCGTCGCAGAAATGGCCCATCGCCATCTTCTCGGACGTGACCTCGGCATGCATGTCCACGATCACGGCGTCCGCCACCGCGCCGAGCGGCGCCGCGGCCAGCTCGCGCTCCACCGCCCCGAACGGGTCGTCCATCGGGTCCATGTGCACCCGGCCCAGCACGTTCATGACCAGGACCGTTCGGCCCGAATGGGTCTCGAACAGATTGGCCCCGGCGCCCGGCGCATCCATGAGACGCGGATAGTTGGCCGGCCGGATCAGGCGCGGCTCACGCACAATATAGGTCAGGGCCTCGCGCTGGTCCCAGCTGTGGTTGCCCAGCGTCAGGCAGTCGGCGCCGGCCATGAACAGCTCGCGCGCCGTGTTCTCGGTGATGCCGAAGCCGCCCGCGGCGTTCTCCGCATTCACGACCACGAAGTCGAGTTTCAGGTCCCGCTTCAGGCCCGGAAGATGATCGCTGATGCCGTCACGGCCGGATTTGCCGATGACGTCGCCGAAAAATGCCAGTCTCATGCGAAAAGTCTCATTCGAAAGCCGTATAGCCGGTCTCGGTCAGAACGCCATGCAGTCGAATGTCGTGCGGCTCCAGCGCTAGCCGCTCGACCCTTTGGCCGGCGTAGGCGAAACCGATGCGGATGGCGTCGGGTCGCGCGGCGAAGGTCCGGTCATAATAGCCGCCGCCCTGCCCCAGGCGCCCGCCCTGATAGTCAAAGGCCAGCAGCGGCGTCAGGATCAGGTCCGGCAGGACGACCTCCGCCAGCGGCAGCGGCGCGGGGCATCCGGCGGCGTCCATCTCCAGCGGTTCGCCGGGCGACCAGGCGCGGAACGCCATCGGCGCGTCGCGCTGGACCACGACCGGCAGGCACAGCCGGCGGCCCGCCGCCTCCAGCGCGGCGGCCAGGGCGTCGGTGTCCAGCTCCGACCCCATGGCGCGATAGAGCGCGACGATCCGAACGGCGGGAAGCGCTTCGGCATGGTCCGCCGCCCGGCGGGCGGCCAGCGGATCGACCTGGGCTAGACGCTTGCGCAAGGCGCGGGCGGCCGATCGAAGTTCATGTTTGTCCTGGATCATCGAACCGCCCCTACGCGTGCTCATGCAGGGAGCCGCCGCGCGGCGAGCGATAGCACACCACAGAGAGAGGGTGGCGGCGCCGCGCGAACCGTGAAGAACGTTTAAATCCTCTCGACCTGGGTAGCCAGGTGGGCTCCGTATGCCCAAGCCCTCGAGCCCGGACAGGGACAGATCCCGTAGAGTGAATTAAGGTCAGAAGGATATGTTGTCTTCGACGTGAGCCGCAGCATGACCCGCCGTCGATCAAGATAGGCCTTCACCGGCCCCGACGCCAGCATCCGCAGCGGAATAATCGCCTAGAGGTTCTGGGCGATCTTTTCGATTCGCGCGGCGACCGCGTTCAGCGCCTCGGCGACCCCGTCCGTCGAAGCCGCCGCCGGCGCTGTCGCTGACGAAGGCCCCGCCCTGCCGGCGTTCAGCCGCGCCTCGTGCAGTTCGTCGGCCAGGATCAGCGCGGACATCAGAAACAGCCGCAGATCGCCGACATGGCCCACGTCGCCTGCGACCTGACGCACCTGATTGTCGAACTGTTTGGCCAGGATGCGGACCCGCTCTTCCTGCCCGTCGGCGCAGCCCACCGCATAGGGGCGACCGTTGACCTCGACCGTCACCGTCGCCATCAGCCGGCCTCGCTTTCGGCCAGGACTTCGCGCACGGCCTGGGCGGCGCGGCCCAGCGCCTCGGACGCCTCGCGCCCGGCGGCCTCCAGTTCGGCCACGCGCTGATCTGTGGCGCGCGGGGCGAACAGATCGTCGTCCGCGATCGCGGGCGCCGAGGCGGGCCGCGCCTTCAGCTCCAGAATCTTGCGTTCCAGTTCGGCCAGGGCGCGGTCGATACGCGCCCGTGCGGCCGTGGTGGCGTCTGCCATCGGTCGCTCCTTTAGATTCCGTATAGAAGCCGAGGACGCGCCGGGGTAAAGGGGCGCGCCCCCTTTTTCCGCCTTCCCAACAGAGGTCTCCACAGTGACCGACGCCAAAACCGCACCAAAGGCCACGCCCGAGCAGATGGCGAACGCCATCCGCGTCCTCGCCATGGACGGCGTTGAAAAGGCCAAGTCCGGCCACCCCGGCATGCCGATGGGCATGGCCGACGTCGCCACGGTGCTGTTTTCCCGCTTCCTGAAGTTTGACGCCTCGCGCCCCGACTGGGCTGACCGCGACCGCTTCATCCTGTCGGCCGGCCACGGCTCGATGCTGATCTACGCCCTGCTGCACCTGACGGGCTATAAGGGCGCGACGAAGGAAGAACTGTCGAACTTCCGTCAGTGGGGCTCCAAGACCGCCGGTCACCCGGAATACGGCCATATGCCGGGCGTCGAGGTCACGACCGGCCCGCTGGGCCAGGGCCTGGCCACTTCGGTCGGTTTCGCCATGGCCGAGCGCCATCTGGCGGCGAAGTATGGCGACGATCTGGTCGATCACCGCACCTGGGTCATCGCCGGCGACGGCTGCCTGATGGAAGGCGTGTCGCAGGAAGCCATCGCGCTCGCCGGCCGCTACAAGCTGAACAAGCTGCACGTCCTGTGGGACGACAACGAGATCACCATCGACGGCAAGGTCTCCCTGTCGGATGCGACCGACCAGAAGGCCCGCTTCAAGGCGGCCGGTTGGGCGGTCAAGGCGATCGACGGCCACGACATGAACGCCATCAAGGGCGCGATGAAGTGGGCCATGCGTCAGGACAAGCCCACCCTGATCGCCTGCAAGACCAAGATCGGCAAGGGCGCCGCCACGATGGAAGGCAGCCACAAGACGCACGGTGCGGCCCTGGGCGCCGCCGAGATCGCCGCCACGCGCCTGGGCCTGGCTTGGGATCACGATCCGTTCGAAATGCCCCAGACCATCGCCGACGCTTGGAAGAAGGTCGGCCGTCGCGGCGCCAAGGACCGCAAGAAGTGGGAGGCCCGCCTCGACGCCTCGTCCCAGGCCGCCGATTTCACCCGCGCCATGAAGGGCGACTTGCCCGAGGCCGCCTTCGACGCCCTGAACGCCAAGATCGCCGAACTGGTCGAGACCCAGCCGGCCCAGGCGACGCGCCAGTCGTCGGGCGCGGCGCTGGACGAACTGTTCGCCGCCATTCCCGAACTGGTCGGCGGCTCGGCCGACCTGACCGGCTCGAACAACACCTTCGTCAAGGGTACGCCGATCCTGGATGCGCCGACCTATGAAGGTCGCTACGTCAACTGGGGCATCCGCGAGTTCGGCATGGCCGCAGCCATGAACGGACTGGCCCTGCACGGCGGGGTCATTCCCTACGGCGGCACCTTCATGGTGTTTTCGGACTATAGCCGCCCGGCCATCCGCCTGGGCGCCCTGATGGGCGTGCGCGCCATCCATGTCCTGACCCACGACTCGATCGGCCTGGGCGAAGACGGCCCGACGCACCAACCGGTCGAACATCTGGCGGCCCTGCGCGCCATCCCCAACCTGATGGTCTTCCGCCCCGCCGACACCATCGAGGCCATGGAATGCTGGCAGGTCGCCCTGCAGACCAAGACCGCGCCGTCGGCCCTGGCCCTGTCGCGCCAGAAGACCCCGGCCGTCCGCACCGTCGCCACGACCGAAAACCTGTCCGCCAAGGGCGCCTATGAGATCAAGGCCGCCAATGGCGAGGCCCAGGCCACACTGTTCGGCACAGGCACCGAACTGGCCCTGGCGCTGAAGGCCGCCGAGACGCTGGAAGCCGAAGGCGTGGCGACCCGCGTCGTCTCGGTCCCCTCGTTCGAACTGTTTGAACAGCAGGACGCCGCCTACCAGGCCTCTGTGATCGGTCGCGGCACGGTCCGCGTCGCCGTGGAAGCCGCGATCAAGCAAGGCTGGGAACGCTTCATCGGCGAAGACGGCGCCTTCATCGGCATGACCGGCTTTGGCGCCTCCGCCCCGGCCGAGGTTCTGTACGAGAAGTTCGGCATCACCTCGGACGCCATCGTCGCGGCGGTCAAGGCGCGGCTGTAAAACTTGGATCACTCCCCCGTGCGCGACGCTTTACGGGGGAGATTTTTTGAAAGCAGAAGCCATGAGCCGCATCGGCGCGATCAGCCTGCTTGTTCACGACTATGACGCGGCCGTCGCCTTCTATGTCGGAAAGCTGGGCTTCGAGCTCAGCGAAGACACCGACATGGGCGGCGGCAAACGCTGGGTGCGCGTCACCCCCAAAGGCGGCGAGACCAGCCTGCTGCTGGCGCGCGCCACGACCGACGCGCAGAAGGCTCAGGTCGGCAACCAGGCCGGCGGCCGGGTCTGGCTGTTTCTGGAGACGGACGACCTGATGCGCGACCACGACGCCTGGCTTGCCGCCGGCGTCCACTTTCGCGAAACCCCGCGACATGAAACCTATGGCAAGGTGGTGGTCTTCGAAGACCTCTATGGCAACGCCTGGGACCTGATCGAACCCGCTATCGGAGCCTGACGCCCATGAAACTCGGCACCCCGCTTTCCGACACCGCCGTGCGCGTCATGCTGCTGGGCTCGGGCGAACTGGGCAAGGAGGTCGCCATCGAGCTTCAGCGGCTCGGCGTCGAGGTCATCGCCGTCGATCGTTATCCCAACGCCCCGGCCATGCAGGTGGCGCACCGCAGCCACGTCATCCCCATGACCGACGCCCAGGTGCTGAACGGCGTCATCCTGGCCGAGGCCCCGCACTTCATCGTGCCCGAGATCGAGGCCATCGCCACCAAGGTCCTGGCCGATATCGAGGCCGCCGGCATGGCGACGGTGATCCCGACGGCTCGCGCGGTGCAACTGACGATGAACCGCGAGGGCATCCGCAAACTGGCCGCCGAAGCGCTGGGCCTGCCCACCAGCCCCTACGCCTTCGCCGGCTCGGCCGAGGAACTGGCCGCCGGCGCCGAGGCCGTCGGCTATCCCAACTTCGTCAAGCCGGTCATGTCCTCGTCGGGCAAGGGCCAGTCCTTCGTCGAAAGCGCCGATGAAATCGTCGACGCCTGGACCTATGCGCAGGACAGCGGCCGGGTCGCCGGCGCCCGCGTCATCGTCGAGGGACGCATCGACTTCGACTTCGAGATCACGCTGCTGACCGTCCGCTCGCGCGGCGCCGACGGCTCGACCCGCACGGATTTCTGCGCGCCCATCGGCCACCGACAGGTCAAGGGCGACTACGTCGAAAGCTGGCAGCCGCAGGCCATGACGCCCGCTGCGCTGGCCGCCTCCCAGGACATCGCCGCGAAGGTCACAGAGGCCTTGGGCGGTTACGGCGTCTTCGGCGTCGAACTGTTCGTCAAGGGCGACCAGGTCTGGTTCTCCGAGGTTTCGCCCCGCCCACACGACACCGGTCTGGTCACCCTGGCCAGCCAGACGATGAGCGAGTTTGCACTTCACGCCCGCGCCATCTTGGGTCTGCCCGTCGACGTGACCCAGCGCGAGCCCGCCGCCAGCGCCGTCATCTACGGCGGTCTGGACGCGCAAGGAATCGCCTTTGAGGGCGTCGCGGAGGCCCTGTCGGTCCCGACCGCCGACCTGCGTCTGTTCGGCAAGCCCGAAGCCTTCGAGCGCCGCCGCATGGGCGTGGCGACCGCGCGCGGCGCCGACGTCGAACAGGCCCGCGACCGCGCGCGTGAAGCCGCAGGCTGTGTGAAGGTGGTTCGGGGCTGACACCACCGTCTCCTCCCCACCTGTGGGGAGGGGGACCGCGAAGCGGTGGAGGGGTTCTGGAATCCCCGCAGGCGCCCGCGATGCGGTGAAGACTCCCTCCGTCTCTCCGCTGCGCTTCGAGCCACCTCCCCATAAATGGGGAGGAGACGCCCGCTCCTCGTTCATTTCTACGACTTTAGTCGATTGGCCTTGTCCCGGATTGTGGTGCAAACCAAGGGCGAGGGTCGCAGTCAGCCGGCCGGGAGGGATCTGTCGTGGGCAAACTCAGCACACCCATAATCTTCGGCGCCATCGCCATCCTGGGGGCGGTGTCCCTCGGCATCATCGCCCTGCATCAGGGTGAAAGCATCAGCGCGGTCTGGATGGTGGTCGCCGCCGTCTGCACCTATGCGATCGCCTATCGGTTCTACAGCCGCTACTTGGCCAACAAGGTCATGCAGCTGAATCCCGCGCGCTTGACCCCGGCCATGCGTCGCAACGACGGGCTGGACTATGTGCCGACGCCCAAGAACGTCCTGTTCGGCCACCACTTCGCCGCCATCGCCGGCGCAGGCCCGCTGGTCGGGCCGGTTCTGGCCGCCCAGATGGGCTATCTGCCGGGCGTCCTGTGGATTCTGGTCGGCGCCGTGCTGGCCGGCGCGGTGCAGGACATGATGGTTCTGTTCATGTCCACGCGTCGTGACGGCAAGTCGCTGGGCGACATGATCCGCACCGAAATGGGCAACATCCCCGGCATCATCGCTCAGATCGGCGTCCTGATGATCATGATCATCATCCTGGCGGTTCTGTCCCTTGTGGTAGTGAAGGCCCTGGCCGAAAGCCCGTGGGGAACCTTCACCGTCGCCGCCACCATCCCCATCGCTATCTTCATGGGCCTGTACACCCGCTTCCTGCGGCCGGGCCGCGTGGGCGAGGTGTCGGTCATCGGCGTCGTTCTGCTGATCCTGGCCATCATCGGCGGCGGCCATATCGCCGCGGATCCGTTCTGGGGCCCGGCCTTCACCCTGACCGGCCCGACCCTGGCCATTCTGATGATGGTCTATGGCTTCATCGCCTCCGTCATTCCGGTGTGGCTGCTGCTGGCGCCGCGCGACTATCTGTCGACCTTCCTGAAGATCGGCGCGATCGTAGCCCTGGCGGTCGGCATCCTGATCGTGCGCCCGCACCTGCAGATGCCGGCCATCACCCCCTTCATCGACGGCACCGGCCCGGTCTTCGCCGGCGCCCTGTTCCCCTTCCTGTTCATCACCATCGCCTGCGGCGCGGTGTCGGGCTTCCACGCCCTGATCTCCTCGGGCACCACGCCCAAACTGCTGGAGAACGAAGGCCAGATCCCGATGATCGGCTATGGCGCCATGCTGTGCGAAAGCTTCGTCGCCGTCATGGCCCTGATCGCCGCCACGGTTCTGGATCCGGCGGTCTATTTCGCCATGAACAGCCCGGTCGCCGTCATCGGCAACGACGCGGTTTCGGCCGCCGCCGCCGTGGCGCAATGGGGCTTCCACATCACGCCCGGAGAGCTTGAGCAGCTGGCGCGCGACGTGGGCGAGCATTCGATCCTGTCGCGCGCAGGCGGCGCCCCGACCCTGGCGGTCGGCATGGCCCACATCCTGTCGGGCATGATCGGCGGCAAGGCCATGATGGCCTTCTGGTATCATTTCGCCATCCTGTTCGAGGCCCTGTTCATCCTGACCACGGTCGACGCCGGCACCCGGGTGTGTCGCTTCATGATCCAGGACCTGCTGGGCGTCGCCGTGCCCAAGATGCGCGAGACTAAGTCGTGGGGCGCCAACGTCGTCGCCACGGCCCTGACGGTCGGTCTGTGGGGCTATTTCCTCTATACCGGCGTGGTTGATCCGCTGGGCGGCATCAACAGCCTGTGGCCCCTGTTCGGCATCGCCAACCAGATGCTGGCCGCCGTCGCCCTGATCCTGGGGACCGTCGTCCTGTTCAAGATGAAGCGCGAGAAATTCGCCTGGGTCATGATCGTTCCCGCGACCTGGCTGCTGATCTGCACCCTGACGGCGGGCTTCCAGAAGCTGTTCCACCCGGACTTCCGGATCGGCTTCCTGTCCCACGCCCGGAAGTATCAGGAGGCGCTGGGCGCCGGCGAACTGATCGCCCCGGCCAAGAGCATCGGCGACATGCACCGCATCGTGGTCAACGACTACGTCAACTCGACCCTGACGGCGGGCTTCCTGTTCGTGGTCGTCACCATGGTCGTCTATGGCGTCCTTGCGTGCCGCAAGGCCTATGCGAACAACCGCCCGACGGTCCGCGAATATCCGGAAAGCCACCAACTGACGGCGGCCGACGAGGCGGCGGATGCGGCCCGTGCCTGACGTTCAGGACGACCTGCTGTGCCTGTGCCGCGACACCGCCCTGCGGTGGGGTCGCGGCGTCCGGCGCACGGCCGGCGCCATGATCGGTCAGCCGGATTATCAGGCCTATGTCGATCACGCGGCGGCAACCCATCCCGACCAGCCGCCGCTGGACAAGACCGCCTTCTTCCGCCTGCACGAGCAGCGCCGCTTCGGCGGCGCCGGCGGGTTCAAGTGCTGCTGATCTAGAGGCCGCTGGCGGGGGTCGAAGCCCTCGCCCGCTCCTCCGCTCGAAGCGCGGCGATCGCCGCCTCCAGCGTCGGGTCGTCGCCCGCG
The DNA here is from genome assembly GCF_000964075.1 of Brevundimonas sp. KM4. Lineage (NCBI taxonomy): Bacteria > Pseudomonadati > Pseudomonadota > Alphaproteobacteria > Caulobacterales > Caulobacteraceae > Brevundimonas > Brevundimonas sp. KM4. The sequence goes on along the minus strand of NZ_JZRG01000005.1, from coordinate 212,948 downwards.
CGGCGCTGGGCCACGGTGCGAGGCGCGGCGATGTCGGGCGTGACCCCCCGCTTCTCCAGCCGAATCCCGCCCGAGGTCACGAAGTCAGCCCGGCTGAGTGTCAGCCGCCCGCCGTCCGGTAGATTGGTCTCCTGCGCGATCAGCACCGATCCCCCGGTCTTCTCGCCCACCACGATTCCGCGTCGCGCCTCCTGCAAGGCGGCCGGCGTCAGTTCGGCGGCGCTGCGGCTGCCCTGATCCACCAGAACCGCCACATCATTGGCCAAGGGATCGCGCCGATCGCCGCAGTCACCCGCCGCCCTCAGCACCACAGGCCGGCCGCTGCGTCCCGTCCGCGTCGCCCAGACCTGATCGCGCGGCAGGAAACAGGTCAGGACCGATTCCGCCTCCATCAGCCGCCCGCCGGGATTGCCGCGCAGGTCCAGCACCACATCGATATCCGGCGGCAAGCCTTCCAGTTCGCTGCCCATCCAGGCGCCCAGGCCCTTGTCGAACTGCTCGACGCGCAGCACCAGCACCCCCGGTCGCGACGTGTCGGCGGTGAATGGCTCGATGGCCTCCATCACCCGCGGCGTCAGGGCGATGTCGCGCCTCTGTCCCGCATCGTCGGTCAGGACCAACTGCACCGGAACCCCGTCATAGGTCTCGACATCCGGTCCCCAGGGCTTCCCATCGACCGACTTCAGGGCCCAGCCCATCTGCACGCCCGCCGCCTCGGCCGGCGAGCCCGGCCGGATGCGCTCGACGGTCCAGTCGTCCGGCGTCTCGCCCCGCATCAGGGTCAGGCCCATCACGGCGCGCCGGGCGAACTGCGCCTCCTGACGCCGCACCGCCGCCGGCGGACTGGCCGCTGCATGACCGTCGTCCAGCAGATCCAGCATCGCATTGATGACGCGGTACAGCCCCCGCTCGTCACTCGCCGCCAGGGCCTGGGGCCGGAACGTCGCCCGCGCGGCGTTCCAGTCCACGCCGTGCAGGGTCGGATCATAATAGCCCCGCCGCACCTCGCTCCACACCCGATCGAAGACCCGCTGGTTCAACCGCACGCGATCCCGCGAGGGCGCTGTGGCGACCGCCGGATCGACAACCGGCGAATCGATCGGTTGGGCCACGGCCGAAACGCTCAGCGGCAGGCCGAGCAACAGAAGGCTGAAAAGCCGGGCGGAAACGCTCAGACGCATGACCACCATCTGACGCCAGTCGGCCAGTTCGCTCAAGTCACGACTGCGCGCTATTCGGGCACCCGCACCCCGTCCCAGGCGAAGACGCCGCCGCTGTCGGCCGGGGTCAGGTTCGACAGCACGGACAGCAGCCGCTCGGCGGAATAGTCGGCCATGAACAGCCGGCCCTCGGCCACCCCCTTCTGAAACGGCGCGCTCAGGTCCGTCGCCACCGTGCCGGGATGTAGGCCGGCGATCACGGCCTGCGGATGGCTGCGCGCCATCTCGATCGACAGATTGCGCAGGATCATGTTCAGCGCCGCCTTGGACGCGCGATAGGCGTGCCAGCCGCCCAGCCGGTTGTCGCCTATCGACCCCACTCGCGCCGACAGGGCCGCGAACACCGCCCGCCGATCGCGCGGCATCAGCGGCAGCAGATGTTTCGCCGCCAGCGCCGGCCCCACCGCATTGACGCGGTAGTCCCGCAAAAGGTGTTCCGCATCCAACTGGCGAAACGACCGCTCCGGCTGAAGCCCGTCGTGCAGCACCCCGGTCGCCACGACGATCGACGTCGGCGCCGGTCCCTGGCCGATTCGTTCAGCGGCGGACGCCAGACTGGCCTGATCCTCCAGATCCGCCGCCAACCCTAGCGCGCCCGCCACATCCGTGCCCGACCGCGACACGGCCCACACCGTCTCGAACGCGCCGTCCGCCACGATCCGCTCGACCATCGCCCGGCCGATGCCGCCCGTCGCCCCGATCACCACCGCCGATCCGTTCATCGCGTCTCCCTTCCGCGTTCATCCCATGATAGGGGCGCGGCATGAGCATCACCACTGTCGGCCTCGATGCCGACGACACCCTCTGGCACAACGAGACGATCTTCCGCCTGACCCACGCGCGGTTCGTCGATCTTCTGGCCGACCACGGCGACGAGGCGACCATTGAGGCGCGCCTGGCCGAAACCGAGCAACGCAATCTGCGGCTCTATGGCTACGGCATCAAGGGCTTCACCCTGTCGATGATCGAGACGGCGATGGAGCTGACGAACGGCGAGGCTCCGCCCCATGTCGTGCGCGAGATCCTGGCCGCCGGTCGCGAGATGCTGGCCCACCCGGTCGAGACCCTGCCCGGCGTGGATGCAGTCGTCGCCGAACTGTCCGAAAAATACCGCCTGGTCCTGATCACCAAGGGCGACCTGCTGGATCAGGAGCGCAAGTTAGCGGCCTCAGGCCTGGGCGACCTGTTCAGCGCCGTCGAGATCGTCTCCGAAAAGGATCGCGCCACCTACGAACGGGTCTTCACCCGCCACGGCACCGGCCCGGCCGAGGCCGTCATGGCCGGCAACTCCATGAAGTCCGACGTCCTTCCCGCCATCGCCGCCGGCGCCTTCGGCGTCCACATCCCCTACCACGTCACCTGGGCCCACGAACTGGCCGATGCTCCCGTCGACGAGCCCCGCTACGTCTCCCTCGCCCGCATCGACGAACTCCCCGACTGGATCGCGGCGATCGCAGACGCTTAAGGTCTTGCCCCCTCGCCCCTCCCTCTCTAAACGGGCCGCTTAACCGACAAGCAGACGTGAGCGTCGCAGGGCCAGGCTCTGCGGGGACTTCTCGCGCGCCCAGAGAACGACAGAGAACGAAGGACGACGCACTCCCTTGGACGCCTCGGACATCCGTCATGATGAACGCGACGCCATGGTGCGCGCGGCGCTGGCCGAACAGGGCGACAGCGGCGTGACGCCGCGCCATACGTTGTTCTACTTCTATGGCGAGGGCGACCACGGCGACCTGAACGAGGTCGCACGGCGCGCCGGCTTCCTGACGCGCGGCGCCGACGACATGACGGTGCTCGAAACGACCATGGCGGTGGACGAGGCGTCGTTTGCAGCGACCTCGGCCATGATGCAGACCTGGGCCGCGGCCTTCCAGCTGGAGTATGACGGCTGGGAATGCGCGGTCGTGACCCACTAGCGTTCAATAAGAAGAAGAGCTGGCGATGCCCAAGCGCACAGACATCAAGTCCATCCTCATCATCGGCGCCGGCCCGATCGTCATCGGCCAAGCGTGCGAGTTCGACTATTCCGGCGTTCAGGCCTGCAAGGCGCTGAAGGCGGAAGGCTATCGGGTCATCCTGGTCAACTCGAACCCCGCCACCATCATGACCGACCCGGAGGTGGCCGACGCCACCTATATCGAGCCGATCACGCCCGAAATGGTCGAGAAGATCATCGTCAAGGAAAAGCCCGACGCCCTGCTGCCGACGATGGGCGGCCAGACGGCGCTGAACACGGCCCTAGCCCTGCATGAATCCGGCGCGCTGAAGAAGCATGGGGTCGAGATGATCGGCGCCAAGGCTGAGGTGATCGACAAGGCCGAGGACCGTCAGAAGTTCCGCGACGCGATGGACAAGCTGGGCCTGGAATCGCCCCGCTCCAAGGCCGCCCATTCGATGGAAGAGGCGCTGGAGGGGCTGGAGTTCGTCGGCCTGCCCGCCGTCATCCGCCCGTCCTTCACCCTGGCCGGCACCGGCGGCGGCATCGCCTTCAACCGCGAGGAGTTCGAGGAGATCGTCCTGCGCGGCCTGGACCTGTCGCCGACCACCGAGGTGCTGATCGAGGAGTCGGTGCTGGGCTGGAAGGAATACGAGATGGAGGTCGTCCGCGATACGGCGGACAACTGCATCATCATCTGCTCCATCGAGAACGTCGATCCGATGGGGGTCCACACCGGCGACAGCATCACCGTCGCCCCCGCCCTCACGCTGACGGATAAAGAATACCAGCGGATGCGGACCGGCTCGATCAATGTGCTGCGCGAAATCGGCGTCGAGACGGGCGGCTCGAACGTGCAGTGGGCGATCAACCCCGCCGACGGCCGCATGGTCGTGATCGAGATGAACCCGCGCGTGTCGCGCTCGTCGGCCCTGGCGTCCAAGGCCACCGGCTTCCCCATCGCCAAGGTCGCGGCGCGTCTGGCGGTCGGCTACACCCTGGACGAACTGACCAACGACATCACCCAGGTCACGCCGGCGTCGTTCGAGCCGTCGATCGACTATGTCGTCACCAAGATCCCGCGCTTCGCCTTCGAGAAATATCCGGGATCCGAGCCCCTCTTGGGCACCTCGATGAAGTCGGTGGGCGAGGTCATGGCCATCGGCCGCACCTTCCAGGAATCGATGCAGAAGGCCCTGCGCGGCCTTGAGACCGGCCTGTCGGGCTTTGACGAGGTCGAGATCGAAGGCGTCGCCGGCGCCGAGGACGACGCCACGGCCCGCGGCGCCATCGTGCGGGCGCTGGGCGTTCCGACCCCCGACCGCATCCGCGTCATCGCCCAGGCCTTCCGCCACGGGCTGAAGGTCGAAGAGGTCAACGCCGCCTGCGCCTACGAGCCCTGGTTCCTGCGCCAGATCGCCGACATTGTTCGCGAGGAAGGCCACGTCCGGGTCAAGGGCCTGCCGACCGACCCGACCGAGTTCCGCCGTCTGAAGTCCAAGGGCTTCTCCGACGCCCGTCTGGCGCAGCTGACCGGCCAAAGCGAAAAATCCGTCCGGACCGCCCGTCGCGGCCTGAACGTCCGCCCGGTGTTCAAGCGGATCGACACCTGCGCCGCCGAGTTCGCCAGCGCCACCGCCTATATGTATTCGACGTATGAGACCGGCGCGCTCGGCCAGATCCCTGAGTGCGAGAGCGAACCGTCGGACAAGAAGAAGGCCATCATCCTGGGCGGCGGTCCGAACCGGATCGGCCAGGGCATCGAGTTCGACTACTGCTGCTGCCACGCGGCCTTCGCCTTCGACCAGATCGGCGTCGAGTCGATCATGGTCAACTGCAACCCCGAGACCGTCTCGACCGATTACGACACCTCCGACCGCCTGTATTTCGAGCCGCTTACGGCCGAGGACGTGCTGGAGCTGATCGAGGTCGAGCGCTCGAACGGCGAGCTGATCGGCTGCGTCGTCCAGTTCGGGGGCCAGACCCCGCTGAAGCTGGCCCACGCCCTGCAAGAGGATGACATCCCCGTCCTGGGCACCAGCGTCGACTCCATCGACCTGGCCGAGGACCGCGAGCGCTTCCAGCAGATGCTGGAAGGCATCGGCCTGCGCCAGCCGCCCAACGGCCTGGCCCGTTCGGCCGAGGAAGCCGCGCAGAAGGCCGAAGAGGTCGGCTATCCCGTCGTGCTACGTCCCTCCTACGTTCTGGGCGGTCGCGGCATGATGATCGTCCACGACCGCGAGCAGCTGGACCGCTACGTCCACGAGGCCATGCGCGTCTCGGGCGACGATCCGGTCCTGATCGACCACTATCTGAACCGCGCCACCGAGGTGGACGTCGATGCCCTGTGCGACGACGAGACGGTCTTTGTGGCCGGCGTGCTGGAACATATCGAGGAGGCTGGCGTCCACTCGGGCGACAGCGCCTGCTCCATGCCGCCCTTCTCGCTGCGGCCCGAGATCGTGGACGAGCTGAAGCGCCAGACCACGGAAATGGCCAAGGCCCTGAAGGTGCGCGGCCTGATGAACGTGCAGTTCGCCATCGAGGAGCCGCACAGCGAAAACCCGCGCATCTTCGTGCTGGAGGTCAATCCGCGCGCCAGCCGCACGGCGCCCTTCGTGGCCAAGACCATCGGCCAACCGATCGCCTCCATTGCCGCCAAGGTCATGGCCGGCGTGCCGCTGAAATCCTTCGGTCTGACGGACAAGCCCTACGACCATATCGCGGTCAAGGAAGCCGTCTTCCCGTTCGCCCGCTTCGCCGGGGTGGACACCGTCCTGGGCCCGGAAATGCGCTCGACCGGCGAGGTCATGGGCCTGGACTTCAAGCGGTCGGGAGAGGCCGACATGGCCCCCGCCTTCGCCCGCGCCTTCGCCAAGTCCCAGATCGGCGGCGGCGCCAAACTGCCGACCTCGGGCTGCGCCTTCATCTCGGTCAAGGACGAGGACAAGCCCTTCATCGTCGACGCCGCCAGGACGTTGCTGGCCGAAGGCTTCAGCCTGATGGCCACCGGCGGCACCCATGCCTATCTGGTCGAACAGGGGCTGGAGGTGAAGCTGGTCAAGAAGGTGCTTGAGGGCCGCCCGCACATCGTGGACGCCATGAAGAACGGCGAGGTTCAGCTGGTTTTCAACACCACATCAGGCAAGCAGTCGCTGCAGGACAGCTTCTCGCTGCGCCGGACCGCCCTGATGATGAAGATGCCCTACTACACCACCACCGCCGGCGCCCTGGCGGTTGCCCAGGCCATCGGCGCGATCAAGGCCGGCGACCTGGATGTGCGGGCGATCCAGGACTACGCCTGACGTTGACGAAATCTCCGGTTTTCGGCCGCACGCTGCGAGGCTGTAGCGGCCGAACACCGGAGACACGCCGATGTCCAATCTCGACCTCGCCCTGATCGCCATCCTGGGCGGCGAAGTGCTGGGGTTTCTCGCCTTCGCCAGGGACAAGCGGCGCGCCAAGGCCGGCCTGTGGCGCACGCCGGAATCGACGCTCTTGCTGTTCGGCCTGATCGGCGGGCTGGGCGCCTGGATGGGTCAGCACATCCTGCGCCACAAGACGCGCAAGGAGCCGTTTAGGACCCAGTTCGGCCTGATCGTCCTGCTTCACCTGATCCTGCTGGCGGGCGCCGCCGCCTGGGTCATTCTATAACGCGATCGCCCTCGCCCGCCCCATCCTCACCCGCCACGATCCGCGTCGCGGCCAGGTCGGCGGTGACGTTGCCGACGGTGCGGAAGATGTCGGGGATGACCTCGACCGCCAGCAGCAGCGGCAGCACGCCCAGCGGCAGGCCCATGGCCAGGCAGATGGGGCCGATGGCGGCGAAGAAGCTGACCTAGCCCGGTAGGCCCACCGAGGCGATGGACACGGCGATGGCCGTCAGACCGCCGGCGATCAGCACGCCGAGTCCCAACTCCACCCCGTGCAACTGCGCCACATAGAGGCAGACCGCCAGATTGGCGACCGGGCTGGTGATGCGGAACACCGCGACCGCCAGCGGCAGAACGAGGCCGGCGGAGGTCTGTGGCACGCCCAGCCAGTCGCGCGCGCGCTCGATCATGACCGGCAGGCTGGCCAGCGACGACTGGGTCGAGACGGCGACGACCTGGGCCGGGGCCACGGCGCGCGCGAACCGGCCCAGCGAAATCTGCCCCCACACGACCGCCACGACATAGATGATCAGGATCAGGCCGATCTGGCTGAGGCAGACGATGGCGACATAATGGGCCAGCGTCCCCGCCACCCCCAGGCCCGCGCGCAAACCCACGCCCAGCGCCAGGGCGAACACCCCGAACGGCGCCGCCAGCAGCACCCAGTGGACGATGACCACCATGGTCTCGGCCACCGCCTCGAAGAAGCCGGCCAGGGGCCGCCGCAGCTCGGCCTTGATCCGCGTCGCGGCGAAGCCGAAGGCGACGGCGAAGACCACCACCGCCAGCACCCCGTCGTCGGACGCCGCCTTGATGACATTGGCCGGCGCCAGACTGGCCAGGAAGGCGCGCAGGCCGTCGGTGCGCGCCGCCTCGCCCACGGTCGCCAAGGATTCGGCGCTGACGCCCGCCAGCAGCACACGCCCTGCCTGCGGATCGATCGGCCAGACCGCCAGCAGGCCCAGACCCGCCAGGATCGCATAGAGCGTCGCCCCGACCAGCAGCACGCCGAACACCACCAGCGACCGCACCGCGATCCGGCCCGTCGCCGCCGCATCGGCGATGGAGACGATGCCGGTCACCAGCAGGCTGAACACCAGGGGAATGACCGTCATGCGCAGGGCGTTCAGCCACACCTGGCCCAGGCTCTCGACCACGCCCAAAGCGCCGGTCAGCCAGGCGGCCTGCGACCCTTGCGCCAGGGCGCCGACGACGACGCCGGCGACCAGGGCCGCGATGACGAAAAAGCTCAGGGAGGTGAAGAAGGCGGCGATGCGGGATTGGCTCATACCCTAGCGCTAGCACCGCTTGACGCATCGCGCGCGTCAAACTTCTGTCGGTCGCTGACAGTTCATGTCGTCGCAGGGCGAACCCCGGTCGCATAAAGCGCGTTGATGCGACGAAAGGAACTCCATCATGTCCCGTCTGCACAAACTCGTCCCATTGATCGGCAGCCTACTGCTCTCTAAGGGCGGCCGTCGCGTCGCCGGACGCCACGCCGGCAAACTGGCCCTGGCGACCCTGGCTTATGAGGTGTGGCGCAGCCGGCGCGAGGGCGCCAAGCCCAAGGTCACTCCGCAACCGCGCGGACGCTGGAGCGGTCGCCGTCCGCGCTGAGGCCGCAATCGCCGCTCGACTTCTGGGGCGGCGTTGCGAATAGTCACGCCTCGCCCCCACCCCGGAGCCGACCCATGATCAAAGTCCACCATCTGAACGACAGCCGCTCGCAACGCGTCCTGTGGCTGCTCGAAGAGCTGGGCCTCGACTATGAGGTCGTGCGCTACGAACGAAACCCCGGCAACCGACTGGCCCCGCCCGAACTGCTGGCGATACACCCGCTGGGCAAGTCGCCGGTCATCGAGGACGGCGCGGTCAAGGTCGCAGAGACCGGGGCCATCGTCGAATATCTGCTCGATACCTACGGCCAAGGCCGCCTGCGTCCGGCGATGGGAACCGAGGACGGCCGTCGGTTCACCTATTGGCTGCACTATGCCGAGGGGTCGGCCATGCCGCCCCTGCTGCTGAAGCTGGTCTTCAGCATGTTGCCGCGCCGCGCCCCCGCTCTGCTGAAACCCATCGTCAATGGCGTCGCCAACAAGGCGATCGCCAGTTTCGTCGACCCGCAACTGCGCACCCATGTCGGCTTTTGGGAAGACGAACTGGGCCGCTCGGAATGGTTCGCGGGCGATCAGTTCACCGCCGCCGACATCATGATGAGCTTTCCGGTCGAGGCGGGCGCCGACCGCGCCTTCGATGCCGAGACCAAGCCCCGCCTGAAGGCCTTCCTGAACCGCATCCATGCACGGCCCGCCTATCAGCGCGCGCTCGAACGCGGCGGTCCCTACAGCTACGCGTGATCGGATCGTGATCGCGACGGCGCAACCCGCCGTGGTCGAGGGCGTTAAGGTCTCATGCGCCTTCAAACCATTCAGATCGTGGCCGGACTGGCTGCGGCCGTCGCCTTCGTCCTCGCCTTCATGGCGGCAGGAGCCGCCTTGATTTCCGGCATCTTCATGCTCGCCGGCCTCGCCGCCGTGGGTTGGCTGGCCTACAGCCTCATCAAGGGCGTCCTCCGGCGCGACCACAAGCCCGAACCGCCGGCCCGCGCCTGAGGGGTCAACCGGGGCGGGCGTTACGCTCTTGAATTGCTGAGCGAGAAACCCTAGTCTTGATGCCCGGCCGCGCCCGCCCCGCGGCCTTTTGTGTGCTTATCTCGCGTCTTTCCAGTCTCCGGGCGAACCAGAAAAATCACGACACAATGGAAAAAGTGCCGATGACGGCCGAGGGCTACCGCGTCCTCGACGATCAACTGAAGCAATTGAAGTCGGTCGAAAGGCCGAGCGTGATCGCCGCCATTTCTGAGGCGCGTGAGCACGGCGACCTGTCCGAAAACGCCGAATACCATGCCGCCAAGGAGCGTCAGGGCTGGATCGAAGGCCAGATCGCCGAGATCGAGGACAAGATCAGCCGCGCCCAGGTCATCGACGTGTCCAAACTGTCGGGCAGCCAGGTCAAGTTCGGCGCCACGGTCACCGTGGTGGACGAAGACACCGAGGAAGAGGCCACCTATCAGATCGTCGGCGAACACGAAGCCGATGTGAAGAAGGGCAAGATCTCGATCGCTTCGCCGATCGCGCGCGCCATGATTTCCAAGGAGGTCGGCGACGTCGTGGAGGTCAACACCCCCGGCGGCGTGAAGGCGTACGAGATCCTCAAGGTCGAGTGGAAGTAACAGTGGCGGGGGCGGCGTCCGCGCGCCCCCTCTCTCCCGATCCCTTGGCCATCTGGGTCGTCTCCGACGGCCGCGCCGGCATCGAGAATCAGGCCCTGGGTCTCGCCGAGGCCGTTCAGCGCCTGACCCCGGCCGAAATCACGATCAAACATATCCGCTGGCGGCCGATCTTCGACCGCCTCCCGTCGGCGTTGAAGACCCCGGCGATGCTGGCGTCCGCGCCGCTGACCGGCCCCTGGCCCGATCTGTGGATCGCCACGGGTCGCGCGACCCTGCCGCTGTCGACCCGCATCAAGGCCTGGAGCGGCGGCAAGACCTTTATCGTTCAGACCCAGGATCCCCGCTGGGCCAACGACCGCTACGACCTGATCGTCGCCCCCGCCCATGACGGTCTGTCGGGCGACAATGTCTTCGAGATCACCGGCTCGCCCCACCGCATCACGCCGCAGCGGATCGCCCAGGCCGCACCCGCCTTCGCCGACCGGATCGCCCCACTGCCCCATCCGCGCATCGCGGTGCTGATCGGCGGCAAGTCCAAGGCCTTCGACCTGCCCCCCGCCCATGCGGCTGAACTGGCCGACCAGATCGCCGACGCCGTACGAGCATCCGGCGGCGCACTGATGCTGACCTTCTCACGCCGGACGCCCGATGCCGCCAAGGCCGTCATGACGGCGCGCCTTTCGGACCTGCCGGGCTGGATTTGGGATGGGACAGGCGAAAATCCCCTGTTCGGCTTCCTGCATTTCGCCGATCACATCCTGGTCACCGAGGACAGCGCCAACATGGCGGCCGAGGCCGCCTCCACCGGCAAGCCGGTCCATGTCCTGCCGATGATCCCGCTGAAGGCCGGCGACAAGTTCGCCCACCTGCACGACGACCTGCAATCGCGCGGCGCCACCCGTCCGTTCGACGGCGCGCTGGACGGCTGGACCTACGAGCCGCTGGCCGAGACCGACCGCGCCGCGCGCGCCGTTCTGGAAGCGATGCAGACGCGATAGCGAGACCCACGTCCGTTCCTGACGCCGTCACGCCCTAAGGTGACGACCGTCAACAGCAGGCCTTCTAAGAACGGTTCGCAAAAATCTGCACAAAAGTGCACAAAAAGATTCTGAAACGGCCTTTTCAGTCGCCGCCACCCCCGCCGCCGCCGTCACAGCCGCTGTCCGCGCTGCAGTCAGAGTCGCTGGGCTGGGACGTATCCGATGACGGCATGACAGCGCCGCCGTCCGATCCGCCGCCCTTTTTGGCCTTCATGTTCGCCGCCCCCATCAGAGCCACGCCGAACCCTGATCCGATGGCCGTGCCCAGAGCGAGACCCAGGCCAACGTTGTCCAACGCCACGCCCAGCGCCACGCCGATTGACAGGCCCAGACCGATCCCAATCGGCAAGAAGGCCGCGTTCTTGTTCGTCATCCCCATCTCCCCTTCATGTCGGGCGAGACTAGCATCGCGCAAACGGGAATCACCGCCTAAATAGGGGCCATGACCCAAGCTCGTACCGTTCGCGTCGCCATCATCGGTTCCGGTCCCGCCGGCTGGACCGCCGCCATCTACGCCGCCCGCGCCTCGCTGAACCCCGTCGTCATCGCTGGCATCCAGCCGGGCGGCCAGCTGACCATCACCACTGACGTCGAGAACTATCCCGGCTTCGCCGACACCATCCAGGGCCCGTGGCTGATGGAGCAGATGCAGGCCCAGGCCCTGCATGTCGGAACCGAGGTCATCCACGACATCGTCGTCTCCGCCGACCTGTCGCAACGGCCGTTCCGCCTGACGCTGGACAGCGGCGAGGAGATGCTGGCCGAGACCGTCATCATCTCCACGGGCGCCCAGGCCAAATGGCTGGGGCTTGAGAGCGAGGCCGCCTATCAGGGCTTTGGCGTCTCGGCCTGCGCGACCTGCGACGGCTTCTTCTATCGCGGCAAGGAAGTCGTGGTCGTGGGCGGCGGCAACACCGCCGTCGAAGAGGCGCTGTTCCTGACCAACTTCGCCTCCAAGGTCACGGTCGTTCACCGCCGCGACGAGTTTCGCGCCGAGAAGATCCTGCAGGACCGGCTGTTCGCCCACCCCAAGGTCGAGGTGATCTGGAACTCGGCGATCGAGGAGATCGTCGGCGTTGTGGACGGCATGGCCAAGAACGTCACCGGCGTTCGGCTCAAGAACGTCCAGGACGGCTCGACCCGGGAAATCCCCGCCGACGGCGTCTTCATCGCCATCGGTCACGCCCCGTCGTCGGAACTGTTCAAGGGCCAGCTCGAGACCAACGCCGGCGGCTATCTGAGGGTCAAGCCCGGCACCGCCTCGACCGAGATCGAAGGCGTCTGGGCCGCCGGCGACGTGACGGACGACGTCTATCGCCAGGCGGTGACCGCCGCCGGCATGGGCTGTATGGCCGCCCTGGAAGTCAGCCGCTTCCTCGCCGAAGAGGACCACGCCAAGGCTCACCACCCCATCAGCCACGCCGAGGCGGAGAAGATCGGGGTCTGGTGACCCCGATCCTGCGCGATCAGTAGGCCGAGGCCTCCGTCAGTTCCGCCAGATCCTCATCTGACAGCCTAAGCGTCGCCGCCTTGAGCGTGTCAGCCAGTTGTTCGGTCGAGGTGGCGCTGACGATCGGGGCCGTGACGCCCGGCTGGGCCAGCAGCCAGGCCAAGGCGACCTGGGCGGGCGTGGCCTCGTTCTTCTGAGCCACCGCGTCGAGAACCGCCAGGATGCGCACGCCACGCTCGTCGAACTTGTCCTTCAGCATGCCCTCGCGCTTGGTCCCGGCGATCTGATCGACGGTCTTGTATTTGCCGGTCAGGAAGCCGCTCTCCAGGCTGAAGTAGGTGATGACGCCCAAGCCCTTCTCGACGGCCAAATCCTGCAACCCGCCCTCGAAGGTGTCGCGGCTGTAGAGGTTGTAGTGCGGCTGGATCGTCGCATAGGCGGCCAGACCCTCACGTTGCGAGATATCCAAAGCCTCGGACACCTGCTCGGCCGAATGGTTGGACGTGCCGATGGCGCGCACCTTGCCGGCCTGCACCAGCTTGTCCAGCGCGCGCAGCGTCCCCTCCTGCGGCGTCTTCGGATCGGGCCAGTGCGTTTGATACAGGTCGATATAGTCGGTCTGGAGCCGGCGCAGCGACGCCTCGACCGCCGTCTCGATCCAGGCCGGCGACAGGTCGTTGTGGCCCTGCCCCATGTCCGATCCGACCTTGGTCAGGATCTTGACGTCGTCGCGCCGACCGCGCGCCTTCAGCCACTTGCCGATGATCGTCTCGCTTTCACCGCCGGAATGGCCCGGGACCCAGCGCGAATAGGCGTCGGCGGTATCGATGGCGTCAAAGCCGGCCTCGACGAAGGCGTCCAGCAGGGCGAATGACGTCGCCTCATCCGCCGTCCAGCCAAAGACGTTGCAGCCGAACACCAAGGGGGCGATGTCCAGGCCGCTGGAGCCGAGCTTGCGTTTGGGAAGGGTTGTCATGGGGAGGTCTCCTCTGGGGAGCCCTCGACATATGCCGCATCGCTACGACCGCAACCGCCTCGGCGGCGGTCAGCCGAAGAGTTGAAGACCCGGAGGCGCGTAATCGACCGGTTGGCCCTGACGCCGACGCAGGGCGTAATCCACGGCCGTCTGCACCGCATGTTCGTCGGTCGGTTTGGACAGGACGCCGATGGTGCCGGCCACGCCCTCGCGCACCATGCCGGGATTGGCCGTCATGAACAGGACGGAGACGCCCATGTCCTGGCCCAGTTCGCGACCCAGATTGATCCCTGTCGGACCATCGGAAAGGTGGATGTCGACCAGCGCCAGATCGACGTCGTTCTCGCGCACCAGATCGCGCGCGGCCTGTGCGGTCGCGGCGACGCCCAGAACCTCGTGACCGAGATCCTCCAGGACGAACCTGAGCTCCATCGCAACGAGAGCTTCGTCTTCGATGATGACGATACGCGCAGTCATGGCTCGGTCGGGGGTTCGGGAACGTACGTAACGTCAGTGTGAGGGATAGGTTTCAATAGAGGACTAATTTGAATACCCGCCCGCCGCGCGTCGCCTGGACAAGGCCGTCGCCGGCAGATCCACGATGACCTGAAGACCCTCTGGTCGCCATTCGCGCGACAACCGACCGCCCAGCTGTCCCTCGACCGACAGACTGGCCAGGGAGGAACCGAAGCCGGTGCGCTGCGGCATGCCCTGGATGACCGGACCGCCCGTTTCCGACCAGGTCAGGACGAAGCGATCCTCCTGTCGTTCCGTGTCGAGCGTCACGACTCCTCCGCGCTCGGACAGGGCGCCGTATTTGGCGGCGTTGGTCGCCAGCTCATGGAACAGCAGAGCCACGGAAGTCGCCGCCTGGTCGTCGAAGACGGCGTCCTCACCCCGGATGATGACGCGCGTGCCGCCCGTCTCGTCCGTATAGGCCTTGAACAGGTCGGACAGGAAGGAATGCAGCGTCGTCGCACCGATCGTGGTCTTGGACGTCTCTGTATGCGGTCGCACGAACTCATGCGCCCGGGCCAGGGCGGCGATGCGTGTGCGCAGCGAGGCGGCAAACGCCTTGGCCTCCGGATACTGGCGCGCCGACAAGGCGACCAGGGCGGTGACCACGGCGAAGATGTTCTTTATCCGGTGGCTCAGCTCCTGGCTGACCAGCTCGCGGCCCTGCTCCAGCCGCTTCAGTTCATCGATGTCGGTGCAGGTGCCGAACCACCGCGTGATCTGCCCGTCTTCGTCACGGATCGCCACCGCACGTCCCAGCGTCCAGCGATAGACGCCGCTATTATGCTTCAGGCGGTATTCGATTTCGTAGGGCTCGCCCGTCTCAAGCGAGTGACGCCAGGCCGTCCAAGCCCGCTCCTGATCGTCCTTGTGGAACATATCGTTCCAACCTTCGCCGTCTGTGGAGCCGACCGGCACGCCGGTGAACTCATACCAACGCGCGTTGTAGTAATCGTGGAAACCGTCGGGCTGGGTGGACCATACCATCTGCGGCATGGCGTCGGCCAGAACCCGAAACCGGGTCTCGCTTTCACTGAGAGCACGAGCGGTTTCGGCCAAATCCGTCTCGATGGTCTTGCGCTCAGTGATGTCCACCGCGACGCCGGGGAAGCGGATCGGCTTGCCCTCCGTGTCGAAATAGACCTGACCGCGCGCCAGAACCCAACGCTCGTCATCGCCCTGGCCCAGACGATATTCGCTGACGAAGGCGCCGTCGCCCGTCATGGCCCGGTCGATCTCGTCGGCGACGCGCTGGGCGTCGTCGGGATGGACGTTGCTGGTGAAAACCTCGATGGCCGCGCCCTCGCGCGCCGCTTCGGGATCCACGCCATACATGCGAGCAAAGCGTTCGTCGGCGATCACGCGGTTCTCGGGAATGTCCCAGTCCCAGGCCCCGACATAGGCCGAGGCCTCTATCGCCAGCCGCGCGGTGCGGTCGCTGAGGTCCCGGTCCAACAGGGCGCGACGCAGCTCCAGTTGCGTCATCACCTGATGCGCCAGGGTCTTGAGCGCCATGAGCTGAAGCTCGGTCAGACCTTGCGGGCGCGGCTTGTCATCCAGAACGCAAAGGGCGCCCAGCGGCACGCCGTCGGGCGTCCTCAGCGGATAGCCGGCATAGAAGCGGATGTGCGGCGGGCCCGTCACCAGGTCATTATCGATGAAGCGGTTATCCTGCATCGCGTCGGGGATGACCATGACGTCGTCGCCCAGCATGGCGTGTGCGCAGAACGACAGCGGGCGCGGCGTTTCGCGCACGCCCAGACCGACCTCGGACTTGAACCACTGACGCTGGGAATCGACCAGACTGACGGCGGCCATCGGCGCTTCGCAGATGCGCGCGGCGAGCGACGCCAGATCATCGAACGACCCTTCAGGCGTCGTGTCCAGCACGCCGTAACTCGTCAGGGCCTTCAGACGGTCGGCTCCGTCCCACCTCGGACAATCGACTTCGGGGTGGGTCAAGCAGGCGTCCTCGTTGGGCCGGTCAGGCCCGGCCATCGACATCAATGCTCGGAGTGACGAAGCGTTGCAATGCTGGATGTCAGTTCACGGGGCGACCGACTTCCTCCACATCCATTGTCGTGACGCCCGCCGGGGCCGGAGCGGCCGGCTTTGTGGCGGCTGCGGGCCGCTCCAGGGCGTTCAGGCGCGCGTTGATGGCGGCGACTTCGTCACGCGTCGGCAGGCGCCGACCGCCCAGGCTGACGACGCCGACGACCCGCTGTTGGCCATTGATCTCGACCGTCTTCAACGGCGCATCCTTGACCGGCGCATCGGGATCGGCGCCGCCGGTTGCGGAGCCCGCCGCGATCGTCATACGGGGACGCGAGAAGCGCGCCTCGTCGATCGCCGGTTCGCGCCCATTGTAGGTTTTGCGGAAGGCGGCCGTTTCGCCATAGACGCCCTTCCAGCGATAGAAGATGTGCGCACCGATCTGCGTCACCTTGGCCACCGTCGGCGCCCACCAGGGATGCACATAGTCGGCGTGGTAGTGGGTGGCGGTGCCGACGTCCTGAGCCACGGCGCCGTTCAGCGCCCGCTCCGCCACCTTGCGCGCCCGATCCCACGCCCAGCCGACCGGCGCCTGGCTCAGCGAGCCGTCGCAGGTGAAGCTGAACTGACAGCCGGTGACGCGTTCGGCGCCCTCGAACACCACGCCGCAGACGGTGTTGGCGTAGTTCGGATCGCGCACGCGGTTCAGGACCACCTGCGCCACGCCCGCCTGGCCGTTGTCCGGCTCCAGCGCCGCCTCGTAATAGACGGCTTGGGTCAGGCAGCGCAAAGCCCGCCTGCGATCCTCGGCGCTGCCCTTGAACACGAACGGCAAGGCGGGACGCAGCGCGCCGGACGCCGGCGCCATCGCCGCGTTCAGACGTTGGGCCTCAAGGCCGCTCTTGCCGGGTTCCAGACCCGGCTTGCCGGCCAGCGTCAGGCTCTCCCAACCCGGCGTCAGTCCGTAGAGAGCCGGCTGCAGAAGGTTGGGATCATGCCGCATGGCGATAGCCAGCTGCGACGGGGTCAGACGCCCCTTGATCGCCGCCAACCCGCCCGCGCCGAGATCGCCGCCGGTGATGCGCGAGACCGCCTCAGCGGTCCGGTCCATATCGGGACGGACGCTAGACCCTGCCGCCATGGCGACGCCCAGCACCGCGCCGGCTGCGGGCAAGGCCGCCGCCGAACGCCTGAGCGCCTTCCACATCGTCTTCCAGGGCAACCGGGTCATTCAGGGTCCAACAGCCGCGATCGGCGCAACGGCCTTTCGCTGAGATCGCGCGTCTAGTCCGACTTATAGGCCATTTTCCGGCGCCACGACGACCGCCGTTATCGCACCCCTTTGCGCGTCAGGGGTGGTCGCCCCAAACGCAAGGTGTAAAGCTATGTTCCAGCGGCGCAAACGCGTCGCTGGTGGGGCGAACCGACGATATGAGCGCAGGCGGATCGAAAGGGCGGATCGCAGGCATGGATCGCTGGCTGGTCGGCCTGGCGCGCTTGCCCGCGCCCTCTGCGTCGCGTCGTCTTTTGATCGGGATCGGCATCGCGCTCGCCGGGCTGGCGATCCGGGCGGCGGCGTCGCCGCTGTATGGCGAGGTGACCGGCTTCACCATCCTGTTGCCGGCGGTGACATTGGCGGCTCTGGCGGCCGGCTGGACGGGCGCTCTGGCGGCGCTTTTGGTCTGCACCGGCGGCGGCTGGGCGATCGTCGCGCTGACGGCGACCGGTCAGGATGGCGTGCTTGACGCCATCGGCGGTGCGGCGACCTGGAACTTCGTTCTGGTCGGCCTGTTCTTCGCGTTGGTGGGGTCATCACTGCGTAAGGCTCTGTCGCGGCTGAGTGAAAGCGAGACCCGCTTCCGCGAACTGGCCGATACCGCCCCCTCGCCGATCTGGCTGCTGGACGCCAAGGGCGAGTTCGAGTTCGTCAACGCCGCCGTCTTCACCCTGCACGGGCTGGACATCGAGGCGTTGCGCGAAGGCGGCTGGAAGACAGCCGTGCACCCCGACGATCTGGAAACCGTAAAGGCGGCCGAGAAGGCCGGCGCGGCTGATCGTAAACCGTTCCAGATGGAGGCGCGCGTTCAGGGACAGGATGGCGTCTGGCGCTGGATGCGGGCCGTCGTGCGTCCACGCTTCGATGGCCAAGGCGCCTTCGTCGGCTATGCCGGCATTTCGTTCGACGTGACCGAAACCCACGAGGCGCTGGATGCCGCAGCGCGCGCCGCGCGACGTCAGGCCTTCCTGCTGGATCTCAGCGACCGACTGCGCGACCTGACCGATCCCGAAGACATCATGGCCGATGTGGAGAGCACCCTTGGCGCCCTGCTGGATGTCGAGCGGGTGGGCTATGGCGAGGTCGATCAGGCGGCAGGCGTCGTCTCCATGAGCCGCGACTGGACCGCCGGCGTCGAAAGCGCCCAGGGTCAGTTCAGCCTGAACGCCTTTGGCGAAGGTCTGATCGCGGACCTGAACGCAGGCCGCACCATCCAGATTTCGGATGTGCGCGAGGATCCTCGGACGGCGGCGGTCGCCGACGCCTTCGACGCCATCCAGACCCGCGCCTTGGTGCGCGCGCCGCTGATCCGCACCGGACGCTTGCGCGCGTTCCTCTATGTCCATTCCGCGACCCCGCGCGACTGGACCGAGGCTGAGGTCAGCCTTGTCGAGGAAGTCGCCGCGCGCACCTGGGCCGAGGTCGAGCGCGCCCGCGCGGAAAACGAGACCCGTGAGAGCGAGCAGCGCTTCCGCGCCATCGCCGACACCGCGCCGGTTCTGATCTGGGTCACGAAACAGGATCGCACGCGCGCCTTCGTCAACCGCGCCTACGTCGATTTCCACGGCTCGGACTATCAGACCGTTCTCAACCTGGATTGGCGCGACGTGCTGCATCCTGAGGATCAGGCGCGCATTCTGGCGGAGTCCGTGAATGGAGAAGCGACGCGCGAGCCCTTTTCGATGGAGGCGCGCTATCGCCGTCACGATGGCGAATGGCGCTGGCTGAAATCCTTCTCACGTCCCCGACTGGCGGGTCAGGAGGTTGTCGGCTTCGTGGGCGTGGCGTTCGACGTGACGGACATGCGCACGGCCCAGGCGCGACTGGAGGAATCCGAAAACCGCTTCCGCACCGTCGCCGACAGCGCCCCCGCCCTGATCTGGATGAGCGACGATGCCGCCCAGATGGTGTTCGCCAACAGGCGCTATCGCACCTTCTTCGGCGTGGAGGCCGATGCGCACCTGCCCGATAGCTGGCGACGCCTGATCCACCCGGACGATGAAGGGGTCTTCGCCGCCGCCTTCATGCGCGCCTTCGTGGCCCGGGATCGGTTCGAGGCGCTGACGCGGATCAACCACCCGACGCTCGGCCCGCGCTGGCTGCGGACCGAAGGCGTGCCGCGCTTTGACGCCTCGGGCCTATTCCAGGGTTATGTGGGCGCCTGTCTGGATGTGACCGACGCGAAGCGGGCCGAAGACGATCTGAAACGCATCAATGAACTGCTGGAAGAACGGGTCGACGAGGCCCTGGTCGAAAAGGCCCAGGCCGAGGCGCAACTGGTCCACGCCCAGCGGATGGAGGCGGTGGGGCGGCTGACCGGCGGGGTCGCGCACGACTTCAACAATCTGCTGACCGTCGTGATCGGGGCGTTGGACATCATCCTGCGCAGCGAGGATGCGGCCAAGCGCAAGAAGCTGGGCGAAGCGGCGCTGGCGGCGGCGCGACGAGGTGAGAGCCTGACGCATCAGTTGCTGGCCTTCTCGCGTCGTCAGGCGCTGCGGCCCGAGCCGATCGATCTCAACGCCCTTATCCGCGAGAGCGAACCGCTGCTGCGTCGGGCCGTCGGCGAGGCCGTGGACTTCAAGGTCAAGCTGAAGCGCGGCGGCGCGCCCGCCAATGTCGATCCGGCCCAGTTCGAAGCCGCGTTGCTGAACCTGATCGTCAATGCGCGTGACGCCTTGGGCGATGTGACCGGGGCCAAGGGCCGCCAGGCCCGCATCACCGTGCAGACGCGGGCCTGCACCGTCGAAGCCGGACAGATCGCCGAACTGTCGGCCGGCGACTATGTCTGCGTCAGCGTCGCCGACAACGGCGAAGGCATGTCGCCGGACATCCGCGACCGGGTGTTCGAACCCTTCTTCACCACCAAGGGCGTCGGCAAGGGGACGGGCCTGGGCTTGAGCCAGGTCTATGGGTTCGCGCGGCAGTCGGGCGGTGGGGTCCAGATCATCTCCGAGCCGGGGCGCGGGGCCGAAATCTGCATCTTCCTGGCCCCGCTGTCGGCGGAAGACGCCGCAGTGACGTCGAGCCTGGTCGCCGCGGATGGCGCCGGCTTGGTCGAGGGCGGGCGGATGTTGCTGGTCGAGGACGACGCGGGCGTGGCCGCCATCGCGCTGGAAATCCTGGAAGGCTTCGGGCTGGAGGTCGACTGGGCCGAGACGGGCGACGATGCGTTGAAGTTCCTTCAGGCCGACGACTTCGATCTGATGCTGACCGACGTGGTGATGCCCGGCGGCATGAGCGGGATCGAACTGGCGCGCGAGGCGGCGGCGCGCTGGCCGGATCTGCGGATCGCCCTGACCTCGGGCTACGTCGGCGAAGACGTGGATGCGGTGCTGGCCGACACGGTCTGGCCGCTGCTGAGAAAACCCTATTCGTCGGACCAGTTGCGCGCCCTGCTGGAACGCCTAAGCGCTGCTCCGGCGATCTGACAGCCAAAGAAAAACGCGCCGCAGCGATGCGACGCGTCGATCTGTCTGGAGCTGCAGCTGGATTTAGCGGCGGGCCTTGCGGGCGGCGTAGCGTGCGTCGCGCTTGGCCTTCTGCTCTTCCTTGGTCAGTTGCTTGCGCGCCTTGCGGTCGGCGCGCTTCTCGGCGTCGATCTCTTCCTGGGCGGCGAGTTCGGCGGCCAGACGCGCGGCTTCCTTTTCAGCCTTCTCGCGACGCAGCTCGGCCTTGGCCAGTTCGTGCTGTTGACGCAGGGCTTCCTTTTCGGCGGCGCGCTTTTCGGCCAGCAGCTCGAACTCGGGATCGGGCGCGGCGGCCTTGGGCTTGAATTTGGCGAGCAGGGCCTTCTTGGCCTCTTGCTGGGCGGTAATGCGGTCGGAGAATCCGGTCTTCAGATCTTTCATGCGAAAGCGTCAGGGTTCCTTGTGAGCGACCAGGGCGGTCGTCGGGGGTCAGGCTGCGCCACGCACGGCCCGAAGCGGGGCGCACAAAGCCGATAAGCGCGCGAAAATCAAGGTTCGCAGCCCGCAAATCGGCCTGATGCGTCATTTGAAGCGTCGCGGCGGCGCGGCCGCAACACCTCAATCAGATAAGCGACGCGGCCCGTATCGCAAGCGCGGCGATAAGAGCGTGCGTCGATCAAGGCGGTCTTAGTTCGGCTTTTGCGCCTGACCGACAGCCGTTCCGGCCGCGCCGCCAACGGCGGCCCCGACCGGCCCGCCGACGACCGCGCCGGCGATGGCGCCGCTGGCGGCCTTCTGCTCGATGGTGGTGCCGCAGGCGGACAGGGCGAGCGCCGCCGCAGCGGCTGCGGTCAGGGTTATGATTTTTGTCATGGGCTTCTCTCCAAAGGCCACGCTTCAACGCAAACGCCGCACAGCGGTTCCTGGCTTGGGTTCTAGTTGCGTGGACACTCCAGGCCACATTTCTAAACAGATTTGATATGTACGTTTTAGTCTGTCGCGCTGCAACATATCTACAGATAACAAGTCTCACTGTAGTCGGATACAGTATTCAAGCGATAGATTTATCCGACCTTGCCGGTTTGCAGCCACACAGGGCGCCGAGACTAAAAAATGCTCACCGAAATCGACGCGTTAACCATAGGATTGCGAATCGAACACATTGAGGCCATAAAAGGCTGGCTAAAGGCCCGTCCTCGACGCCCGGGCCAGTGAGCCGAGCGCCGGAATTTGCAGGCTGGACCGCGACCGCAATGGGTCGCCTTGCCGGCAAGACTACCCCGGGGGCCGCGTTTCTCGCCCTGCTGAACAGGACTACCTCGTTGTCGCATTCCTCGCAGACGCGCGCCATTTTGCGCGCCGATCGTGTGGCCAAGATCAAGCCCATGACGGCGGCTGCAGCCTTTGGCGGTCTGTTGGGACTGGCGATCGGATGCGCCTATCTGGGCGGCACGACGGCGCGCGCGACGACGCTGCGCGCCCAGGCCGAACGGATTCAGGGCGCCACCGCCGCCGGTTTCACGGAAGAAGCCCTTGCCGCCGCCGCCGGCGGCCTCGACGCCAGCGCCCTGACCATCGCGCGCCGTCATGATCCCTACACCAGCGCGGGCTCGGCCCAGCGCGATCGACAGGCCGAACTGCTGGCCGCTCGTCTCGAACAACTCCGCGCGCCGGGCGATCCCAATCTTCGCCGCGCCAGCCTGACCGCACCGACCGCCGCGCCCGCCTTCCGCGTGGCCAACGCCCTGGACGCCAGCCGCGATCTCGATTGCCTGACCCAGGCCGTCTATTACGAAGCCCGTGGCGAAGGCGCCGACGGCATGAAGGCCGTGGCTCAGGTGGTCCTGAACCGCGTGCGCCACCCCGCCTTCCCCAAGACCGTCTGCGGCGTCGTCTTCCAGGGCGCGGCGCGCAGCACCGGTTGCCAGTTCTCCTTCACCTGCTCCGGCGCGATGCGCGGCCGGGTCAATCAGGCCGCCTGGAACCGCGCCAGGACCGTGGCCTCGAACGCCATGTCGGGGTCGGTCTTCTCGCGCGTCGGCAATGCGACCCATTTCCACACCACCGCCGTGACGCCGGGCTGGCGTTCGTCGCTGGTGCAGGTCAGCCAGGTCGGCAGCCATCTGTTCTATCGCTTCGGCGGCCGTTCGAGCAGCGGCGGCACCTTCACCTATGCCGCCCGTCGCGCGGCGCCGGCGGACCAGCCGCGCCTGATCCAGGCCGGCCTGAACCCGGTCGAGACCGCGCGTCAGGCCGGACAGGCGGTCGCCTATTCGATGGTGCTCGCGCAGGAAGGTCGCGCCCTGCCCGCGCCGGCGGCCCAGTCGACGACGTCTTCGCCTGCCGCCACACGCGCCGCCGCGTCCCAGCCGGCTTCCCGCCCCGCACGGGCGAACGACACGCCGGCCAAGACCGACGTCGCCGAGACGGCCTCCAGCCCCGCTTGATCGGCGGAGGCCTGCAAGCGGTCAGAGCGCGTCCAGGCCAATATCGAGAACCGGCGCCGAATGGGTCAGGGCGCCCACCGAGATGACGTCCACGCCCGTTTCGGCGATGCCGCGCACCGCTGTCAGATCGACCCCGCCCGAAGCCTCCAGCACGATCCGCCCTGCGACGCGCGCAACGGCGGCGCGCAGGTCGTCGAGGCTGAAGTTGTCCAGCATGATGACATCGGGCGCCGCGCCCTCTTCGATCAGGGCCAATACGGCGTCCAGCTGATCCAGCCCATCGACCTCGACCTCCACCTTCATCAGATGCGGCGCAAAGGCCCTGGCCCGGCGCACCGCCTCGGCGACCCCGCCGCAGACGGCGACGTGATTGTCCTTGATCAGGATGGCGTCATCCAGACCGAAGCGATGATTAATCCCGCCGCCGCAGGCCACGGCGTGCTTCTCCAGCGCGCGCAGCCCCGGCGTGGTCTTCCTCGTGTCCGCGATCCGCGCATTCGTCCCGGCGACGGCCTCGACATAGGTGCGCGTCAAGGTCGCCACGCCGCTGAGCCGTCCGACCAGATTGAGCGCCGTTCGCTCGGCCGAGAGGAAGGCGCGCGCGTCGGCCTCGACAACAGCCAGCACGGCGCCCGCGTCAAAGGCGTCGCCGTCTCTCAATCTCAAATCGACCGATGCCCTGGGGTCCATGGCCAGAACGGCCAGACGCACGCAGTCGATGCCCGCCAGAACACCGGGCTTCCTGGCTGCAAAGGCCGCCTTCATCCGCGCACCCTCTGGGATGCAGGCCATGGCGGTCACATCGCCGGCTCGACCCAGATCCTCGGTCAGCGCCAGCCGCACGACAGGCTCGATCAGAACTTCTGGAAGTCGTCTCATTCCGCCGCCTCCAGCGCCGCCGGGTGGGGAATCCGCACTCGCGTATGCACCGCCGCCCCATCCGTCTGCGGATAGTCCGACCGGTAGTGCCCGCCCCGGCTCTCGCGCCGGTCCAAAGCCGCCTTGGCGATCAGCCTCGCCGCCAACAGGACGGCCGCCGGCCCGTGCCGGCTCTCCAGCCGGTCGATAAGGGCGATCAGGGTCTGCAGTCCCTGCGCAGCACGCACGACACCCGCATGAGCCGTCATGGCGGTCCGCAGTTCGGCCATCGCCGCATCCGGCAGGTCGGGCGAGATGTCAGCCGCCAAGGGGCGGCCGCCGCCGACTTCCTGGGCCGCCGACCGGCCCGCGCGTCGACCGAAGGCCGCCGCTTCCAGCAGGGAGTTGGACGCAAGCCGGTTGGCGCCGTGGACGCCGGTCACCGCGCACTCTCCGACCGCATAAAGGCCCGCGACCGTCGTGCGGCCGTCGGCATCGGCGGCGATCCCGCCCATGTGATAGTGGCATGCCGCCATCACCGGGATCGGGCTGACGCGCGGGTCCAGACCGGCGCGCATACAGGCACCGAAGACGGCGGGAAACGCATGAGGAAACTCGTCCCCGATCGCCGTGCGTGCATCCAGAAAGGCTCCTCGCCCGTCGGCGCACGCCGCATGAACTGCGCGCGCCACCACGTCGCGCGGTTTCAGATCGGCGTCGTCCGCCTCGCCCAATAGAAAGCGCCCCTGACCATCGATCAGTCGCGCGCCCTCACCCCGCAAAGCCTCGGTCGCCAGCGGCGCGGGGTCCAGTCCAACGTCGATAGCCGTGGGGTGAAACTGCACGAACTCGGGATCGAGGATTTCCGCGCCGGCGCGCGCGGCCAGGGCCATCCCCTCGCCCTTCAACGCCGCCGGGGTCGTGGTCGCTGCGAACAGACCGCCCGCCCCGCCCGTGGCCAGCACCACCGCCGTCGCCGTGATCTCGACCAGGCGGTCGCCGCGCACGACCACCGCCCCGACCACTCGGCCGTGGGCGTCCTGCGACAGGGCCTTCAGCCGCGCGTCGTCCCAGACCTCGATCAACTTTTCGGCCCGCACCGCCGCAACGACGGCCGACAGGATGGCCCGGCCCGCCCCGTCGCCGCCGACCCGGGCCACGCGGGGAACGGAATGGGCCGCCTCCAGGCTGACGACGAAGCCGCCGTCCGCATTCCGGTCGAACGGCGCGCCCAGGGCCGCCAGCCACTCGACCGTCTCGCGCCCGGCGTCGGTCAGGGCGCGCGCCGCGACCGGCTCGACCAGACCTGCGCCCGCCGCCTCGGTATCCCTGGCGTGCAATGCGGCCGAGTCCTGTCCTGTCAGCGCCGCCGCCATCCCGCCCTGCGCCCAGGCGGACGAACAGGCGTTCAGCAAAGGCTCGGGCGTCACGACCAGAACCTTGGCCCCAGCCTTCGCCGCCTCCAGCGCGGCCGACAGCCCCGCCAGGCCCGCCCCGACGATCAGAGGTCCGTCATGCCGCGTTCGGTTCATCGTCCAAAGCCCAGGTAGTTGAGGCCCAACTGCACTGCGCCGGACGGATCGCCCGCGGTCATCGGCATTAGGGCGCCGACGGCCGCCGCCGCGCACACCGCCAGGGTCAGCAGATAGAGGGCCAGGCTCTTGCCCGCCTCGGACCAGCTCAGCGTGCCCCAGGCCGCACGCCAGACGCCGCGCTTCAGATGACTAAACACCGACAGGGCCAGGAAGGCGGCCAGGATGAACCGCCCGGTCGTCAGCCCCCACCAGACCACCGCGACACCGATGACCAGCAGCACGATCTGCTCCAGACGCGGATGCACACGCGTTAGGATCGGCCCTAGAGCCTTGGATCCATCCAGAGGCGGCGCCGGCACGAGGTTCACCAGATTGAGCATGGCGATGAAGAAGGCGCCCATCAGCCATTCGCCCTGCCCCAGAACCATCCAGACCCCGACGAAGGGAATCATCGCCAGCAGGCCGAACGCCGGTCCGGCCAACGACACCAGAACCCCGTCCCACTCGCTCTTCGGCTCACGCCGCGCCTTGGCCAGGCCGCCGAGGAACGGGATGATGTAGATGCGGGCCGGCCCCATGCCGAGCTTGTTCATCGCCAGGGCGTGGCCCGCCTCATGGACGAACAGGCCGATCAGCACCGCGCCCGCCACGATGGCGCTGCCCGTGATCCACCACAGGAAGCCGCCCATCAGCGCCGTGGACAGTATCGCCCAGACCAGGCTCTGGTCCTTATCGATCGGCGCTTCGGCTGCGGGCGCCGGCGCAGTCTCACGCGCCCGTGTCGTTTCAGGCCTGGCGTCCCACGGTCCCGGCGTGCGGCCAAGAGTACGGTCAGGCGTCTGATCTGTCGTGTCTGTGTTGCTCATGGCGTCCAGATGGGCGCAAGGATCCGCCCCGTCGCCGGGACCGATCGCCGCGTCACGCTCAGATCAGCTCCACATCGACGTGGTGGCGCGCCTTGACCAGGTCGTAGCGCGCGGGAATGGCGGGCGGCGGCAGGTCGATCATTCGCTGCACCGCCAGGCGTCCACGCTCGATCATGTCGGCCGGCACCGTGACCTCGAACTGCATGTTCAGCAGGCAGTCGTGGATGTTCTGCAGCGTGATCCGCTTCATGTGCGGGCACAGGTTGCACGGGCCGATGAACTGCACGCCCGGCACGTCGCCGGCCACGTTCGAGGCCATCGAACATTCGGTGATCATCACCACCTGTCTGGGCCGGCGCGCCTCGACATAGTCGGTCATCGCCGCCGTCGATCCGGCGAAGTCCGCCGCCGCCAGCACATCTTCCGGGCATTCGGGGTGCGCCAGGATTTCCGCGCCCGGATAGGCGGCGCGCATCTCGGCGATATCGTCCACCGTGAACCGCTCATGCACCTCGCAACGGCCTTTCCAGGCGATGATGCCGACTGTCGTCTGGGCCGCGACGTTGCGCGCCAGGAACTCGTCGGGGATCAGGATGACGCGGTCCACGCCCCATTCCTTCGCCGCCCATTCCACCACCTGAACGGCGTTGGCGCTGGTGCAGCAGATGTCGGTCTCGGCCTTCACATCGGCGGTGGTGTTTACGTAAGTCACGACCGGCAGACCCGGATAGCGCTGCTTGATCAGCCGCACATCCGCTCCGGTGATGGAGGACGCCAGCGAGCACCCGGCGCGCAGGTCGGGGATCAGCACGGTCTTTTCCGGCGACAGAATCTTGGACGTCTCGGCCATGAAGTGAACGCCCGCTTGGACGATCACCCTCGCATCCGACCGCGCGGCCTCCTTGGCCAGCCCCAGGCTGTCGCCGACATAGTCGCCGACCCCGTGGAAGATCTCGGGCGTCATATAGTTATGGGCCAGGATCACGGCGTCGCGCTCGCGCTTCAGCCGGTTGATCTCGCTGATCAGCCGCGCCTGCGCAGGCCATTCCAGCGGCGTGACGTGGTCCTTGACCTTGGCCCACACCCCGGCGGTTTCCCGCTCCAACTCTTTCGTCAGACCAAAGGCGCCGTCAGCCATGATCATCTCCATACCCTTATGCTCACATTTAGCATAAGCAGGCGCAATGTAGGCCGATGCGGGCGCTGTGCAAGAGGAAATGCATTCCTATTTCCGCAACTCACCGACGACTGCGATGTGCAAAAACCGTTCCCAACAGTGCGGATATCGCCTAGACGGCAGCCTACTTCTTTGCCTTTAAGCGCCTATTCACGACATTTCCATGCAGGACACCATCCGCCGCATCCTCACCGCCCGCGTCTATGATGTGGCGGAGGAAACGCCTCTCGACCCGCTGCGCCGCCTGTCGGCCCGGCTCGAGCGGCCCGTTCTGCTAAAGCGGGAAGACTTGCAGCCGGTCTTCTCGTTCAAGATCCGCGGCGCCTATAACAAGATCGCCGGCCTGTCGGAGGATCAGTTGTCCAAGGGCGTCATCTGCGCCTCGGCCGGCAATCATGCGCAAGGCGTGGCCCTGGCGGCCGCACGTCGCGACATTCCCGCCACCATCGTCATGCCCACCACCACGCCCGGCATCAAGGTCGCGGCTGTCCGGGCCCTGGGCGGCGACGTGGTTCTGCAAGGCGACAGCTTCGACGAGGCCTACGCCCACGCCCGTGAACTGGAGAGCCGGACCGGCGCGGCCTTCATCCACCCCTTCGACGACCCCGACGTCATCGCAGGCCAGGGCACGGTGGGGCTCGAGATCGCCCGTCAGCACGCCGACCCGATCGAAGCCGTCTTCGTGCCCATTGGCGGCGGGGGTCTGGCCGCAGGCGTCGCCGCCATCGTCAAATTCCTGCGTCCGGAGACCCGGATCATCGGCGTCGAGCCGGTGGATGCGCCGACGATGAAGTCCGCCATCGACGCGGGCCAGGTCGTGACCCTGGACGAGGTCGGTCTGTTCGCCGACGGCGTCGCCGTGCGTCGAGCCGGGACCGAAACCTTCCGCCTGTGCAAGGATCTGTTGGACGAGATCGTGCTGGTGGACACCGACGCCATCTGCGCCGCGATCAAGGACATCTTCGACGACAGCCGCGCCATCGCCGAGCCCTCGGGCGCCGTGGCGCTGGCCGGGCTGAAGGCCTGGGCCGCCGCCCATCCCGGAAGCGGCAGTCTGATCGCCGTCAACTCGGGCGCCAATCTGAACTTCGACCGGTTGCGCCACGTCGCCGAACGGGCCGAAATCGGCGAGGGCGCCGAGGCCTTGCTGGCCGTGGCGATGAAGGACGACCGCGACGACTACCGTCGATTCCTGGATAGTCTGGACGGTCGTTCGGTCACCGAATTCAACTATCGCTGGTCCGGCGACGGGCAGGCGCAAATCTTCGTCGGCGTCGCCCTGCGAAACGGCCCGCACGAGCGCGACGATCTGATCGCGACCCTCCGCGCTGGCGGCTATGCGGTCGAGGACATGAGCGACAATGAGACCGCCAAGCTGCATGTCCGCTACATGGTGGGCGGCCGCACCGTCGGCCTGCCCCACGAACGCATCCTGCGCTTCCAGTTCCCAGAACGCCCCGGCGCCTTCCTGCGGTTCCTGAATAGCCTGCAACCCGCCTGGGCCCTGACGCTGTTTCACTATCGCAATCACGGCGACGACGTCGGTCGTGTGCTGGCGGGCATCAGCGTGCCGCCCCAGGAACAGGATCAACTGACCGCCGCCCTGGCCGATCTGGGCTACCCCTACGTCGACGAAACCGCCAATCCGGCGTGCCGCCTGTTTCTGGACGGCGCGTAACTACGTAGTGCGACCTTAACCGGGCGTTTGCGGGCGGCGGCGCATGAGTACAGGCCTACGGAGCCCGTCATGTTCTCGTTCAATCGCCTGTCCATCGCCCTGACGCTCGCCGTCGTGGCGGGGCTCGCCATCGGCGCCTTGATGATCGTCGCCGCTATCGGCGTGACGGCCTATTCCGGCGCGATCGTCCGCGACATGGCCGGCCGATACGCCGAAAGCGCTGCGCTAGAAGCCTCGCAAGAAATCCGCAACGAGATCATCTCGGCCGGCACGGGCGCCAAGACCCTGGCCGCGACCTTGGGCGCCGCACGACAGACGGGACTGACCGACCGCGCCGCCTATATGGCGCTGGTCAAGCCGAACGCCGAAGCCACCGATCAGGTGATGGGCGCCTGGTTCATGGCCGCCCCGGACGCCGTCGGGGCCGACGCCGCCCACATCAGGGATGCGGCGAGCAGTTCGAACGTCAACGGACGACTTTCAATCTATTGGGTGCGCCGCGACGGTCAGATTTCCCTGGAGCCTGAGGCTGACGGCTCGGACTTCGAACAGGCCTATTATACCGAGCCCATGGCCAGCGGCGCGCCGGTCGTGGTCGAGCCGTACGAAGAGAACATTGGCGGCGGCAAAGTCGCGATGACCTCGGTCGCCTATCCGGTGCGCGCCAACGGCCGCATCATCGGAGTCGCGGGCCTGGACATCACCTTGGCCAACCTGTCGCAGCGCTTGGCGGCGATGAAGCCGCTGGGCACGGGTCGCGTCACCCTGGTGTCGAACAAGGGCGTCTGGGTCGCCCATCCGGACGCCGCCGTGCGAGGCCAAGCCTATGCGGACGCTGGCGCGGACATCGTGCGCAACGTCATCGCCAAACGCCAGGCCCAGGCGGTCGAGGGCGTCAGCGTGAACGGCGAGCCGGTTCGACGTCTGGTGCAGCCTGTGATCCTGCCCGGTCAAAAGGCGACCTGGGTCGTCGTACTGGACATTCCCGTCGCGACGATCGAGGCCCCGGCGCGGCAGTTGGCCTTGATGCTTCTGGTCGGCGGCGTTCTGATCATCGCCGCCATCATCGTCGCCCTACTGATCACCAGCGACCGTCTCATCCGACGCCCGCTTGCGCGTCTGACGGCCGATGTGCGGACCATGAGCGAAGGGCGTTATGACATCCCCGTCGCCGGTGCGGACAAGGCCGACGAACTGGGCCAGATCGCGCGGGCGCTCGAAGGGTTCCGGCTCGAGCTTGCGGACGGTCTGGCGCGGCGCGACCAGCAACAGCGCGAACGTGCGGCCGCCGAAACCGATCGTCGCCGGCACGCCGAGGAGACGGAGCTCTTCGCCGCCTCGCAAACGCGCGCCGTCGAGACTTTGGGCGAAGGTCTGTCGCGCCTCGCCGCCGGCGAACTGGCCTGGCGAATGCCGGAGGCGGGCTTCACCGCCGACACGCGTCGCATCCCGGAAGATTACAACGCCGCTTTGCATCAGTTGCACACGACGATGACCGGCATCTGGACCACGGCTCAGTCGATGCGCGGCGGATGTCAGGACATCGCCGCCGCCGCCGACAGCCTGTCGCGCCGCACCGAGCAGCAGGCGGCCGGTCTGGAACAGACCGCCGCCGCGCTGGACCAGCTGACGCAGACGGTACGCAGCAGCGCCGAAAACGCCGAGCGCGCGCGCGACATCACCCAAGCCGCTCAGGCGGCGGCCGACAAGGGCGAGGCCGTGGTGCAGGACGCCATCGGCGCCATGTCGGAGATCGAGCAGTCGTCGACCCAGATCAATCAGATCGTCGGCGTCATCGACGAGATCGCCTTCCAGACCAGCCTTCTGGCCCTGAACGCCGGCGTCGAGGCCGCCCGGGCCGGGGAAGCCGGACGCGGCTTCGCCGTCGTCGCCTCCGAGGTGAGGGGCCTGGCCGAACGGTCGGCCAGCGCCGCCAAGGAGATCAAGGCGCTGATCGCCCTGTCGCAAAGCAATGTGCAGCGCGGATCCGATCAGGTGTCGCTGACGCGCGACAGCCTCAGCGCAATCGCTGTCCAGGTGGCGGAGGCCAACGCCCTGGTTCGCACGATCGCCGCCGCGACGCGCGAACAGTCGGTCGGCATCGGCGAGATCAATGTGGCGATCAATCAGATGGACCAGTTCACCCAGCAGAACGCCGCCATGGTCGAGGAATCCACCGCCGCCAGCCACGCCCTGACAAACGAGGCCGGCGAACTGGAGGGTCTGATCAGTCGCTTTGATCTAGGTCAGACGGCGCAGTCGAGACGCGCCGCCTGATCAAGCGACGGGCGCCACGTATAGCGCCCGTCTGTCTTCACGCCTTGTCGATGGCGGCGGCGATCTGATCGCTGGAATGGCCCGTCAGGTCCTTGGCGATCTCCCCGACTAGCTTGGCTTGAAGGTCCTTGTGCCAATGCTTGCGCAGTTCGCCCAGCGTCTTGGGCGCGGCGATCACCAGCAGTTCGTCGATCTTGTTGGTAACCGACCATTTGTTCAGCACCTCGGCGACGCCCATGGCGAAACCGTCCTCGGCCTGGGTGTCATTGTCGGGGTTCGCCTCATTGGATCGGCGGCCGGCCGAACCCGACACGCGATCCGCAATGGCCGGGGTTTCCAGCGGCGTCAGCTTGATGTCCGAAGCGTTCGTATTCTTGAACAGGGCCAGCTTCTCGCCATCGACCACCGCCACCAGCGCGCCATTGGAAAGTTTCATCGTCGATACTCCAGTGTGTAGGGATCGAGACAACGAACCGGGACGCAGGCCGTTGCCTCGCGCCGCCGATCCCATAGTGTCGCGCGACAAAACCGCCGGGAGATGAACCATGCCTGACGTCCTGCCGCTGGACCGCCGCCGCCTGATGGCCCTGGGCGCATCGGGCGCCGCGGCTGCGATGCTGCCGGGGTGCGCGACCATGACGGCTGCATCGCCGCGCCAGACGGTATGGACCTTTGATCGCCTGGCCGACATCGGGGGGATCGAGACCCGCGTGGAGGGCGCGCCGGGCCTGATCGACAGCCCCTTCGGCCAAGCGGTTCGGTTCGACGGCGTGGACGATGCCCTGTTCATCGATCAGCATCCGCTGGCCGGGGCCGAAACCTTCACCTTCGAAGCCCTGTTCCGACCCGACGGCGGCGCCTTCGAGCAACGCTGGTTTCATCTCGCCGAAGAGGCGCCGGCCGGTCAGCCGCCGTCGCAGACGCGCTTCCTGTTCGAGATCCGCGTGGTTCAGGACCGTTGGTACCTGGACGCCTTCACGCGCGGGCCCGGCTACAACCACACCCTGATTTTCCCCGAGCGGCTCCATCCGTGCGGACAGTGGTTCCACGTCGCGCAAACCTTCGACGGCGTCCTGTACCGGGCCTATGTCGACGGCGTCCTGCAGGGCGAACACCCGGTGGCGTTCAAGCCGCAAGGGCCAGGCCGCGCCTCGGTCGGTTGCCGCATCAACCGCGTGAACTACTTCAAGGGCGCGGTGCGTCAGGCCCGCTTCACCCACGCCGCCCTGCCGCCCGAACGGTTCACGCGCGGCTAAAGCAGCCGGCCGCCCGCTTCATGCGCCAGCAGCCAGCGTTTGCGCTCAAGTCCGCCCGCATAGCCGGTCAGGGTCCCGTTCGCGCCGATCACGCGGTGGCAGGGCACGATGACGCCGACCGGATTGGCGCCGTTGGCCAGACCCACGGCGCGGACGGCCTTGGGCGCGCCGATGGCCGCAGCGAGCTGACCATAGGTGCGGGTCTCGCCGGTCGGGATGTCGCGCAACGCCTTCCACACCGCGCGTTGGAACTCCGTGCCGCCGGTGCGGACCGTGATGGCGTCGAAGGCGGTGAGATCGCCGCCGAACCAGGCCTCGACCGCCCGACGCACCGGCTCCGGCGCGCGGCCTTCGGTCAGCACGACCTCACCGTAGTGTCGACGCAGCAGCAGGCGC
Source organism: Brevundimonas sp. KM4 (assembly GCF_000964075.1). Classification (NCBI taxonomy): domain Bacteria; kingdom Pseudomonadati; phylum Pseudomonadota; class Alphaproteobacteria; order Caulobacterales; family Caulobacteraceae; genus Brevundimonas; species Brevundimonas sp. KM4. Next base: position 179,757 of record NZ_JZRG01000005.1, on the reverse strand, counting down.
AGACGGGCTTCGTAATCGTGGAAATCAAGCGCGCGTACCGCGCCGTCGGCGTCGGTGACGACCAGCACCTCGCCTACCGGGGACGGGATGCGATCCAGGGTCAGATGCATGTCAGGCTGCTTGGTCATCTCGCCGCTCCTCGCTCAGGGCCCAATAGAGTGCGCCATAGGCCCGCCACGGCCGCCACCGCTCGGCGCGCGCCAGCAGCGCGGCGTCCGTCGTCGCCAACCGGTCGCTGGGCGCATCCTCGCCGGCGTCGATCCAGTCGCCCGCAAGCCTCAACCCCGGCGTGGCCCTGATTGCGGCGTGCAGAACGGGGTCGGCCGACAGGTCGCGCGTGACCGCCTCGGGATCGGCGGCGAGGTCGAACACGCGCCGCACCCGCGCCAGTACGCCCGGCAAGGCTTTCAGATTGTCGATCCGCGCCTCAACCGCCGCTTCGCCCGGTTGAGCGGGGCGCACCGTCACCGCACCCTCTGTGCCATCCACGTCGGAGCGCAGCCGCCGAGTCCAGACGCCATCGACAACCGCCTCGCCCGCGACGCCGCGCGTCGCCAAGGTCGTCATCATGACGGGCCAGTCATAGGGCGGGCGGTAGGACAGACCGATCTTGATCACCCCGCCCGCTTCGGCCTCGACCTTGCGACGCCGCAAGTCCGACGGCGCGCGACCATACAGGGCCTGAAACGTCTCGTTGAAGCGCCGGACGCTGCCGAAACCCGACGCCATCGCCACCTCGGCCATCGACAGGTCGGTCTCGTGGATCAACTGTTTGGCCAGAAGGACGCGCCGTGTCTGGGCCACGCTGACCGGGGCCGCGCCCAGATGCTGGCGGAACAGGCGGCGCAGTTGCCGCTCGCCCATGCCCAGCCGTGTCGCGAGGGCGTCCGTGTCGCCGACATCCAGCGCGCCGGCCTCGATCAGGGCCAGGGCGCGGCTGACGGTGTTGGACGTGCCGCGCCAGGCGCCCATTTCCGGCGCCGTCTCGGGCCGGCACCTCAGACAGGCCCGCAGACCTGCTTCCTCGGCCGTTGCGGCGCTGGGGTGAAAGACCACATTCTCGCGCTTTGGCGTCCGCGCCGGGCAGATGGGACGACAGTAGATGCCCGTCGAGGTCACGCCGGTGAAGAAACGCCCGTCGAAACGGGCGTCCCGCGCCACGACGGCGCGCCAGCAAGCCTCCTGATCCAACACCTGATCCATGTCTGAAGAATGCGCCGCCCGCCCGACGATGTCTCGCGGTTTTCGGACATGGATCGGATCAGTCTCTCAGGAAGAACAAGGCCTCGACCGTCGTATCCAAGGCTCGGGCGAGTTCCAGCGCCAGAACGGTCGAGGGCACGAAGACGCCGTTCTCGACCGTATTGATGGTCTTGCGCGAGACGCTGGCCTTGTCGGCCAGCCCCTGCTGCGTCAGGCCCGCGGCGGTGCGCGCCTCCTTCAGCCGCGAGCCGAGTCTGGGATCACCCATCGCGACCGGCCTCGCGATCCAGCCAGGCGAACCGCAGGCCCGCCGACGCCCCGCCCAGCGCCAGCACATAAGGCAGGGCCAGCACGCCATAGTCCGCGCGCCACAGGCCCAGACCCAGCGCCACGGTCACCCCGCCCATCAGCACGACGAAGGCCAGGATCATCGACCGCGCCCGCAGAACCTGGGTCAGCTCATCTTCCATCAGACGGCGGTTCTTCTTCGCGTTCCAATCCCAGCCCATCAGCAGAACAGGGATCAGCCAGCCGTACAGGACCGGCAGCAGAATCTGCACATAGGCGCCGAGATTATGGTCCCCGCCCAAGACCCGTTGCATGGCGCTGTGAGCCTGCACCATGAACATCAGCATGATAACCGGATAGATAATCAGTAGTCTTGCGCGCTCGCGCTGCAGCTTGTCGCGGCGCGACCCTTCTCCACTTGCAGTCACATCAATCGGCCGGCCGGGCCGCCCGCACCAGGCCATAAGCCCACCCACGATCAAGAGGCCAAAACCCACGCCCGCAGCCACACCCGCCGTCGTCGCTTCATCACCATCGGCTCCGAGAAAAAAGGCGAAGCCCGCACCGTTTACTAGGGCGACTGCACCGACGACCGAAATCGCGATGCCGCCCCACCAGCATTTGCGCCGTTCACTTTTCACCCGCAAAACCGCGGCGTTTTCATCCTTGTTCACGACTTCCTCCTGAAGTAACCTTGAGGTGACATATCACCTATAGGTTACACGCCGTCAAGAAGGGCGTCGCCTTTATCGACCGATGACCAGACGCGCCGCCGCGCGGATCACACGCACCACTTCGGCGGCGAAGGCCCAAACCACCATGACCATCAGGATCGTCGCCACGCCGCCGACGTCCTCGCCGGAGCGGCCGATCAGAACCCGAATCCGATCCACGAATTCGGTGACGCTGCCGACCCAGATCAGCGGCGACAGCGCCGACCCGAACCAGACCCACAGCAGACCCAAGGCGGCGGCGATCCCGAACGCCAGGTCGCCCAGCGCCGTGACTCGCGCGTTGCCGCCCGACGCCGCCCGCATCAGGTCGAAGCCGATGCGGCAGGCGGCGAACAGGGCGACCGGCCAATAGGCGACCCGCACCATGTCAGCCAGAATGCGCCCGTAATCGACGCCGTCGACGACTCCAGCCAGCTCTTCCGGCCGGATCGGCGCCACCTGCAAAAGACCCGTCCACCACAGCAGCACCACGGTCCAGCCGATGGCGCTCGCCACCGCACGCGACACAGGCGACATCTCGGCGCTCTTGCGCACGGCGCGGCCCGACTTGGCCTGCCCCATGCTCCGGCCGGACCACTCGCCGTTCGCCAGCTTCTGCCCCCACTGCTCGGCGTCGAAATCGCCGCCCAGTTCGAACAGACCCAAGTCCTTGACGCGCCACTTGGCGATGAAGTCCGGCTTCTTCGACTGACGCTCCAGCACGAAGCCGACGGCTGTGAGCAGACCGACGACCGTGATCGCGCCGCTGATCAGGCTGGAAATGCCCTGCCCGATCGCCTGGCCCACATAGACGTCGCCGACCAGGACCCGCACGGCCAGGCCGATCAGGGTGACGGCCGCCATGACCGTCAGACCGACCTTCAGCCCGAACATCCACCACGGATAAAGCTCAGGCCCGATCAGCGCCTGCGGTCCTGCGCGATAGCGCGCCGCCACGCTCAGCGGATGACCGACCTCGCGCAACAGATTCTCGACCTCGTCGTCGGTCGGTGCCCCTCCCAGCCGGGCCTCCAGCGCCTCCAGACGCCCCATGATCTCGTCGCGCAGCTCGGCGACGATGTCCTCGCGGTTTTCCTTCGGCAGCTGGGCCGCCACGGCCTTCAGATAACGTTCGACCAGGTCCATGCTCGCCTCTCCCTCTTTCCCGGTGTTCACAGCATCTTCTCCAGCGAGGCCGACAGGCCGCGCCATTCCACGGCGAGCCGTTCCAGCATCGCCTCCCCACGCGGCGACAGGCGGTAGAACCGCTTCCGGCGCCGCTCCTCCTCGCGCCATTCGCTGTCCAGCAGCCCCTGGCTCTCCAGCCGACGCAGCAGCGGATAGAGGGTGCTCTCCTCCATCTCGACCCCGACCTCGCCCAGGGTGACCCGCAGCGAATAGCCGTATTGCTCGCGCCGCAAGCTCGCCAGCACGGCCAGGATCAACGACCCCCGCCGCAGCTCCAGCCGCAGACTCTCGAACAGCAACGCCTCGTCGTTCTCGCTCACCCGCCACCTCCGTGCGCCGCATAGTGTGTGATACACAGTGTATGAGGCATACTGTGTGAGGATGTCAAGCTAGGCCGACCGCAACTAGGCGCAGGTCAGCGCGCTATGGCGGGAGACATCCTCAAGCACTAAGTTCTGTTCATGAACCGTTCTTCGACGCCGAAGCCCGCCGCCGCCAAGCCGGCCAAGCCCGTTCACGTGCCAAATCCGGGGGTGCAGGAGGCGTCGGCCGCCTTCCTGCGCGACACCGGAAAAATGCCGATGTTCGCTCCGGTCGCCGGGCCGCGCCTGACGCCGGAGGAGCCGGTCGCCGCGCCCGCCGACTGGGTGCCGCACCGCCCCTCGCACGAGGGCAAGAAGAAGGGCGGCCGCTTCCGCTTGGAAACCAAATACACGCCCGCCGGCGACCAGCCCGCCGCCATCGCCGAACTAGTGGCCCAGGCACAGGCTGGGGATCGCGACCAGGTGCTGCTGGGCGTCACCGGCTCGGGCAAGACCTTCACCATGGCCAAGGTGATCGAGGAAACCCAGCGCCCTGCCCTGATCCTGGCGCCGAACAAGACGCTGGCGGCCCAGCTCTATTCCGAGTTCAAATCGTTCTTTCCCGACAACGCGGTCGAATACTTCGTCAGCTACTACGACTACTACCAGCCAGAAGCTTATGTTCCGCGTACGGATACGTACATTGAGAAAGATTCAAGCATCAATGAGCAGATTGACCGGATGCGGCACTCTGCGACGCGAGCTATACTAGAACGGGAAGACGTCATTGTTGTGGCGTCAGTGTCCTGTATTTACGGGATCGGGTCGGTTGAGACCTATACGGCGATGACGTTCACGCTGAAGGTGGGGGACCAGATCGACGAGGCGAAGCTGCGGGCGGATCTGATCGCGCTGCAGTACAAGCGCAACGACCTGAACTTCGACCGGGGGATGTTCAGGAAGCGGGGCGACGTGATCGAGATCTTCCCGGTCCACCTGGAGGATCGGGCGTGGCGGATCAGCCTGTTCGGGGACGAGTTGGAGGCGATCCAGGAGTTCGATCCGCTGACGGGCAAGAAGACGGCCGATCTGAACGAGATCACCGTCTATGCGGCCAGCCACTATGTGACCCCGCGCCCGACGCTGAACCAGGCCGCCGCCGGCATCAAGGCGGAGCTGAAGGAGACGCTGGACTGGATGGTCGAGAACGGCAAGCTGCTGGAGGCGCAACGCCTGGAGCAACGCACCCGCTTCGACCTGGAGATGATGGAGGCCACCGGCAGCTGCGCCGGCATCGAGAACTACAGCCGCTGGCTGACCGGCCGCGCGCCGGGCGAGCCGCCGCCGACCTTCTTCGAATACATCCCCGACAACGCCCTGCTGTTCGTGGACGAGAGCCACGTCACCATCGGCCAGATCAACGGCATGTTCCGGGGCGACTACCGCCGCAAGTCGACGCTGGCGGAATACGGCTTCCGCCTGCCCTCCTGCATCGACAACCGCCCGCTGAAGTTCGAGGAATGGGAGGCCATGCGCCCCCAGACGGTACACGTGTCGGCCACCCCCGGCCCGTGGGAGATGGAACAGGCGGGCGGCGTCTTCGTCGAACAGGTGATCCGCCCTACCGGCCTGATCGACCCGCCGGTCGAAATCCGCCCCGTCTCGGGCAAAACCCGAAATCAGGTCGACGACGTCATCGACGAGGTCAAGGCGACGACGGCCAAGGGCTATCGCAGCCTGGTCACCACCCTGACCAAGAAGATGGCCGAGGACCTGACCGAATATATGCATGAGCAGGGCATCCGCGTTCGCTACATGCACTCCGACGTCGACACGCTGGAGCGGATCGAGATCCTGCGCGATCTGCGGCTGGGCACCTTCGACTGTCTGATCGGGATCAACCTGCTGCGCGAGGGTCTGGACATCCCCGAGTGCGGCCTGGTCGCCATCCTGGATGCGGACAAGGAGGGCTTCCTGCGCTCGGAGACCTCATTGATCCAGACCATCGGCCGCGCCGCGCGCAATGTGGACGGCCGCGTCATCCTGTACGCCGACCGCATGACCGGCAGCATGGAGCGCGCCATCGCCGAGACCGACCGCCGCCGCGAACGGCAGATGGCCTACAACGCCGAACACGGCATCACGCCCGAAACGGTCAAGCGCGACATCAAGGAGATCATGGACAGCCCCTATGAGTCGCGCGAGATGGATCGCCTGACCAGGCCGGGCGTGGCCGAAGCCTCCAAACCCTTCGTCGGCTCCAACTTCCAGGCCGCCCTGCGCGACCTGGAAGGCCGCATGCGCGAGGCCGCCTCCAACCTGGAGTTCGAGGAAGCCGGCCGCCTGCGCGACGAGATCAAGCGCATGAAGCTGATGGACCTGGAGTTCGCCAACGAAGCCCTGACCGGCGCCGGCGAAACCGTCGACAAGTCCGCGCCCAAACGCTGGCGCGCCGAGGCGGCGGCGGAAGCGCAGGAGCGGTTCAGGAAGGGGCGGCTGTAAGCCGACTCCGCGAATCACTTCCGATCAAGTTGATTGATCAGTTGTGAACTCTAGAACCGGCACCTTCATCAAAGGCGGCAAACGTCTCATCGCTTACGAGCTTGCTCGCTCGGGCGATGCTGACGCATGGAACGCATGGCGTCAGGAAAGCGACATTTTTGGCGATCATCAACGTTCGCGCGTAAATCTTTCAGTCACAGACTTAACCGATCGCCGATTTTCGGGATACAATCTTACAAATGTTTCGTTTTATCGGTCGAATCTATCGCGCTCAAACCTAGAGAGCGTCGATCTTGCCTATGCAGATCTTCATGAATGCCGGCTGATCGAGGCAAATCTCTCTCGGTCAAATTTACGATATGCGCGCTTGTCGCGCGCTTACTTGAGAGGCGCGATTTTAGACTTTGCAGATCTGCGAGGTGCAGACTTACGTCGCGCCAGCCTCACGTCTGCGTCGATCATAGGCTGCGACCTCCGCGGGGTGGATTTAAGCAGCACCCGTGGACTAGACCAAGCGCAGCTTGATGACGCTATTGGGGATGGTCGTACTCGTCTCCCACACCACCTTTATGCGCCTGCAAGCTGGGACATTTATGAAGGCGAGCGCCATAATGACGACGAAGGCATCGAAGATCTTCGCATCATACCCGCCAGCGTTGAAGTTGCTGTTATCGGCGGTATCGTCCAACTTTCCCGACAACCTGGCGATGCGCATTTTGCATCAACAGCCGACCCCGTTGCTCTGCGCAGAGAAATTCTTGCTGACATCGAGCAACTAATGCCTCGATGGGGTAACGTTCCTGAATTGGTCCGAGCGGTAAATCGTTACGTCGAGGAACTTAGAAAAGATGATGGCGACATCATCATGATCGGCGTTCGTGGATTAAAGATGCAGACTATTTTTGCCGCTGTTTCAGGGTCCAATGATGCTGATGCTCCCGAAATGCTTCCTGACGCTGTCGGAAGCATGAGGGCAATCCTACTTCAACATTTCCTATTCATCAGTCAGTCTCATAAGTGGAAGGCATTTTTAGAAGAAGCTGCGCTAGCTCCATATTCGACCGACGATCGGGAAGCGGCCAAAAACAGCAGTGCGGAAGTAGCGAATGTTTTGGACAATTATCAAGACGCTTGCGAGTCTCAAGTACCACGAGCTATCGAAATAGTCGCGGAAGAAGTCGATATAAGTGATGATGCTCAGAAGCTTGCCGTCTTCAATGCCTTTGCCAGCGTCGAAAACCTTTTCCGGAGCCTCATCACCTGGATCGTGCGTGAAGCTAAGCGCTTTTTAGGCGACGCTTGGACTAGCTTCAGAGAAAACTTGGCGAAGGTTGTCGGCACAAGTATGGCGGGATTAGTCGTCGCGTTATTTACAAGTAAAGTTGCCATTACCCTCGCCAATGCATATCCTGAAAGATTTGCGTGGCTAGCCCAAGCTATTGAGATGCTCAAGCCAATCCCATAGCTGCTGCTGACTAAAATGACGGGAATATCAGGCGGCAACTTTGCCACTGACTTGTTGCGCCGTTAACATTTACTATAACTGCGCCTACTGATTATCCGAAGAGATTAGCTGCTGGAAGCAAGATCAGATTAGGGATTTCACCGCCTTTTGTGGTTTGAGCCGAAACGACCCCTCATCCGACCTCGCTTCGCTCGGCCACCTTCTCCCGCAAGGGGAGAAGGATTGGTGGTCACAACTCATCCAGCGTCTTCTCCCACTCCTCCATCGTCACTCTCCCCCGCAGGGGGCCAAGGAAGAGGTCGAGGCCCTGGGAGATGCGGCGGTCCTGTTCGCGTTCGATGACGGGGTCGAGGCCGGCGGCGCGGAGCTGGTCTTCGAGGGCGGCGATGCGGCGGTCCAGCTGGACGCGGCGGGCCAGTTGGGCGTGGCCCCATTCGGTGTTGGCGCGCTCCAGCTTCTGCTTCGCCTGCCAGTACTGGCCGCGCAGTTCCCAGTCGCTCTTGTCGCTGGTGTTCATGGCGAAGCGGCGCTCGGCCTCCGCCTCATTGGTCAGGATGTCGAAGACCAGTTGCAGGGGCGCGTTCTTCACCGTCAGGCGGGCGGCGCGGCCGGGGCCGTCGCGGTCGGCCAGTTTGCGATAGGTCTCGGCCAGGGCCGCCAGGGCGCGGGCCTGGGCGAAGTCCTGGGCGTGCAGGGCGCGGCCCGAGGCCTGGGCGGCGGCGCGCGCCAGGGCGGCTGGGTCATTGGGGTCGTCGGGCGACAGGTCGGCCGCCTCCTGCGGCGACAGGGGCTGGGGCGCGGGCGTCGCGGCCTCGCTGCGCGGATGGCGGGACCAGCCCTCCTTCGTCGCGCGAGCGCGGATCGAGGCCTCGGTCACGTCGTGGCGGGCGGCGACGGTCTTGGCGTCGAGGCCGGACAGATAGTCCTTTCGGACCTGGGTCCAGACCTCGGGCGGTTTGATCTTGTAGCGGCGTTTTTCCATGCGGGCATTATGGGGCGGTCTCTACCCCAGGCCGGGAGAAGGCCGATTTTCGAGGCTAGAGATTTGATTTTCCACATCGCGAGATGTCAGGGGTCACGCGCCAGCTGTGCATGAGGCGCGGGTGCGACCGATGATGACGCAGGGGCGTGCGACACCCCTGTCCCATGAGCCAGGGCATACATCGCAAGATCCGGCCGGACGCCGTCTGGGCCGAGGTCAGGAAGGCGTGGGAGGACGGCGAGACCGCGCGGTCGGTCGCCGCACGCTATGACGTCGGGGTGCCCGCCCTGTGGAAGCGGCGCGAGGCGGAGGGCTGGAAACGGCCCGAGCCGACGCTGGCGCCGATCGAGCCGGCCGAGGGCTGGGACCGGCATATCCAGGCGCGGCGCGACGCCTTCAACGCCCAGCTGGAGGACGCGCGGGCGCTGGCGGAATGTCTGGCGGCGGCGATGACGGATGAGCGGCTGAGCCGGGCGCCGCACTGGCATATTCCGTGGCTGTATCACTGGCGCGCGACGCATCTGGGGCCCGAGGCGACGGCGCGGGACCGGGCGCGGGCGATCGAGACGGGCCAGCCGTGGGCCGAGCGGTTCTGGAACGAGGATGGGGCGCTGAAGCCGCTGGCGTGGCTGGATCTGGAGATGGCGCGGCTGCATCCCGAGGACTGGCGCGCGGCCATCGGCCTGCCCGACGGACTGCCCGAGGCGGCGACGCGATACGCGCCCTGATGTGTGCTGCAGTTGACTTATCGGCGATAAGCGCCCATTTGCGCGGCGTCGCACACTCGCGATCTCCGGCGTCTCCAGCGCGTGTGGGTCGCACTCGGACCTGTCTGTAGAAGCCGCCGGCCCCTCATATCCATTCGCTGCCCGGACACGCGGGGCGGCGCCCGATCCACCCCGCAGGCCTCCTCCCCGAGGCCCCGTCGGGACTGGCGGTGCGCGGCCCGACGGCGTCATGCCATGGCTGATAGCGCCCTGCCGCTACGCGAAAGATACACTGCTGTGAGCATCACATTCGAATCCATGGGCCTGAACAAGGCCCTGCTGCAGGCCCTGGCCTCGACCGGCTATACCAAGCCGACCCCGATCCAGGAAAAGGCCATCCCCGACGTCATGGCCGGCAAGGACCTGCTGGGCATCGCCCAGACCGGTACCGGCAAGACCGCCGCCTTCGCCCTGCCGATCCTGCATCGCCTGGCCGAAAACCGCATTCCGCCCCGGCCGCGCACGACGCGCGTGCTGGTCCTGAGCCCCACGCGCGAGCTGGCCACCCAGATCGGCGACAGCTTCAAGGCTTACGGCGCGCACCTGGGCTTCCGGGTCGCGGTGATCTTCGGCGGCGTGAAATACGGCGCCCAGGAGCGGGCCCTGCAACAGGGTCTGGACATCCTGATCGCCGCGCCCGGCCGCCTGCTGGACCACATCCAGCAGAAGAACCTGGACCTGTCCTCGACCGAGATCTTCGTCTTGGACGAAGCCGACCAGATGCTGGACCTGGGCTTCATCAAGCCGATCCGCCAGATCGTCTCCAAGATCCCGGTCAAGCGCCAGAACCTCTTCTTCTCGGCGACCATGCCCAGCGAAATCGGCAAGCTGGCGGGCGAACTGCTGAAGGATCCGGTCAAGGTCCAGGTCACGCCGCAGTCGACCACGGTGCAGCGCATCAGCCAGTCGGTCGTCTATATCGAACAGGGCAGAAAGCGCGCCCTGCTGACCGAGATGTTCAGCGATCCCGAATACACGCGCTGCCTGGTCTTCACCAAGACCAAGCACGGCGCCGACAAGGTCGCGGCCTATCTGGAAGCCGGCGGCGTCGAGGCCGGCGCCATCCACGGCAACAAGAGCCAGCCCCAGCGTGAACGCACGCTGGAGGCCTTCAAGAAGGGCAAGCTGCGCGTCCTGGTCGCCACCGACATCGCCGCGCGCGGCATCGACGTGGACGGCGTCTCGCACGTCGTGAACTTCGAACTGCCGCACGTGCCGGAAAGCTACGTCCACCGCATCGGCCGCACCGCGCGGGCGGGCAAGGACGGCACGGCCGTCAGCTTCGTCGCCGGCGACGAGATGAAGCTGTTGCGCGACATCGAAAAGGTCACGCGCCAGAAGATCCCCGCCATCGACCGCCGCAACGACAAGGCCCTGGGCCAGCTGGACGCCACCATCATGGCCACCGGCGTCGGCAAGAAGGCGACCCTGCCCGAGCGCGAAGGCGGCGAGCGCAACGAAGGCGGACGGGGTGGTCGCGGCCGTCGCAATCCCCACCGCGACGGCGTGCGTCCGGAAGGCGGCGGCCAGCCGCACCGCCAGCGTCGCAACCGTCCGGGCGAAACCCCGGCGGCCCCGCGTCCCGAGCGCGTCTACAACCCCCTGGCCGGCGAGCGCGTGCCCTCCATCAATGACAACGCCAAGCCGGCGGAAGGTCAGATGAAGCGCCGCCCCCGTCGCCGTCCCTCGAACGGCGGCAAGGGCTACGGCGGCGCCGCCAAGGGCTGACCTAGATCCTCCCCCGTTTGCGGGGGAGGGGGACCGCGAAGCGGTGGAGGGGGCGAACGTCGCACGGCACCAAATGTCGGAGATCGAGCCCGTTTCCGCCCCCTCCACCCCGCTTCGCGCGGTCCCCCTTCCCCGCTGCGCGGTGGAGGAATAAAAAAACGGCGGCTCCTGCGAAGGAGCCGCCGTTCTCATGTCAGCCGGGGCTGAGCGGACCTCAGAAGTTCCAGGTCGCGCCCAGGGAGAAGCCGACGCCCGAGCCTTGGGCTTCGCCGCGCAGGTTCGAGATGACCAGGCCGTTGCCATAGACGTCGCGGGTGTCGTTGATCGTCGCGGTGTCGATGTCGATGTAGGTCACGGCGCCGTCGAAGGTCATGTTGCCGATCGTCTTGGATAGACCGGCGGCGTAGAGCCAGCGATCGCCGTCCGGGATACGGGCGGTGCGGTGATCGTCCGGCGTCGGGGTCGGGTCGTAGCCTAGGCCGGCGCGGAAGGTCATGGACGGATCGATCTTGTAGTCGAAGCCGATCGCGCCGGTGGTGACATCGTCATAGTCCTGAACGATGGTGGAGCCGCCGCCGGTGTAGGCGACGCGGATGGCGTCGAACTCGCTCCAGCCGATCTGATTGACCTGGGCGTTCAGGGTCAGGCGATCGTTGACGGCGTAGCGGGCCGAGACGGTGGCGTACCAAGGCGTGGTGAACGACGCGCCGCCATCGGTCGAGACGTTGGCGCCGGCCAGGACGCCAGTCAGGCCCGAGATGTTCACCGAACCTTCCAGCTCGTGCTCGATCTTGGAGCGGTAGGACAGACCCAGGTCCAGCTTGCCGAAGTGCATCTGGGCGCCGGCGTTCCATCCGTAATCCCAGCCGTCGCCTTCCAACTGGTTGCGACCGTCGGTCGACGGCGAAACGACATAGGCCGGCGACAGGACGGCCGGGATCGGCACGTTCGGCAGGGCGGACGACAGGGTCGCCTTGGCGTACTGGGCGTCGAAGCCGACGCCGAGGTCCAGCCAGTCGGTGACCGTCATGGCGGCGACCAGGCTGACGTTGGCCGAGCGCAGTTCCGACGTCAGCGCGTCGTAACGGGCGAAGTCGTCGGGCAGATATTTGGTGGTGAAGTTGTAGGGCGCCTGGACGGCCAGGCCGACATTGAAGCGGTCGCCGATCGGCATGGAGACGGCGAAGTTCGGCACAATGCCGCTTTCGACCACGTCATGCACGTGCGGGTCGCCGTTGACGGGGGCCGAACGGCTGACGACGCCGACGCCCGGAACCGGGACGTTGTAGGTCAGGGTCGAACCGGTGTTGTCGACGTCGGAGTCCAAGATCAGGCCGTGGGCGCCGAGGTAGACTTCGCGCTGGGTGCCAGCGATCGCGGCGGGGTTCCACCACAGCGACTGGACGCCCTTGTCGGCGCCGACGCCGGCGTTGGCGCGACCCTGGCCGCGGGTCGATTGTTCCTGGACATAGAAGGAGCCGGCCATGGCCGGGGCGGCGACGCCGGCCAGCAGGGCGGTCGTCAGGGCGATCCCGCCCATGCGGGCGAAGTTCCTGGAGGTCATTTCATACACCTAAGTCAACGTCGGCCGCATTACGCGCGGTCGATCAGGGGAGGAGCCCTCTCAGCGTTCGCGGCGCGAAAGCGTTGCGGGCAAGGCCCCCATCGGACCGGAAACAGGCGAAACCGTGGCGCCTGAGCCGCACACGATCACGGCTTTGCGAGGTTACGCAGCGGCAACGTCGATGCCCAGATTACGCAGTTCTGCGATCAAATCATGCGCCGCTGCATCGACCTGATCGGCATCGCGGCCACGAATGACCAGCTGAGTTCCCATCTCGCCGACGCTGCCATGGCCGAACGGATAGCTGCCGAAAGACAGGTCACGGCGCTGATTGGCCGCCGCTCGCAACACGTCGGCCACCGCCCCCTCGCCCACGCCAGTGACCTTCAGGGTCTGGGCATGCACGATGGCGCCGGTGCGCAGGCGCGGGGCCACATCCTCCAGCATGGCCTGCATGATCTTGGGCACACCGGCCATGACGAAGACATTGCCGATCTGGAAGCCGGGCGCGTCGGTGACCGGATTGGCGATCAGAACGCCGCCTTCGGGGATGCGCGCCATGCGACGGCGCGCGGCGTTGAATTCGTCGCCATAGCGGCGCGACAGGATGGCCAGCGCGTCGGGATGTTCGGGCAGGGCCACGCCGAAGGCGGCCGCCACGGCGTCGGCGGTGATGTCGTCATGGGTCGGACCGATGCCGCCGGTGGTGAACACATAGTCCCAGCGTGAGCGGAGGGCGTCCAACGCCTCGATGATCCGGCCGTGATCGTCGCTGACGACCCGGGCCTCCATCAGGTCGATCCCCAACGCCGCCAGAAACCGGGCGATGGTGTTGGTGTTGGTGTCCTGGGTCCGGCCCGACAGGATTTCGTCGCCGATGACCAGGACGGCGGCGGTCGGCGCAGAGGCGATTGAGGCGGCGTCGGTCATGCGGGAATCCGGGGGCAGGCTTGAGGTTTCATGCTATAACGCCCATCTGCGGCGAACGGATTGCGCCGTATCCCGCCTTTTGCAGACCGATCGCCCCCATGTACGAAACGCCCGAACTCGAAACCGACGTCCTGGTCCGCTCCAGCGCCATCCGCATCCATGAGGCGGAAGACTTCGAGGGCATGCGCAAGGCCGGCCGTCTGGTCGCCGAGGCGCTGGACATGATCGCGGCGCATGTGAAGCCGGGCGTCCTGACCAGCACGATCGACGATCTGGTGCGCGAGTTCACCCTGGACAACGGCGGCCTGCCCGCCTGCCTGGGCTACAAGGGCTACGAGAAGACCGTCTGCACCTCGATCAACCACGTCGTCTGCCACGGCATTCCCGGCGACCGGGTGCTGAAGGACGGCGACATCGTCAACATCGACCACACCGTGATCGTGGACGGCTGGCACGGCGATTCCAGCCGCATGTATGCGGTGGGCGAGATCAATGCGCGGGCCAGAAAGCTGATCGACGTGACCTATCAGTCGCTGGATCTGGGCCTGGAGCAGGTCAAGCCGGGCAATACGTTCGGCGACATCGGCTATGCGATCCAGAAGTTCGTCGAGGCCCAGCGCATGAGCGTGGTGCGCGACTTCTGCGGCCACGGCATCGGCCGCGTCTTCCACGACAGCCCCAATGTCCTGCACTATGGCCGTCGCGGCGAGGGCGCGGTGCTGAAACCCGGCATGTTCTTCACCGTCGAGCCGATGGTGAACCTGGGCAAGCCGCACGTGAAGGTGTTGTCCGACGGCTGGACCGCCGTGACGCGCGACAAGTCCCTGTCGGCCCAGTGCGAGCACACCATCGGGGTGACCGAAGACGGGCTGGAAATCTTTACGGCGTCTCCGGCGGGGCTGTTCCGACCGAACTGAACCCTTGATCCCCAATCGCAATACGCACAGGTTGCGTTGAGCGGGAGGGATCATGCTCGACGACAAGGCGTCCGAAGTCGGGGACAAGCCCAAGCCGCGCCACAGCGGTCATCGAGACCGGCTGCGTGAGCGGGCGGCGAAAGGAGGCCTGGGCGCCCTGCCCGACTATGAGCTGCTGGAGTTGCTGCTGTTTCGCAGCGTGCCCTACAAGGACACCAAGCCGCTGGCCAAGGATCTGCTGGCGCGGTTCGGAGGGCTGGAGGGGATCGGCGCGGCAAGCCATGAGGCGATCGAGGATCAGGTGGCGCGGTCGATGGGATATGCTGTCGGCAAGGCGACGCGGGCGGTGGCGCTGGACCTTCAGTTGATCTTCGACGTGACGCGGCGGATCGCGAAGGAGCCGACGGCCAAGCGGCCGGTGATCTCGTCCTGGACGGCGCTGCTGGCCTATGTCCGCGTCGCCTTGCAGCACGAGCCGCGCGAGCAATTCCGGGTGCTGTATCTGGACAAGAAGAACCAGCTGATCCTGGACGAGGTGCAGAACCGCGGCACGGTCGATCATGCGCCGGTCTATCCGCGCGAGGTCGTGCGGCGCGCGCTGGAGCTGTCGGCCAGCGCCCTGATCCTGGTGCACAACCATCCGTCGGGCGATCCCACCCCCAGCCGCCCCGACATCGAGATCACGAAACAGGTTGTGCAGGCCGGCCGCGCCCTTAACGTCGAGGTTCACGACCATCTGGTCGTCGGCCGCGACGGGGTGGCCAGCTTCAAGCAACTGGGCCTGATGTGAACGACAGGATTCTGACGACCGAGCGGCTGGTGATGAGCCCCGTCTCGACACAGGATTTCGACGATCTGCTGACGCTGTGGTCCGATGAGGATTTCACGCGCCACATCATGGGCCGGGCGCTGGGCCGCGAGGAGGTGTGGTTCCGGCTGCTGCGCGATCTCGGCCATTGGGCGGCGACGGGCCATGGCAACTGGACGATCCGGCTGCGGGACGACGGAACCTATCTGGGCAGCGTCGGGGTGTTCGACTATCGCCGCGAGCTGGAGCCGCCGTTCGACGCGCCGGAGCTGGGTTGGGGCGTGGCGCCGGGGTTTCAGGGGCGGGGCTATGCGGCCGAGGCGCTAACGGCGGCCCTGGACTGGACCGACCGGAGGCTGGAGGGGCGAACCGTCTGCATGATCGCGCCCGAGAACCTGGCCTCGCTGAAGCTGGCGGCGCGGGTCGGTTATCGCCCCTATGCGAGTGCGACCTACAAAGATCATCCGGTGCAGCTGTTCGAACGGCAGCGCTACGGAGCGTAGGCCGCCATTAAGGATTACCGGGCAAACTGGCGTCCAACGAAGTGTGAGTGCCCGCCATGCCCATGTCCGTGGAAACGCTGCGCCAGCATCTGGTCGACGCCTTCGCCGACGCCGAGATCGAGATCGAGGATCTGGCGGGCGACGGCGACCACTATCGCGCGCGGATCGTGTCCAGCGCCTTCGCCGGTCTGCCGCGCGTGCGTCAGCACCAGATGGTCTATGCCGCGCTGAAGGGTCAGATGGGCGGCGAACTGCACGCCCTGGCGCTGGAGACCTCCGCGCCGGCCAAGGAGGGCTGAAGGCCATGCGCTATCGCCCCTTCGGCGTCTCCGGCTCCGCCATCTCGAACCTGACGCTGAGTTTCGGCGCCGGCGTGCTGAAGCGCGGGCGCGAGGCCGGGCTGGACCTGCTGTATTCGGCGCTGGAAGCGGGGGTGAACAGCTATCGGCTGGAGACCGCCGACCCGGTGGCGGCCGAAGTGCTGGGCGAGGCCCTGTCGCATGTGGATCGCAAGCTGGTCTATGTCAGCCTGACGCTGGGCGCCGGCGACGGTCGCGACCAGCAGCGCGACTTCTCCGCACAAGGCATGACGGCGGCCATCGATCGGGTGCTGCACTTCTCGGGCCTGGGCTGGATCGACGTTGCGGTGCTGCACGAGCCGGGCGAGACCGAACTGGCGCAATCGTCGCTCAGCGCGCTGAAGGCCATGCGCGCCACCGGACGGATCAAGCTTTTGGGCATCGCCGGCGGCGGCGACGTGATGGACGCCTATGTGTCGACAGGGGCGTTCGACGCCCTGCTGACGCCGTTCGACATCAACGCCGACTGGAAGATCCGAAACCGCATCCGCTCGGCGCGCGAGCAGGACATGGCGGTCTTCGCCTATGACTTCTACGCCGACCGGCGCGCGCGGGCGCCCGATGCGCCGATCTTCAAAAAGGGGCTGTTCGGCTTCGGCAAGGACAAGCGTCCCGTCGATACGCCCAAGAAGGACGCCTTCGGTTTCCTGTACCGCACCCAGAACTGGACGGCCGAGGCGATCTGCCTGTCCTACGTGCTGACAGACCCGTCGGTGTCCAGCGTGATCGTCACTCCGACCGACACCGATCGGCTGGCGACACTGGCCGCGGCGCCCGAGAGGGACATGCCGCCGGGCCTGGCCGCGCAGATCGAGATGGCGCGCGTCGTGGCCAATCAGGCGGCCTGACCGGCCTCAGCGGTTGTGCAGAACGTCGCGAATGCCTTGACCGCGAACGTTCGGCTCCCTAGCTGACGGGCTTCACGAAAGGCCCGTATCCGTGACCGACACCGCCCAAGCCGCCGATCCCGTCCACGCCTTCATCGGCGAAACCGTCGCCCAGAACGACGTGGTTCTGTTCATGAAGGGCACGCCGGACCAGCCGCGCTGCGGCTTCTCCTCCCTGGCGGTGCAAATCCTGGATCATGTCGGCGCCGGCTTCGTGGGCGTGGACGTGCTGCAGGACGAAGCCCTGCGCGAAGGCATCAAGAGCTTCACCGACTGGCCCACGATTCCGCAGCTCTATGTGAAGGGCGAGTTCGTGGGCGGATCGGACATTATCCGCGAAATGTTCCAGGCCGGCGAACTTCAGGCCCTGATGGTCGAGAAGGGCGTGCCGCTCGGCGAGGCCTGATGGCCAGGAAGACCCTCACGCCGCGCGAGGACCGCGAGGTCTTCGTCGTGCCGCTGGACGTGCGACCCGAGCACATCGACGCCAACGGCCACGTCAACAACGTCGTCTATGTCGGCTGGCTGCAGGATGCGGGCACGGCCCACTGGAACGCGCGCTTCGACGAGGCGACGCGGGCGAAATGGTCGTGGGTCGCGACCCGGCATGAGATCGACTATCTGCGCGGCATCGCGCCGGGCGCCGAGGGCGTGGTCGCCCGCACCTGGGTCGGCGATCCGCAGGGACCGCGCTTCACCCGCTACGTCCGCATCGAGGACGCCCAAGGCTGCGTCTGCGCCCAGGGCGTCACCGAATGGGTGCTGGTGGACGCTGCGACCCTGAGGCCGCAGCGCATTCCGCCAGACATGCTGATCGTGTTCGAGACGCCTACTTCAGCGGATTGAGGATGCGGGCCGCCGTGCCGGGCTCCAGGCCCAGGTCGGCATAGGTCCAGCGCAGCTCGACGCCGTCCGGGACCAAGGCCTTGCACAGGTCCTGTTTGGTGCGGCGAAGCGTGATCTCGACCGGCGAGCCGTCCGATACCGACACCTCGAAATCCGACGCCTGGGTGCAGCCGTTGGAATCGACGCGCGCGACCAGGGCGCCGTCGGCGAAGCGGGCTTCGCGGATGGCCTCGGCCGGCGGGGCGTCATCGCGGCGCAGGTTCACCGAGACGTTCTCGCCCGCGTCGCTGTCATAGATGACGCAGGCCGACAGCAGCGGCGCGATCAGGGCCGCGACCGCCAGACCTTTGGCAAGGCCGCGCATCACTGGCCCGAGGCCGGCGCGGTGATGACGCGCGTGGTCGGCTTTTCGGTCGAGACGATGATGCAGCCCGACAGCAGCGGCGCGGCGATGGCGATGGCGAGAGCGAGACGAAGCATTGGTGTGTTCCCCAGTTGAAGCTTGACCCTTTTGTGCCGCGTGGGACGGGCGCGCACACGTGAATAATCGGAAAGCTGGGTGAACAATCGGAAAGGATCGGGGTTGAACGCGACCGCAACCGCCATAGCTACAGTCCCCCTCTCCTGCCCCACGGATCGTCCTTCATGAGCCAGTTGTTCTCACCCCGCGCCGTCGGCCCCCTGACGCTGAAGAACCGCGTCGCCATCGCGCCGATGTGCCAGTATTCGGCCATCGACGGCGTGCCCCAGCCCTGGCACGTGCAGCATCTGGGACGATTGGCGATCTCCGGCGCGGGACTGGTCATCGTCGAGGCGACGGGGGTCGAGGCGGCGGGACGGATTACGCCGGACGACACCGGCCTGTGGAACGACGCCCAGGAAGAGGCCTTCGCCCGGATCATCCGCGACCTCCGCACCTACAGCGACACACCCATCGGCATCCAACTGGCCCACGCCGGACGCAAGGCCTCGACCAGCGCGCCGTGGAAGGGCGGCGGCGCCCTGAAGGCCGAAGACGGCGCGTGGGAAACCTTCAGCGCCTCGGCCGAACCGTTCAAGGATGACTGGCACACGCCGACCGCCATGACCCCGGCCGACATGGACCGCGTCGTCGCGGCCTTCGAGGACGCGGCGCGGCGGGCGGATCGGGCCGGGTTCGACCTGGTCGAACTGCACGCCGCCCACGGCTATCTGCTGACCCAATTCCTGTCGCCGGCATCCAACCACCGCACCGATGAGTTCGGCGGATCGTACGAGAACCGGGCGCGCTTCCCGCTGCGGGTCGCCCAGGCCCTGCGCGACGCCTGGCCCCGGACCAAGGCGCTGGGCGTGCGCTTCAACGGCTCGGACTGGGTCGAGGGCGGCATCGCCCTGGACGAGGTGACGGCCTTTGGTCAGGCGTTGCACGACATGGGCTATGACTATCTGCACCTGACGTCGGGCGGGAACGTCGCCCAGGCGAAGATTCCGGGCGGCGAGCCGGGCTATCAGTTGCGGTTCGCCCAGGCCGTGAAGGCGGCGACGCCTGAGGCCAATGTGATGGCCGTCGGCATGATCTTCGATCCGCAGCAGGCCGAAGAGATCGTCCGCTCCGGTCAGGCCGACTTCATCGCCATAGCCCGCGCGGCGCTGGACGATCCGCACTGGGCGCACCATGCGGCGGTCGCCCTGGGCGAGGATGAAGGCCTGCCGCCGCAATACGAGCGGGCCGGCAAGGCGCATTGGCCGGGGTACGGCAAGGCCGACGCCTAAGGCCTGATCAGGCGGCCTTTTCCATCGACGGATCGACGGCCCACAGAACGCGTGCGGCGGCTTGAACCTCGGCATCGGCCGTCTTTTGCGGGCGGCCGAGCAGATAGCCCTGAACCTCGTCACAGCCCTGGTCGCGCAGGAAGGACAGCTGCTCCAGCGTCTCGACGCCCTCGGCCAGGACGGGGATGTGCAGGCTCTCGCCCAGGGCCAGGACGGCGCGAATGATGGCGGCGGACTGAGGTCCGCCGTCCAGTTCGGACATGAAGGAGCGATCCAGCTTGATCTTGTCGAACGGGAAGGCGCGCAGGGTCGACAGCGACGAATAGCCGGTGCCGAAGTCGTCCATGGCGATGGAGACGCCCAGCAGCTTCAGCTGACGCAGGACGTGGGTCGTGCGCTCCATGTCGGTGATCATGGCCGTCTCGGTGATCTCCAGCTCCAGCCGCGACGGCGAAAGGCCGGTCTCGACCAAGACCTGATGCACCAAGCGCGGCAGGTCGACGTGACCCAGCTGGACCGGCGAAAGGTTGACGGCGATCTTGTGCGGTTCGGTCCAGCTGGCGGCCTCGGCGCAGGCGGTGCGCAGCACCCATTCGCCGATCGGCAGGATCAGGCCGTTCTCTTCGGCCAAAGGAATGAAGTCGGCTGGCGAGATAAACGTCCCGTCCGGCTGGATCCAGCGCAGCAGCACCTCGTAACCCGTGATGTCGCCGGTATCGACGGCGGCCTGCAGCTGCCAGTTCAGGCTGAACTGGCCCTGATCCAGCGCCTCGCGCATCTGCTGGGCCATGCGGCGGCGATTGCGCACCGCCTCGTCCATCTCCTCCTCGTAGAAGCAGACATCGTTGCCCAGCGAGGCCTTGGCGCGATACATGGCCAAGTCCGCGTCATTGATCAGGGCGGACGGGTCGTGGGCGTCGTCGGGCCAGATCGCGATGCCGGTGCTGAGGCCGCAGGCGACCTCGGCATGGTCCAGCACGACCGGCGCGGTGACGGCGTCGCGCAGGCGCGCGACCAGATCCAAGGCGTCGTCCTTGTGCTGGATCGGCACGACGGCGACGAACTCATCCCCGCCCAGACGTGCGATGAACTCGTCGTGGCGCAGGCAGGCGCGCATCCGTTCGGCGATCTGGATCAGCAGCTGGTCGCCGGCGGCATGGCCGTGAACGTCGTTCACCTCCTTGAACCGGTCCAGGTCCATGGCCAAGAGGGCCACCTTGTTCGAAACGGTCAGGTCGGCGGTCTGGCGCGTCAGCCATTCCAGGAAGGACGAGCGATTGGGCAGGCCGGTCAGGCCGTCGTTGCGCGCCAGATGGGCGATGCGACGCTCCTGCGCCTGGCGCATGCGCAGATCGCGCACGGCGTAGATCATGACGTGATCCACACCGCAGTCGCGGCGCACAGCGATCTCGACGGGGATGTCCGCCCCGCCCTCGGCGACCAGTTTGGACTGGCTGAGGCCGTTGACCGCCAGATCGGCGACGCCGGCGATCCAGCGCGACAGCGGCTCGCCGACCAGGGCGTGGTGGGCGACGCCCGCCAGATCGGCGAAGGCGGCGTTGGCGGCCAGGATGACGCCGTCCTGTTCGACCACCATGCCATCGACGCTGCCCTCGATCAGATGATCCAGGCGCGCCTTGGCCTGAAGCCGGGACTGGACGTCCAGGGCGTGGCTGGCGACGCCGGTGCCCAGCATCATCAATCCGACGGCGGAAACGGCGAAGGCCAGGACCAGGTTGGTCGATCCGACAGCGCCCATATCGACCAGCGCGCCGACGGGCACGATCGTCATGGCGGCCATGCCGGTGAAGTGCAGGGCCACGATGCCCAGGACCATCAGCACGACCGGAACGACCTTGCCGGACTGCCGGGCGCGATTGAACGCCAAGGCGCCCAGGACGACCGCCCCCGCCACCGATGCCGCGACATAGGCGGCCGACCAGTGGATGACGGCGTCGGTCGCAAAGGCCGCCATGCCGGTATAGTGCATGGCCACCACGGTCAGGCCGAACAGCACGCCGCCGATCTCGGCCGAGACCGGCATCCGGCGCGAGGCCACCCACAGCGCCAGCGCGCTGCCGGCGATGGCGACGCCCAGGGACAGGCCGGTCAGCACGGGGCCGTAGCTGATGGTGACGCCGGGTTCATAGGCGATCATCGCCACGAAATGGGTGCACCAGATCGTCGCCCCGGTCGCCACCGCGCCCATGAAGGCCCAGGCCAGACGCGTGCCCTTTTCGGCGGCGCGCAGGCGGCGATACAGGTCGAAGGTGATGATCGAACCGATCAGGCACAGGCCGGCGGCCAACGCGACGAGCCAGAGATTATGGTCGTCGGTCAGGCAGGTGAGAAAGCGCATGAAGCTACAGACCTTGGGGGGACGGTCTGTCGTCGTAGCGGACGTTGCTTAATCAGACGCGCTCGAACAGGCTTAACGAAACGCTACGGCCGTTTTCAGGAGCGGGGCATCTGATAGGGGTTGTTGACGCTGACGGGCGAGCCGGGCGTCAGGCCCAGCTCCTCGAACGACCACTTCAGCTCGACGCCCTGGACCAGGTCCTGCTTGCACTTGTCCTCGTCGATGCGGCGCAGGGTGATGACGGCGCTGCCGCCCTGCAGGCTGACGATCGGGATCAGGTCTTCCTTGGCCGTGCAGCCGTTCGAACTGACCCAGAAGACGGCCTGATCCTTGGTGAAGGTGGCGGCGTGGATCGGCTCAAGCGCGCCGGGCATGCCCGCGGTGGAGACGGTGGGCTCGCCGCGGCTGGCGCAGGCGGCCAGGCCCGCCGATGCGGCGGCGATCAAAGCCAAGCGTTTCATGATGGAGTCGCGCAACTGACGACCTCCCCTGCCTCAAAGCCTGAACCGGCCGAGAATGCGCCTGTTCGCCCCTGGAGGGAACAGGATAAAAAACGAAAGGCCCCGGACGAATCCGAGGCCCTCCAAACTGAACACTTCAAAGGGACCGCCACGGGGCTCAAGCAGCCCGAAGGGCGATAGCCCCCTTGAAGAACGCTTCGTAAGCTTCGCTTACGAAGCGTAGTATTCGACGACCAGGTTCGGTTCCATCTTCACGGCGTACGGCACGTCCGACAGTTCCGGCACGCGGACGTAGCGAACCGAGAACGAGCGGTCCGACAGTTCCAGGTAATCCGGCACGTCGCGTTCCGACGACTGCTGGGCTTCGAGCACCAGAGCCATGTTGCGCGACTTTTCCTTCACGGTGACGACGTCTTCCGGCTTCACGCGGTAGGAGGCGATGTCGACCTTCTTGCCGTTGACCAGGACGTGGCCGTGGCTGACGAACTGGCGGGCGGCCCAGACGGTCGGGACGAACTTGGCGCGGTAGACGATGGCGTCCAGGCGCGATTCCAGCAGACCGATCAGGTTTTCCGAGGTGTTGCCCTTGCGACGGGCGGCCTCATCATAGGTCTTGGCGAACTGCTTTTCGGTGATGTTGCCGTAGTAGCCCTTCAGCTTCTGCTTGGCCTTCAGTTGCAGACCGAAGTCCGAAACCTTGGACTTGCGACGCTGGCCGTGCTGGCCGGGACCGTAAGAACGCTTGTTGACCGGCGACTTGGAGCGGCCCCACAGGTTCTCACCCATGGCCCGGTCGATCTTGTACTTGGCGCTGTGGCGCTTGGACATTCTATTCTCTTTTCGACGATACGGCCCGGCATCCCCTGGATTGGGAATGCGATCTCAACGGCGGTCCACGCATCTTCCGTCATTCATCCCGGCTCCGCCGAAGCGGACCCATGGAAGGCGGCGCTTATGGCCAGCGAGGGCGGCGGAGTCAAGCACGGCGGGCTGTTAAGCACGATGGCATGGAACGATCCCGTCGCCCCGCCCTTCCTTCGACGCAACCAAACCACGCATGAGGACAAGGAGGAGTGGAATGCAGACCGAACCCAACAGCTTTCAGACCGGCCTGTCCGACGAGGCCATGCAGACGCTGAAAACGCAGCTGGTCGATCTGGTCGAGCCTTTGAGCGACCACCAGCTGCTGGATCTCGCCGACGGCATCCATGAGATGCTGCGCCAGCGCCGCATGGTCCGCCAGCACCATGCCGAGCGCATGAACGCACGGACCCGGCACGGCGTGGACCTTCGCATCTAGTCCTTCGCAGACTGCGCTTCTGAGATGAACATGGCGCGGCCTTCGCGGGTCGCCACCTTGCCCAGGCCCGGGAACGGAAAGTGATAGGCGTAGATGTGGGCGCCGGAGTTGCGCAACGCCGTCACCTCGTCCAGCCGCGCCTTTAGGCCCGCCGCCTGATCGTCGTCATAGCCGACCTTCCAGTCCGGATGTTCGACCGATAGGATCCAGTGGTGCATCAGGTCGCCGGTGTAGAGCAGCTGGTTCTGGCCGTCGGCGATCAGATAGGCGACGTGGCCCGGCGTATGGCCAGCCGTGTCCTGAGACTGGACGCCCGGCGCGACCTCGCCGCCCGGCTCGAAAGCCTGGACCTTGGGCGTGATGATCCGCACAAGATCGGCAAGCTCAGGATTGGCGCGGATGGACGCCCATTCCGCCTGCGACATCCGGATCGCTGCATTGGGGAAGGCCAGGCCGCCGTGGCGGATCAGGCCGCCGACATGGTCCGGGTGGCCGTGCGAGATCAGCACGTCGGTGATCGAGGCCGGATCGACGCCCGCCTTTTGCAGGCTGTCCATCAACTGGCCCTTGCCCTCTCCCAAGCCCGTGTCGAACAGCATCGTGCGGGCGCCGTTCCTGACCAGAAGCGGATGGATTTCCAGCATGATCGGATCGGCCGGCTGTCCGGCGGCGGTGAGCGGCGCGGCGACCGCCTGCGGCGTCAGGCCGACGCCGAAGGTCTGGTTGTCGTTCTTGACCGGGTTCTCACCGTCGAACAGGGCGATGGCGTCCAGCGCGCCGATCTTGAAGCGATAGACCGGCTTCTCGGCTGGGGCGGCGACGGTCTGGGTGGGATTGGGCGGCGCGGGATCGCCGGGCTTCTGCCCGTTCGCCTGAGGGTTACAGGCCGCCAGCATCAGGGCCGCGAAAGCAGCCCCCGTCATCATCATCCGCATCGCTTCGATCTCCGTTTGCGATGACGCAATCGAAAACGCCCGCCGGAGGTTCCGGCGGGCGTCGTCATCTCTCGATCTCTGGGCTGGACCGGCCTTATTTGGCGGCGGCGTAGAGTTCGTTGACCTTGTTCCAGTTCACCACCGTCCAGAACGACTTCAGATAGTCGGCGCGGCGGTTCTGATATTTCAGATAGTAGGCGTGCTCCCACACGTCGGCGCCCAGGATGACCTCGCCGCGCTCGTCCACGACGTCCATCAGCGGATTGTCCTGGTTCGGGGTCGAGGTGATCTTCAGCTTGCCGTTCTGCACGATCAGCCAGGCCCAGCCCGAACCGAACTGCGCGGCGCCGGCGGCGTTGAAGTCTTCCTTGAACTTGTCCATGCCGCCCAGATCGGCGTCGATGGCGGCCTTCAGCTCGGCCGAGGGCTCACCCGCCTGATCGGCCGGGGCCAACAGTTCCCAGAACAGGCTGTGGTTCCAGTGACCGCCGCCGTTGTTGCGCACGGCCTTGGGCGCGGTGGAGATGCTGGTGAAGATTTCCTCCAGCGACTTGCCCTTTAGGTTTTCGTCGGCGTCGACGGCCTTGTTCAGGTTGTCGACATAGGTCTGGTGGTGCTTGTCGTGGTGGAAGGTCATCGTCTCCTTGTCGATGGCCGGCTCCAGCGCGTCATAGGCGTAGGGCAGCGGGGGCAGGGTGAAGGCCATGTCAGTCTCCTGAAGACGGGTTTGTTCCTGAACCCCATTTAGGGGCTATGGCGTATGACCCAAGCGATTTCGTCGCGTTTTTGTTCAGCTTTGCCATTTGCATTGACCCATGATGCGCGCGATTGTCCACCCGTCAATCGGAGGCTGTCATGTCGCGTATCGGATTAATCGCCCTGCTGGCGCTGGCCTTTTCAGGAAGCGGTTGCGCCGGCTTCAAGGCGCTGGACGAGGCGGCGGCGGATATGGCTAGGCAAACGCCGACCTGCACCCAAGACCCCGCGATCGGCGCGGACAATTATGGCGGTAAGACCTGCCGCGTCAGTCACACGGTTTGGTCTTCGACGACGACGACCGTCGAGGAGACTGGCAAGGCGCCCATCACCATCCGCACCGTCACGACGCCCTCGGGAAGCACGACCGAGCTTGTGCCGACGCCCTGACCAGACCAGGCTAGGCGGTTGGCAAGTTCGCCTTCAAGCAATCGCGAACGGCGCGCTTCACATCGCCCGGCGCATTGGGCTCGTCCACGCCCTCCGCCGCGAAGACGGCGCGCACGGCGGCGTCCAGCCCTTTGGGCAGGGCCTCGATCACCCGCTTCTGCCCCTTGGCATGCAGGCAATAACCCACCTCGCGGCAAAGGGCGGAAAACATCGGTTCGTAGGGATCAGAAGCGCTCATCCCGGCCCCTTAGCATCAGGGGAGCAGACGCGACAGCCAGTGCATCAGGTTTAGCACGAACTGCTGATCGTCATGACCGGCTGTGTTCAAACCCATGCGAACGGGCTCGCGATCCGGCTGTTCGGTAAAACGCACGACCTGGGCCGTGAGCATCCCCGCCTCTCCCAGCACGACGACCCGCCCCGCGCCAAAGCGCAAAGCCAGACCTTGCGCGGGTAAGGCGGGCCGCGACAGCTCGGCAAGGACGACGGCTGGATCCTGGCCGGCCCGAAACTGCGTTCGGATCGTTTGCAAGGCTCCGAGATCGGGAGCCTCTCGCGCATCTGCGCTCATCGCCAGCAATACCGTTGCGTCTGCCGGCCCCGACAGTGACTGCCCGGTGAAGCTCTTGACGACCTTCAAATGCTCGCTTTGATTGCGGCCCTCGATGATCGGATGATCCGCAAGCGCCGCGCTCGGAAAGACCAGATTGGCCGTAACGTCGTCGCCCACGGGCTGGAAGGCATAACCCGTCCCCATCGTCACCCCGAACTTGGCAGCCAGGGCTTCGGCGGCGGAACCATGGGGCGCGTGATCGGCGGCCAGAAGCAACGCCCCGCCCTGCTCCACCCATCGGCGGATCGCCTCGATCTCGGCGTCGTCAAAAGCCGAGGCGCGCGAGCCGTCCGCCGGTCGCGCCGGATTGGCGATGACCAACACCGCCACGCCATTAAGCGCGCCGGGCGCATCGAGCCGCTCCCGGCTGGCTTCGATCCGATATCCATCGGCCCGCAAAAGCGCGGCGAAGGCGGCATAACGACCTTCGATGGTCTGCTCGCTGCCGTGGCCCTGATCGACAAGCACGACAGGCCCATCCGTCGCATAAGCCGGCGAGGCCACCTTTGGCCGCCAATCCAGATCGCCGACCTGCTCTTGCGCCAAGGCCGGGCCTGCCAGCAGCAGGACTGCGACGGCGATCCAACCCCGGCGTCCCATCTGGCGCCTAGACCTTCAAGCGTTCGGCGTGGAAGGCGATGTGGTCGGCGATGAAGCTGGCCATGAAGAAGTAGGAGTGATCATAGCCGGGCTGCATCCGCAGGGTGATCTTCTGGCCGGCGGCGTCGGCGGCGGCTTTGAGAAGTTCCGGCTTCAGTTGGTCGGTCAGGAAGCTGTCGGCGTCGCCCTGGTCGATCAGGATGTCGTCATAGACGCCGCGCGCTGCGCCGGCGGCGATCCGCTTGGCGGCGTCGTGGCGGTCCCACGTCGCACGGTCGTCGCCCAGATAGGCGGTGAAGGCCTTTTCACCCCAGGCGCACCGGGTGGGCGAGCAGATCGGCGCGAAGGCGGAGACCGAACGGAAGAGGTCGGGATGGTTCAGCGCCAGCGTCAGGGCGCCGTGACCGCCCATCGAATGGCCGCTGATCGAGCGGACGCCCGTGGTCGCAAACTCGGCGTCGATCAGCGCGATCAGTTCCTCGGTGACGTAGGTCTCCATGCGGAAATGCGGCGCCCAGGGCGCCTGCGTCGCATCCAGATAGAAGCCCGCGCCTTGACCCAAATCATAGGCGGGATCGTCGGCGACGCCGTCTCCGCGCGGGCTGGTGTCCGGCGCCACGATGATGACGCCGTGGTCGGCGGCGGCCTGGTAGGCCCCCGCCTTGGTGGTGAAATTATCCTCGGTGCAGGTCAGGCCCGACAGCCAGATCAGCACCGGGAAAGGCCCCTCGCCCGCCGGCGTGAAGACCGACAGCGTCATCGGCGTGCCGGTCGCCGTGCTGTCGTGCTTCAGATAGCGCAGGGTCCCGCCGTGGACGGCGTGGGTCTTGGTGGTTTCCACTCAGTCGGTCTTTCGGTGCATGGCGCAGAGCTTGTTGCCGGAGGGATCGCGCAGATAGGCCAGGATCATGGGGCCGAAGGGGCCCTTGCGTTCGCCGGGCGGGTCCTCGATGGCGCGACCGCCGGCCGCGACGCCGGCGTCATGGAAGGCCTGGACCATCTCGGCCGTCTTGGCGTGAAAGCCGATGGTGCCGCCGTTGGCGTGGCAGGCCGGCTCGCCGTCGATCGGCGCGCCGATCGCAAAGGCGCCCATGCGGGTGCGCCACCAGTAACGGCCCCTGGGGTCCGGCCCCTGGCCCGGCTCGATGCCAAGGGCGCCGAGCGCGGCGTCATAGAACCGGCGTGACGCCTCGATGTCGTTGGCGCCGACGGTGACGTGGGTGAACATGGTCAGACCTCCCTCTTCCAGTCCGTTTTCTTAAACAACGAACCCGGCGACGCGCAAGGCGTCAGAACACCACGACCGAGCGGATGCTCTTGCCCTCATGCATCAGGTCGAAGGCCTTGTTGATGTCGTCCAGGGCGAAGGTGTGGGTGATCATGGGGTCGATCTCGATCTTGCCGTCCATGTACCAGTCGACGATCTTGGGCGTGTCGGTGCGGCCGCGCGCGCCGCCGAAGGCCGAACCGCGCCAGACGCGGCCGGTCACCAGTTGGAACGGGCGGGTGGCGATCTCCTTGCCGGATTCGGCGACCCCGATGACGACGCTCTCGCCCCAGCCGCGGTGGCAGGCCTCCAGCGCCTGACGCATGACGACGGTGTTGCCGGTGCAGTCGAAGGTGTAGTCCGCGCCGCCGTCGGTCAGCTGGACCAGATGGGCCACCACGTCCGGCACATCCTTGGGATTGACGAAATGGGTCATGCCGAAACGACGGCCCCATTCTTCCTTGTCGCCATTGATGTCCACGCCGACGATCATGTCGGCGCCGACCATCTTCAGCCCCTGGATGACGTTCAGCCCGATGCCGCCCAGGCCGAAGACGACGCAGTTGGCGCCCGGCTCGACCTTGGCCGTGTTGACCACCGCGCCGACGCCCGTGGTCACGCCGCAGCCGACGTAGCAGGCCTTGTCGAAGGGCGCGTCCTTGCGGATCTTCGCCACCGCGATCTCGGGCAGGACGGTGTAGTTCGAGAAGGTCGAGCAGCCCATATAGTGGGCGATGGCCTGACCCTTGTAGGAAAAGCGGCTGGTGCCGTCGGGCATGACGCCCTTGCCCTGGGTGCCGCGAATGGCGGTGCAAAGGTTGGTCTTGCGGCTCAGGCACGACTTACACTGGCGGCATTCCGGCGTGTACAGCGGGATGACGTGATCGCCGACCGCGACCGAGGTCACGCCCGGCCCCACCTCGACCACCACGCCCGCGCCCTCGTGCCCCAGGATCGAAGGAAAGACGCCCTCGGAGTCCAGGCCGTCCAGCGTATAGGCGTCGGTGTGGCAGATACCGGTGGCCTTGATCTCGATCAGCACCTCGCCGGCGCGCGGCCCCTCCAGATCGACCTCGACGATCTCCAACGGACGTTTGGCCTCGAAGGCGACGGCGGCGCGGGTTTTCATGGCGGGGGCTCCTTAGTTTGACGCCTGTGTGTCACGAGCGGCGCGGCAAGCGCTAGTCCGTGCTGGAATGCATGACGATTTTTCGCATCCGTCCGCAGACCGGGCGCCATCGAGACACACGACAGACTTGCATCACCCACTCGCTCCAATAGTCTGGGCCGGCAACGAAGAGACACCGATTATGCTGGCCTGGTTCCTTGCAGCCGCCCTGAGCTTGACCGATCTATCGCCTGCCGTCGAAGCGGCGCTTCGTCCCCTGACGGAGGCGATTGCGAGCGCGCGAGCCAAACAGGCGGCGTTGCCCGACAACCCTTCGCCGCGCGAACAGTTGGAGCTGGCGCTGGCCCTGGATCAGGAACCCCTCAAGGCGATGCACAGCGTTGATCTCTCCACCCTTTCGGAGGCGGATCGACGGACCGCGCGTGCTGCGGCCGAAGCGCGGCTCGACGCTCTCAGTGAAGAGACCGTCGCCACCGTCTTGTCACTCGTTTCAGCGGAAGGTTGGTTCTCCAACGCCGTCTACGGCCAGGATGCGGCGACTGGAGCCTTTCTGGTCATCCAACATGCCGACACCGCATTACAGAAGCGCTTCCTGCCCGCCCTGCAAGCGATGGCTGACCATGGCGACGCGCTGAAGTGGCAGTACGCGATGATGTACGACCGCATTGCGGTCGCCGAAAATCGCCCGCAGCGCTATGGCACCCAGATGCAATGCGTCGCCGGTCGCATGGTCCCCGCCCCGACGGAAGACCCGGAACGGCTGGAACAACGCCGCGCGCCAATGGGGTTCCGCTGGCCCGACTATAACGCTTATCTGGCGAACTTCGGCGCTTGCTGAATGCCGAATAGAGCTGGCACACAGTCAGATCATGAACCTCGTCGTCCTGACCGGGGCCGGCATATCGGCCGAGAGCGGCGTGCCGACGTTTCGGGCGTCGGACGGGCTGTGGTGCGGGCATCGGGTGGAGGATGTGGCGACGCCGGAAGGCTATGCGGCCGATCCGGCGCTGGTGCAGGACTTCTATAATCAGCGGCGGCGGCAGTTGGCTGAGGTCCAGCCCAATGCGGCGCACCGGGCGCTGGCCGATCTGGCGGCGCGGTGGGAAGGCGACTTCCTGCTGGTGACGCAGAACGTCGATGATCTGCACGACCGGGCGCATGAAGCGACGCCGCCGGCCGCCGGGTTCGAGCTGATCCATATGCACGGCGAACTGCTGAAAGGCCGCTGCACACGGTCGGGCATGGTGATGGACTGGGCCGGGGACATGGCGGCGGACGAGGCCTCGCCGCATCATCCCGACGGCCTCATGCGGCCGCACATCGTCTGGTTCGGGGAGATGCCGCTTCAGATGGAGCGGATCGAGCGGGCCCTGGAGCGGTGCGACCTGTTCGTGTCCATCGGCACCTCGGGCGCGGTCTATCCGGCGGCTGGGTTCGTGCAGGCGGCGCGGTATGCCGGGGCGCGGACGGTCGAGATCAACGTGGAGCCGACGTCGGGGGCACGCCTGTTTGACGAAGGCGTTTACGGGCTGGCGACGCAGGCCGTGCCGGCCTTCTTCGACACGCTGTAGAGACGAAAACGGCGGCCGCTGCGAAGGCGGCCGCCGTTCCGGCGTTCGAGGTCGAGGCGGCTTAGGCCAGGACGACGATGGTTACGCGGCGGTTCTGCGAACGGCCCTCGGGCGTGTCGTTCGAGGCCACCGGCTGTTCCTGGCCATAGGAGATGGTGGCCATGCGGTTCAGGGCGACGCCCTGGCGGTTCAGGAAGCGACGCACGGCCTCGGCGCGTTGCTCGCCGAGCTGGTCGTTATGCTCGGGCGTGCCGGTCGAGTCGGTGTAGCCCTGGATTTCCAGATAGATGTTCTTGTTCTCGCCCTGCAGACGCTGGGCGAACTGGGCCAGGCGCTGCTCGGCCTCGGGCGACAGGGCCGCCGCGTCGGTGGGGAATTTCACGGAACCGTCCGACAGCACGACCTGATAGAGGAACTTGCCCTCGGCCAGTTTGTGCGCGTCGTTGGCGCGTTGCAGGGCCTGGCCTGCGGTGCCTTCGACGGTGGTCACGCGGTTGTCGACGACTTCGACCTGATCACGCACGAAACGATGGCTGGCGCAGCCGCTGGCCGCAAAGCCGAGGGCGATGAGGGCGCCGCCGACGACCGCCGTCCTGAGTTTCGATCTGCTCAAGTTCTGTCTCCTTCTTGCCGGGAGCGCCACACCCAGTTCATGCGCAAGATGAAAATGGCGTATGAGACAAGGCGGAGTAATGACGCGCTTTGGGCGGCATCGTGTCAGCTTGACCATAAGCAGACCGAATATTCGCGTTATTCTTGCATGAGCATGGAACCACCGCCTCAGTGAAGACGTTGCGCCGCCGACGGCCGATGCCGGAGGGCGGACACGCTCATCTATCGCCGCCCTGCGCAGTCGCACGGTTGTATTCACGCCGACGCCACTTTCCTGACGCGACCGAATGTTTTCAACGGGGCCTGTTGGTTTTTTACAGGCGTTTTGTCCCGATGACCATGCGGCGGCGTGTTCAACTCCCATCACGGATCGGCGATTGAGCGCGGCGCGCACACGGCGCTGGGCGCTGGCGGCGACGCCGATCCTGGCCGCGCATCTGGGGCTGGCGCTGCTGATGCGCGGCGGTGCGGAGCCGATCGTCGAGGCGCCGCAGTCGTCGCCGATGATGGTCGAACTGGTCGAGCCGCCCCCGCCGCCTCCCCCGCCCGCGCGCGTGATCGCGCCCGATCCCTCGCCCAAGCCCGACGCGCCGGCCGCCGCCGCCCAGGCGGCCGCGCCGCCCAAACCTGCGCCCCAGCGGCGACCGCCGGCCGTGGCGGCGGCGCGACCGCGACTGGTGGTCAGCAAACGTCCGCCCGACGTCGACCCCCTGCCCGCCGCGCCGGCCCCGCCGGGTCCGCCCCTGCCCCTGCTGGGCGCAGCCCAGATCGCCGGCGCCATGACGGTCGGCGCAGGTCCGGGCGGCGGCGGTGGAAAGGGCGTCGGCGGATCGGGCGGCTCTGGCGGGACCGGCGCGGGATCAGGTTCGGGCGGCGGGTCGTGCGACATGGTGCGCTGGGTCCAGGACGCCGTGCGCGATGACCAGGCCGTGCGCCGCGCCGTCATCGCCGCATCTCAGGACATGGATGCGAACGGCCGCGCCATCCTGGTCTGGAACGGCGACTGGCTGCAAAGCCGCAACCAGGCCGGCAAGGGTCTGGCCGGCGTGCGCCAGGCCATCGCCCTGGAAGTCGCCTTCGCCCCGGCCGAGTGCAAGAGCCAGCGCATGACGGGCCTGGCGGTCCTGAGGCTGGAAGACCGCCCCGGCGGCGCGCAACTGGCCCTGGGCAAGGGCAGCTGGCGCTGGTCGGACCTGCTGGGCGCAGGCTGATACCCCAAACGTCCATTCAGACGGTCGCATCGGAAAAACACCGTCTAATTCGTCTAATTCGTCTGATTTCTCTCTCCCCGACTATGCGATGTGTTTTGTGCGGATGAACCGAGACAGGATCGCACGGCTTAGAAGCGTGGGCAGGAAGATGACGCCGGCGGGCGATAGCAGATTGAAAATATTGGACTGACCTCAGGCGAATAGGATGGCCGACCTCTTGGCGATCGTGCGTC
The DNA here is from genome assembly GCF_000964075.1 of Brevundimonas sp. KM4. NCBI lineage: Bacteria > Pseudomonadati > Pseudomonadota > Alphaproteobacteria > Caulobacterales > Caulobacteraceae > Brevundimonas > Brevundimonas sp. KM4. The sequence continues at coordinate 146,616 of NZ_JZRG01000005.1, read as the reverse complement.
GAGCGGAGCGAAACTGGAGGATAATGAAAGAAAGACGCGCGCGCGGTTGCGCTCCCCTCGCCGGACACGCACCTAGCCTGCCATGCCCGTCTCTCCCGACTATCGCCCCGAACCGCGCTTCTTCGATTTGGGCGCGGACTATGCCGATGCGGTTCAGGCCGCGGATTTTCCTCAGACGATCCTGCGGCTTCGCAACGACCGCGCCGCCGCCGAGGTCGGGCTGGAGGGGCTGAGCGAGGCGGAATGGATCGCCGCCTTCGGGCGGTTTGAGCCGTTGCCGGGACAGCCCGGTCCGATCGCCATGCGCTATCACGGGCATCAGTTCCGGCACTACAATCCCGATCTGGGCGACGGGCGCGGGTTTCTGGCGGCGCAGATGCGCGCTCAAGCAACGAGCGACCGCGTCGCGAGTGATAGCGCTCAAGGCCGGCTGCTCGACTTGGGGACCAAAGGCACCGGCCAGACGCCGTGGTCGCGCGGCGGCGATGGGCGGCTGACGCTGAAGGGCGGGGTGCGGGAGGTGCTGGCGGCGACGATGCTGGAGGCGCAGGGCGTCCCGACCAGCCGCGCCTTTTCGCTGATCGAGACCGGCGAAGCGCTGGAGCGCGGAGACGAGCCGTCGCCGACGCGGTCGGCTGTTCTGGTGCGGCTGTCGCACAGCCATGTGCGGTTCGGGACTTTCCAGCGCGCCGCCTATCTGGGGCGCAAGGACCAGATCGAAGCGCTGATCGAACACGTGCGCAGCCTGTATCATCCGGGCGTCGCCGCCGGCGATGCGCCCGCCCTGCTGACCGCCATCGTCGAGGCCTCGGCGAAACTGACGGCGCGGTGGATCGCGGCGGGCTTCGTGCACGGGGTTCTGAACACCGACAATCTGAACGTCACCGGCGAGAGCTTCGACTACGGCCCCTGGCGGTTCCTGCCCGAATACGACCCGGCCTTCACCGCCGCCTATTTCGACCAGACGGGCCTGTACGCCTTCGCGCGTCAGCCCGAGGCGGTGTTCTGGAACCTGACGCAGTTGGCCGGGTGCCTGAAACTGGTCGCTGAGGTCGAGCCGCTGACGGATGCGCTGAACGGCTTCGGTCCCGCCTATATCCGTGAGCTGCGGGCCGCGTTCCTGATGCGGCTGGGCGTCCACAGCCTGGGCGAGGCGGCGGATCAGCGGCTGGTCGATACGACCCTGGCCCTGCTGCGGGAGGGCGGCGCGGCGCTGCGGTGGGAGCCGCTGTTCTTCGACTGGTTCGGCGGCTTCGCCTCCTCGGCCCGCGCCCTGTCGGGACCGCGCGCGAAACGGTATCAGGGCGAGGCCTTCGACGCCTTCCGCTTTGCGTTGATGGAGCACGAACCGGATCGGATCGAACGGCTGGAACATCCGATGTTCGCCGCGCGCGAACCGGAGGAGATGCTGATCGACGAGGTCGAGGCGATCTGGGCCGCCATCGCCGACGCCGACGATTGGGCGCCCTTCCAGGCCAAGCTAGATCGACTGGAGGCGGCGCGTCTGGCCTGGGGCTTTACGGCCTGACGCCGAACCTTACGAAAGCTTCATCTCGTTTATCGATAATGTTCTTGCCTGTTTATCGATAAATCCATATCGATAGTCACCAAGGCGGTCGCGGAGGGCGATCCGAAGGGAAGGGCTTTCGAGATGAAACTGATCGGCAAATATTCAATCGCAAGCGCCCTGCGCTGGTGCTTAGGGTTCGCAAACGTCTTCGTCATGCTGGCGACGATCGTCATGGCGATCTGTTTGCTGGGCAGCGTCATATCGCCGGACTTCGCAGCAGGCTTCATCGACGGAATGAAGGATCTGGACAACAGCACAGCCCGCGATCTGCACTGGCCGGAGCGTCTAACGCTGTTGGGCGCTTTCCTGGCCTGCGGCTTCACCTGGTGGATCATCAATCGGCTGCGGCGCATCCTGCTGTCGGTCAATCAGGGCGACGCCTTCGAGTTCGCCAACGTCAAACGGCTGCAAGGCGTGGGCCCGGGCCTGATCGGCATCCAGCTGACAGCGCTGCTGCTGGTCTTCGTCGCCCCGCAGAGCATCGGCCAGTCGCCGGCCGACTATGACTTCGACCTGGGGTCCTGGCTGGGCATTCTGGTGGTCTTCATCCTGGCCGAGGTGTTCCGGCAGGGGTCGGCCATGCGCGACGAACAGCTGACCACGGTCTGAGGAGCGCGCGCCATGATCATGATCCAACTGGACCGGCTGCTGCTCGAACGCCGGATGTCCCTGACCGAACTGTCCGACCGCGTCGGCGTCACCCTGGCCAATCTGTCAATCCTGAAGACCGGCAAGGCCCGCGCGGTGCGCTTCTCGACTCTGGACGCCCTGTGTCGCGAACTGGATTGCCAACCCGGCGACCTGATTGTCCAGACGCCGGGGCCGCAGCCCGAAGACTGAAATCGCGCATCGCAAAGCCTTGTGGGGCATTGGGAATCGGCCCAATGCCCCCGGCCCGTAACAGAAAGTCATCAACTGATGTCATCAGTTGATGTCATCGCATGATGACAACGCTCTGAAGCGCCGCTATATAGGCTTCAGCGAACGGCTCCCCGGGGGAAAAAGCCCCCAGGCCGGATCGCAGCCGTTCATGACCTTCAGGCGTCCTCCCCGATGACCACCTCGACCTTCACCACCGCGCCGTCGCGCAACCGCGCCGCCTACGCCAACATCGCCCTTTGGACGCTGCAGGGCTGGATCGCGATGTTCTTCATCGCCGCCGGTTACGCCAAGCCGACCGAGCCGATGACCAACCTGATCAATCTGATGGGCTGGCCCGCCGTCGCGCCCGAGAACATGGTGCGCGGCCTGGGCGTGGTCGAGATCGTTCTGGCCATGGGCGTGCTGAGCCCGCTGATCTCGTGGCGGGTGGGTCGCCCCCTGCTGCTGACGGCGACGGTGGGCCTGATCATCATGGAAGCGACCATGATGACGATCCATGCGCTGAGCCAGGACTTCGGGCTGGCGGCGGTCAACGCCGTCCTGCTGGCTATCACCGTCCCGGTGCTGCTGGGCCGCCGCAAGGCCTGATTTGAACGAGATCGAACGCCGGACCCCTCTCCCCCCTCCAGTCCGGCGTTTGCGCCCGGAGCTTCCCCCCAGGCTCCGGGCTTTTTCATGCCTGATCGTCGGTAAGGAAGAAAAGCTTACCCTTACGTGCGCGTAAGCCTCTTCCCTTTACGCGCACGTCAAGTTATGAAGGCGTATGGCCACCGCCGACGACCACCGCACCTATTCCATTCGCCAGCTGTGCCGCGAGTTCGGCGCCACGGCGCGCGCCCTGCGATTCTATGAGGACAAGGGCCTGCTGACGCCCGCGCGCAAGGGCCAGACCCGCGTCTATGACGCGCGCGACCGCGCCCGGCTGAAACTGATCCTGAGGGGCCGCCGCATCGGCTTCACCCTTCAGGAGATCCAGGACATGATGGATCTCTATGATCAGAAGGATCACAACGTCCACCAGATGGCCGTGGCCCTGGTGCGGCACCGCGCCCAGATCGCGGCGCTGAAACAGCAGCTGGAAGACATCGAAGGCGCCATCGAGACGGCCGAACAGGCCTGCGCCTGGATGGAATCCAAGTTGTCCGAACACCGCCCCGACCTGCTGCCGGGCGCCGAAGACTATGAGAAGCTGCTGCGCGCGCGTCTCAACCACGACCACCACCACCCCTTCAAAGCAAGAGCGTAATCCATGGCCTACAAGGCGCCTGTCCGCGACTTCACCTTCATCCTGAATGAAGTGCTGGAGATCGACCGCTACACCAACCAGCCGGGCTTCCAGGACGTCTCTTCGGATCTGGTCAGCCAGATCCTGGAAGAAGGCGCCAAGTTTGCCGACGAGGTCATCGCCCCGATCAACAATCCGGGCGACAAGGAGGGCTGCCACTGGGCCGAGGGCGGCGTGGTGACGGGACCCAAGGGCTGGAAGGAAGCCTACAAGGCCATGTCCGAAGCCGGCTGGATGGCGCTGGCCGCCGACCCGGCCTACGGCGGGCAGGGCATGCCCAGCGTGGTCGCCTCGGCCTTCGGCCAGATGACGGCCGGCGCCTCGGCCGCCTTTTCGATGTATCCGGGCCTGACGGCCGGCGCCTATGCCGGCATCCACGCCAATGCCTCCGAAGAGCTGAAGCAGAAATATCTGCCCAAGATGGCGACCGGCGAATGGTCGGGCACGATGAACCTGACCGAACCGCAGTGCGGCACGGATCTGGGCATGGTGCGCACCAAGGCCGTGCCGAACGGCGACGGCTCCTATTCGATCACCGGCCAGAAGATCTGGATCTCGGCGGGCGAGCACGACTTCGCCGACAACATCATCCACACGGTGCTGGCCCGCGTCGAAGGCGCGGTTCCGGGCATCAAGGGCCTGTCGCTGTTCGTCGTGCCCAAGTTCCTGGTCAATGAGGACGGCTCGCTGGGCGAGCGCAACAGCCTGGAATGCGCCGGCCTCGAGCACAAGATGGGCATCCACGGCAACGCCACCGCCGTCATGCAGTACGACGGCGCCAAGGGCTGGCTGATCGGCGAAGAAGGCCGCGGCATGAACAATATGTTCGTGGTGATGAACGAGGCCCGCCTCGGCACCGGCCTGCAAGGTCTGGCCATCGGCACCGCCGCCTATCAGGCCGCCGTCGAGTTCGCCAAGGACCGCCTGCAAGGCCGTTCGCTGACCGGACCGAAGAACCCGGACGGCCCCGCCGACAGCATCATGGTCCACCCCGACGTGCGCCGCATGCTGCTGGAGTCCAAGGCCTTCGTCGAAGGCGGCCAGGCCTTCATCCTGTGGACGGCGCTTCACGCCGACCTTGAGAAGTCAGAGGACGCGGCCGTGGCCCAGAAGGCCAAGGATTACATGGGCCTGCTGACGCCGGTGCTGAAGGCCTATTTGACCGACAAGGGCTTCCATGTCGCGTCTTTGGGCATGCAGGTGCACGGCGGTTCGGGCTACACCGAACACTTCACCGCCTCGCAGTATCTGCGCGACGCCCGCATCACCATGATCTACGAGGGCACCAACGGCATCCAGGCGCTGGATCTGGTCGGCCGCAAGCTGCCCGCCAACGGCGGTCGCGCCATCATGACCTGGTTCGGCGAGATCGACGCCTTCGTCGCCGAGAACAGCGGCAATGAAGCGATCAAGCCCTTCGTCGACGGCCTGGCGGACGTGAAGGCCAAACTGCAGGACGGCACCATGTGGCTGATGCAGAACGGCATGGCCAATCCGGACAACGCCGGCGCCGCATCGACCGACTATCTGAACGTCTTCGGCCTGACAGCGCTGGCCTATATGTGGGCGCAGATGGCCAAGGTCGCTCAAGCCCAGGTCGAGGCCGGTTCGACCGACCCCTATTACGCCAACAAGCTTCAGACCGGCCGCTATTTCGTCGAGCGCATCCTGCCCGACGCCGAAGCCCATCTGAAGAAGATGAAGACCGGCGCCGACGTGCTGATGGCCATGCCGGCCGAGGCGTTCTGATCTCAAACTGACGACGAACGGGTCGGCGATCTCGCCGGCCCGTTTTTCTTACCGACCAGACGGGCAAAAGCCCGCGAACCTCAGGGACGAAACCGATGAACGTACTGGGCAGCCCCGATCCCGATTTCATGCGTGAAGAAGAGATCACCCTCTTCTCCGACAGCGTCGGCAAATGGATCGACGAGCACGCGCCGCTTGAGAAGGTGCAGCAGTGGATCGCCGACTCCTCGGTGCCGCGTCAGCTGTGGAACGACGCGGGCGAGGCGGGTCTGCTGGGCCTGTCGCTGCCGGAAGAGGACGGCGGCTTCGGCGGCGACTATCGGCACGAGGTCGTCTTGATGCGTCAGCTGGGCTGGAAGGGCGCGGACCACTTCGGCATTTCGCTGCACAATGCGATCGTCATGCCCTACATCTGGCATTACGGCACCGAGGAGCAGAAGCAGCGCTGGCTGCCGCGCCTGCAGTCGGGCGAACTGGTCGGCGCCATCGCCATGACCGAACCGGGCGCGGGCTCGGACCTGCAAGGCGTCAAGACCACGGCGGTCAAGTCGGGCAACGGCTATGTCGTCAACGGCTCCAAGACCTTCATCACCAACGGCCAGTTGGCCAACTTCCTGATCGTGGTCGCCAAGACCGATCCGGCCGAGGGCGCCAAGGGCACCTCGCTGATCGTGGTCGAGACCGACGGCGCGAAAGGGTTCGAGCGTGGTCGCAACCTGCACAAGATCGGCATGGAGGCCAACGACACCTCCGAACTGTTCTTCAACGACGTGAAGGTCCCCGGCGACAACATCATCGGCGGAACCGAGGGCCAGGGCTTCGTCCAGCTGATGCAGCAACTGCCTCAGGAGCGGCTGAACATCGCCGTCCAAGGCGTCGCCGCCGCCGAGCGCGGGCTTGAGGCGACCCTTGCTTACGTCAAGGAGCGCAAGGCGTTCGGCAAACGGGTCATCGACTTCCAGAACACCCAGTTCAAGCTCGCCGAGGTCAAGACCAAGCTGACCGTCGCCAAGATCTTTACCGACCACTGCATCAGCCTGCATCTGCAGGGCAAACTCGATGCCGCCACCGCCTCCATGGCCAAATACTGGGTCACGGACATCCAGGGCGAGACCATCGACGAGATGCTCCAGCTCCACGGCGGCTATGGCTACATGAACGAATATCCGATCGCCCAGCTGTACAAGGACGCCCGCGTCCAGCGCATCTACGGCGGCACCAACGAGATCATGAAGCTGCTGATCGCGCGGACGCTCTGACAGCCCGCTTGCCCTAATGTACAGAACTCTGTACATTAGGGCCATGAACGCGATGTCCGTCACCGAACTGCGCAAGAACCTCGCCGCGGCCATCGACCGGGTGACGGCGGATCATGACTACACCATCATCACGCGCGAGGGCGGTAAGCCGGCGGCGGTGCTGATGTCGCTGGAGGATTTCGCCTCGTGGCAGGAGACGGAGTATCTGCTGCGCAGCCCGGCGAACGCCGCGCGATTGCGTGAAGCGATCGCCGAACTCGATGCGGGCGGCGGTCAGGTTCGCGAACTGATCGAAGAATGAAGCTGACCTTCCAGACCTACGGGTGGGAGGATTACCTTCACTGGCAAGAGCATGATCGAAAGATGCTGCGAAAGCTCAATCGGCTGATCATGGAATGCCAGCGGACGCCTTTTTCCGGGACTGGAAAGCCAGAGCCGTTGAAGGGCGATTTTGCGGGATGGTGGTCGCGGCGCATCGACCAGGAACATCGCCTCGTCTATCGCATGACCGACGATGCGCTTCTGATCGCCCAATGCCGCTATCACTACGACCGATGATCCGCCTTCACGTTACATCGCCGCTCGCCGTCGCCGCGCCCGTCGCGCCCACGCTGGACCAGTCGCGCTATCTGACCCAAGTCATGCGGCTGAAGGCCGGGGACGATCTGCTCGTGTTCAACGGGCGCGACGGGGAATGGCGCTGCACGGTCGCGGAAGTGCTGAAGAAGGGCGTCATCCTGCGCGCCGAGGAACAGGTGCGACCCCAGACCCTCGGCCCCGATCTGGAACTGATTGTTGCGGTGGTGAAGAAGGCGCGGGTCGAGACCATCGTGGAGAAGGCCGCCGAACTGGGCGCGCGCCGGGTGCGGCTGGTCCTGACGAAACGCACCAACGCCGACCGCATCCGCCTGGACCGTCTGGACGCCATCGCCGAGGAAGCCGCCGAACAGACCGGGCGGATGGACGTGCCCGCCGTCGATGATCCGATCAAGCTGGACGCCCTGCTGGACGGCTGGGAGACTGGACGCCGGCTGATGTTCTGCGACGAGACGGGCGGGGCGCCCGCCGTCTCGGCCCTGCGCGACGCAGGCGAAGGCCCCTGGTCCATCCTGATCGGGCCGGAGGGCGGGTTTTCGCCGGAAGAGGGCGAGCGGCTGCGGTCCCTGCCCTTCACAACCGCCGTGTCGCTGGGCCCGCGCATCCTGCGCGCCGACACCGCCGCCATCGCCGCCATGACCCTGTGGCAGGCGGCCGTCGGTGATTGGGCGCGATAGAATACTCTGCTCCACCCCTTGAGGAACTTGGCTTTAGCCGCCATCTAGCCGCGACAGCAGGGGTTACAGATGGCCGAGAACGCGCCGCTTTCCAGAGACGCTCTGATCGAGGCCATGTCCAAGGGGATCAAGCCCAAGGACCTGTGGCGCATCGGCGCCGAGCACGAGAAGTTCGGCTTCGACAAGACCACGCTGGCCCGCCCCGCCTATGACGGCCCGAACGGCATCAGAGCGATGCTGGAGGGGCTGCAACGCTTCGGCTGGTCGCCCGTCGAGGAAAACGGCTTTCTGATCGGACTGGAGCGCAGGAACAGCGAAGGCTTCGTCGCCTCCGTCAGCCTGGAACCGGGCGGTCAGTTCGAACTGTCGGGCGCGCCGCTTCTGACCATCCATGACATCTGCAACGAGACCGGCCAGCACCTGATGGAGGTCAAGCAGGTCGCCGACCAGATCGGCCTCGGCTTCCTGGGCGCCGGCTTCGACCCGCTATGGACCCGCGAACAGGTGCCGGTCATGCCCAAGGGCCGCTACGACATCATGCGCGCCTATATGCCCAAGGTCGGGACACTGGGCCTGGACATGATGCTGCGCACCTGCACCATCCAGGCCAACCTCGACTTCGATTCAGAAGCCGACATGGTGATGAAGTTCCGCACCTCCCTGGCGCTGCAACCCATCGCCACCGCCCTGTTCGCCTGCTCGCCCTTCACCGAGGGCCGTCCCAACGGCTTCCTGTCGGCCCGCGCCAACGTCTGGACCGACACCGACGCCGACCGCACCGGCATGCTGGGCTTCGTGTTCGAGGACGGGTTCGGCTTCGAGCGCTACGCCGACTATGCGCTGGACACGCCGATGTATTTCGCCAAGCGCGACGGCCGTTATATCGACGCCTCGGGCCAGTCGTTCCGCGATTTCCAGGCCGGCAAGCTGCCCGCCCTGCCCGGTCAATATCCGACCCTGAAGGACTGGAACGACCATCTGACCACCCTCTTCCCCGAGGTGCGGCTGAAGGCCTATCTGGAAATGCGCGGCGCCGACGGCGGACCGTGGAGCCGGATCTGCGCCCTGCCCGCCCTGTGGGCCGGGGTTCTGTACGACGCGCCGTCGCTGGCCGCCGCCTGGGATCTGGTCAAGGACTGGGACATCGCCGATCACGAACGCCTGCGCCGCGACGTGACCCGGCTGGGTCTGAAGGCCGAGGTGGCGGGCCGGTCGGTGCGCGACATCGCCGTCGATCTCGTGAACATCGCCAAACAGGGGCTGAAGAACCGCGCCAAATTCTCGGGCGGCATGGTGGACGAGCGCGGCTATCTGTCGGAACTCGAAGACATCGCCGACAGCGGGATCACCCCGGCCGAGCGCCTGTTGGACCTGTATCACGGCGCCTGGCAGGGCGACGTGAAGCGCATCTACGCCGACTTCGCCTACTAGGGACGGCGGCTTCTCCAGCGAATCTTCGAATCGCGAGGCGCCGCTCGGATAGGCTGTCGCCGTCGCCGTCGGCGCATTTCGATCCCCTGCAAAGGCGAGCTTAACCGATGCGCCGTAACATGGGTTTGAGTTCGAGAGAGTGCGCCATGACCTGTTCGCCCGTTGCGGCCCTGGCCTTTCCCACAGCCGATGTCGATCTGGACACCTTCTTCGATGTGTCGCTGGACCTGCTGGTGGTGCGCGAACTGGATGGGCGCGTGGTCAAGGCCAGCGCTTCGTGGTTCACGGTGCTGGGCTATCGCCCCGACGAGATCGAGGGCCAGGGCCTGCTGCGGCTGATCCACCCGGATGACCACGCCGCGACCCGCCAGAGCATCGTCGAGGTCGAAAACCGGCGGCCGGGCGATCCGGTCATCGGCCAGATCAACCGCTATCGCCATAAGGCGGGTCATTACGTCACCGTCGAGTGGCGCGCCCATCGCCAGGGCGACCGCATCTATGGCATCGCGCGCGATGTGACCGAAAAGGTCGCTGCCGAACGCGCCCTGCGCGAGGCCACCGCCGCCGCCGAGGCCGCAAACCGCGCCAAGTCCGACTTCCTGGCCAATATGAGCCATGAGATCCGCACGCCCCTGAACGGCGTGATCGGCATCGTCGACGCCCTGTCGCGCACCGAGCTGACGCCCGAGCAGGCCGAGATGGTGGCCCTGATCGCACGATCCGGCGTGACGTTGGAACGGCTGGTGTCCGACATTCTGGACGTGTCCAAGATCGAGGCCGGGCATCTGGACCTGGAAAGCCGACCCTTCGATCTGGACGAGGCCATCGCCGCCCCGCTGGATGTCATGCGGTTGAAGGCCGAGGCCAAGGGACTGACCTTCGACATCCGCCGCGACGCCGATGCGCGCGGCATGTTCGTCGGCGACAGCACCCGCATCCGTCAGGTGCTCGACAACCTGTTGTCCAACGCCATCAAATTCACCCATCAGGGCTCGGTCGGCGTCGTCCTTGCGGTGGACGAGGATTTCGACGGCCTGACCCAGCTGACGCTGCGGGTCGAGGATACCGGCGTCGGCTTTTCTTCCGACCACGCGGCCCGCCTGTTCGATCGGTTCAGCCAGGCGGACAGCACCATCACGCGCCGGTTCGGCGGCACGGGCCTGGGCCTATCGATCTGTCGTTCGCTGGTCGAGTTGATGGGCGGGCGGATTTCCGCCGCCTCCACCCCAGGCGTCGGCAGCCGGTTCACCGTCGAGATCCCCCTGAAGCGCGCCGCCTCGCTGACCGAACACGATGCCCAACGACGCGCGCGTGCGGCCGAGGCTGACCGCCCCCTGGCGCCCCTGCGCGTGCTGCTGGCCGAGGATCACCCGGTCAATCAGCGCGTCGTGCAGTTGATCCTGGCGGCCCACGCCATGCAGGTCGTCACCGTCGCTGACGGTGAACAGGCCCTGGCCGCCTTCCAGTCCGAGACCTTCGACCTGATCCTGATGGACATGCAGATGCCGGGCATGGACGGCTTGACCGCCACCCGCGCCATTCGTCAGGTCGAGGCCGCCCGTCCCGATCAGGCCCGCACGCCGATCATCATGCTCAGCGCCAACGCCATGAGCGAGCACCGCGACCAGGCGTGCGACGCCGGCGCCGACCTGCACATCCCCAAGCCCATCACGGCCGCCAGCCTGCTGGCTGGCATCCAGGCGGCGACCGCGCCCTGATCCGACATTGACAAAGTTTGCCAAGCGGCCATTCTCGTTGATAGGAAGCTGACCATGGCGACGATGAACATCTCACTGCCCGATCCAATGAAGGCCTGGGTCGAGGAACAGGCGAAATCCGGGCGCTACGCAAACACGTCGGACGTGGTGCGCGACCTAATCCGCCGCGAGCAGGTCAAGGCCGAGAAGATTGCGCATTGGCAAAGGCTGATCGTAGAGGCCGACGCCTCCGGTGTTTCCGACCAGTCGCCACGTGAAGTGATCGAGGAACTGCGCGCCCAGTTGCGTCGCGCCTCCTGATGCTCCGCCTAAGCCGCGCGGCGCGGGCGGACTTGCAGCAGGTCTATCTGCAAGGCCTCGAGCTGTTCGGGAGCTGTCAGGCCGATGACTATATCGAGGGTCTGTTCGCGAAACTGGACTTGCTTGCGGATTTTCCACGTCTTGGGGCGGCTCGACCAGAGTTGAGCGCGGACGCCCATGTGATCTTCTACAAAAGCCACGCCATCCTCTATCGAATCGACGATGCGGACGTGTTCGTCCGACGCATTCGGCACGCGCTGGAAGACTGGCAGTCCGACGCAACTGGCGTCGGATCGAGCGACGAACGGAGCGAACCATGACCCACCCCATCCATGTCGGCATCGGCGGCTGGACGTTCGAGCCTTGGCGCGGGGTCTTTTATCCAGAGGGTTTGGTTCAGAAGCGCGAGCTGGAATATGCGGCGTCGAAACTGACCTCGATCGAAATCAACGGCACCTATTATTCGACCTTCAAGCCCGACAGTTGGCGCAAATGGCGCGACGAGACGCCGGACGGCTTCGTCTTTTCGGTCAAGGCCAGCCGCTATTGCACCAATCGCAAGGTGCTGTCCGAAGGCGCGGAAAGCTTCGACAAATTTCTGTCTCAGGGCCTGACCGAGCTGGGCGACAAGCTAGGGCCGATCAACTGGCAGTTCATGGGCACGAAGAAGTTCGATGCCGAGGACTTCGAGGGCTTCGTGAAGCTGTTGCCCAAGGAGAAGGACGGGGTGCGGCTGCGGCACGCGCTTGAGGTCAGAAACCCGACCTTCGCCACCGAACAGTTCTATGACCTGGCCCGCAAATACGGCGCGGCCATCGTCTATGCGGTCGATGATGAGGAGCCGACCTGGCCCCAGATCGACGTGGCGACCGCCGATTTCAGCTACGCGCGGCTGATGTCCAGCCGCGAGGACGAGCCGACCGGCATGACGGCGGCCGAGCTGGAGGCGGTGGCGGATCAGGCGAAAGCCTGGGCCAAACGCGGCGAGGTCTTCGCCTATTTCATCTCGGGCGCGAAGGTGCGGAACCCTGCGGCGGCTCAGGCGCTGATCGCCAAGCTGAAATAGCGGTCCGTACGCTTGCGGACCCGCGGCCGCCCTCTCATCTGAGGCCGACTCACTGCAAAGCCTGAAGGACTTTCCCATGCCGATCGCCACACGCGCCTTCGCCGCGACCGCCGCCGACAAGCCGCTGACCCCCTACAGCTTCGAGCGCCGTGATCCGGGCCCGAACGATGTGCTGATCGACATCAAATACTGCGGCGTCTGCCACTCCGACCTGCACGCCGCGCGCGGCGAGACGGGCGGCACGGCCTTCCCCCTGGTGCCGGGTCATGAGATCGCGGGCGTGGTCAGGGCGGTCGGATCGAACGTCACCCGCTTCAAGGAAGGCGACCGCGTCGGCGTCGGCTGCATGGTCGACAGCTGCCGCGAATGCGCCTCCTGCCGGGAAGGCGTCGAACAATATTGCATCCCCGGCTTCACCGGCACCTACGGCGGCAAGGACAAGAAGGGCGGCACGTCGGAAGCCATCACCCAGGGCGGCTATTCCGACCACATCACCGTCGATCAGCATTTCGTCCTGTCCATCCCCGACAGCCTGGCCCTGGACGTCGCCGCCCCCCTGCTGTGCGCGGGCATCACCACCTATTCGCCGCTGAAGGAATGGGGCGTGGGCCCCGGTTCCAAGGTCGCGGTCATCGGCCTGGGCGGCCTGGGCCACATGGCCGTCAAGCTGGCGGCCGCGATGGGCGCCGAAGTCACCGTCCTGTCCACCTCGGACCGCAAGAAGGCCGACGCGGAGCGGATGGGCGCCAAACACTTCCTGATCAACTCCGACAAGGATGCGATGAAGGCGGCGGCCGAGAAGTTCGACCTGATCATCAATACCGTCTCGGCCACGCACGAGATCGCCAGCCACATTCAGCTGCTGGCGCGCGACGGCACCATGATCATGCTGGGCCTGACGACCGAGGGCCTGCCGGTCTTCGCCCTGCCGCTGCTGTGGCGTCGTCGCCGCATCGCCGGCTCGCTGATCGGCGGCATTCGCGAAACGCAGGAGATGCTGGACTTCTGCGCCGAGCACGGCATCGCCTGCGACATCGAGACCATCGCTCCGGATCAGATCAACGACGCCTATGAGCGGATGCTGAAATCCGATGTCCGCTATCGCTTCGTCATCGACATGGAAAAGCTGGCCGCCTGATCGCCTGAGGCGAAGATCAACGAAACGCGACGGAGGCATGAAACTTCCGTCGCGTCAGATTCTCGCCTTGCGCGCTCGCGCTCGCACGTTAATCCTGAACTGCGACAAGGCCTTCTGAAGGGTCTGCACAGGGACAGGAGACGATATGGCGCGCGTAGCTTTCGTGACGGGCGGGACCCGGGGCATCGGCAAGGCGATCGTTCAGCGCCTGCATGAGGACGGCTTCAAGGTCGCCGCCGGCTATTCCGGCAACGACGAGGCGGCCAAGGCCATCGCCGATGCGCTGGACGTCATGGTGGTCAAGGGCAATGTCGGCAGCTTCGACGACTGCGCCCGCGCGGTGAAGGAGGTCGAGGAACAGCTCGGCCCCATCGACATCCTCGTCAACAATGCCGGCATCACCCGCGACGGCTTCTTCCACAAGATGAGCCACGACCAGTGGTCCGACGTGATCCGCGTCAATATGGACAGCGTCTTCAACATGACGCGCCAGGTCATCAACGGCATGCGCGACCGGGGTCACGGGCGCATCGTCAACATCTCTTCGATCAACGGCCAGAAGGGTCAGATCGGCCAGACCAACTATTCCGCCGCCAAGGCCGGAATGATCGGCTTCACCAAGGCGCTGGCGCTGGAAAATGCGCGCAAGGGCGTGACCGTGAACTGCATCGCGCCGGGCTATATCGACACCGAAATGGTCGGCGCCATGGACCCCAAGGTGCTGGAAGGCATCATCAGCCACATCCCCGTCGGTCGCCTGGGCAAGGGCGAGGAGATCGCCGACATGGTGTCCTGGCTGGTGGGCGAGCGTGCCGGATATGTCACAGGCTGCACACTGTCGCTGAACGGCGGTCAGTACCTGGTGGGTTGAGGCGGGCTTCGCCCAAAATCCGCCGCGCGCGGGTTTCATCAAGTCTGTCATGAAGTTGTTGGGATCGGTCAGGGCGAAAAAGTCGCCACGCGTGACCGCGATGGCGGTCGCCGCCATCGCGGTCATTGGCGTGGGCGTCGCCGCGCCCGTGGTCGTCCCGACCGAAAGCCAGGCCCAGTCCCGCCGGACCGTGCCGCCGACCGCCCGCTACGTCAGCAGCAACGGTCAGGGGTTCATCCTGGACACCTCCGGGTCGCGGCCTCTGATGCGGCTGGAACGCTCGACCGAGATCTGGGTCTTGCGGCCGACTCCCGCGCCGCGCGGCGACATCATCTATCGCAACGACAATGGCGATCAGGTGCTGAAGGTCACGCCCGACGGCGCGATCACCCTTTACACGACCACCGCCCCCCAAGGCTCGCCCGCCTCGCGCGTTGGCGAGGCGCCGGGTCTGGCCAGCGCGGCCATGACCGGCGCGCAGCTGGTCGACTACTTCATGCGCCAGAGCTACCGCGCCAGCCAGGCGATGGGCCGGCTGATCGTCATCGACGTGGATATCCAGCCCGGCTCTGAACAGGTCGCCGCCGACACCGTCTCGGCCGCCAGCGACGCCATCGTGCGCATGGCGCGGTCCTCCAACCTGCGCGCCCAGGTCGAGCGGGTACGTCGCGTCGTGGTGTCCGATCAGGGACGTCCCGGCGTCAGCCTGGTCCAGGGCACGCTGCGGATCGTCATTGACGCCGACGCCGGCATCGCCGGCCGCCCGTCGTCGGCCCGGATCGTGCGGGTCGTCGGCGGCGACGCCCTGAACCGCTAACCCTGGAAGCTGTCCTTGGCCGCCCGGCGCGCGGCGAACTGATCGGCGTCCGTCGCGGTCAGGAACGGGTTGAACCGCTTCTCCACCCCCAGCGTCGTCGGCACGGTCGGTTCGCCCCGCTCACGCGCCGCGAAGATCGCCTCGGCATGGGCGGCGGTCTCGGGCCGGTCATCCAGGCTCAGGGTGAAGCGCGCGTTGGACGCCGTATATTCGTGCGCGCACCAGATCACGGTCTGGTCGGGCCAGGCCTTCAGCCGCTGCAGGCTTTCGAACATCTGCTCGGGCGTGCCTTCGAACAACCGGCCGCAGCCCAGGGCGAACAGGGTGTCGCCGGTAAAGGCCAGATCGTCCCCCGGCGCATGAAACACCACATGGCCCAGCGTATGGCCGGGCGTTTCGACGACCTCGAACCGCGTCTCACCCACCATCACCACATCGCCGTCAGCGACCAAGCGGTCCAGCGGCGCGATCTTGCGCACCTCTTCCGGCCCGACGATTTCGCAGGCCCATTCGGCCTTCAGCCGCGCGTTGCCCTCGGTGTGATCGGGGTGCCAGTGGGTGTTCAGGATCAGGTCCAGACGCCCCCAGCCCAGGCCCTCAAGCTCCTCCAGAATGCGCGCCGCGTCCGGCGTATCGACAGCCGCGACCACGCCGGTCGCCGCATCGCGGATCAGGAAGCCGTAGTTGTCGCTGCGGCAGGGAAACAGATGCACATCCAGGGTCATGCGCCCATCCTAGCAGCAGGGCCGCCGACAGGCCTATAGTGGGCCCATGCGGCGCAGCATCGACGAGCTTCGAACCTTCTACGGCGAGCCGACCGGGGCGCTGGCGCGACGGCTGGTGGCGCGACGGCTGGACGACGCCTGGGGCGAGGCGGCCGATTGCGACGTGCTGGGCGTCGGCTACGCCACCCCCTGGCTAGACGCCTTCGTCGGCGCGCGGCGCGTCGTCGCGGCCATGCCGGGCGGGCAAGGCGTCGAGCATTGGCCGACGGTCGGGCGCAACCGCACCCTGCTGGTGGACGACCGCCGCCTGCCCTTCCCCGCCGGATCGTTCGATCGCATCCTGCTGGTCCATGCTCTGGAAGAGGCCGACGACCCCGCCGCCCTGCTGCTGGAAGCGGTGCGCGCGCTTTCGCCGACCGGGCGGATCATCCTGGCGGCAGCGGCGCGCGGCGGCCTGTGGGCGCGGGCGGACAACACCCCCTTTGGTCACGGCCGACCCTTTACCCGGCGCCAGCTGGAGCGGTTGGTGCGTGATGTCGGGCTGGAGCCGATGGCCTGGTCCCAAACCCTTTATGTCCCGCCCTGGGGACCGATGCTGCCGCTGGCCGAAGGGTTCGAACAAGTCGGGCGCCGGGTCTTTCCCGGAACCGCCGGGCTGATCCTGCTGGAGGCCTCGCGACACAGCTATGCCCGCATCCGCCCCAGCGGCCATACCCAGCGCGTCGCGGCCCCCGTCCTGGCGCCCCAGCCGGCCGCCTCCGTCTCTTCGCGGGGCGAACACCGCGACTGACGGCGAGTTGACCGTCGCCCCATCTGGCGGGCAGCACGAAACCGCCTTATGGCGAAGGCCATGCACCGAGTGATCCTGATGCGGCACGCCCAGGCCGAAGCCTCCGCCCCCTCTGGCGGCGACGAAGCCCGCCCCCTGTCCGCCGCCGGCCGCGCCGAGGCCCTGCTGATGGGGCGCGCCCTGGCCGAGCGGGGCCTGAAGCCGGACCTGGCCCTGGTGTCCACCGCCGTGCGCACCCGCCAGACCTGGGAGCAGATGCACGACGCCTTCGGCGATGTGGAAGTCCGCGACGAGGACGCCCTCTACAACGCCCCCTCCGACGTGATCCGCCGCTTCGTCGAGGCCAGCGAGGACGAGGCCGGCTGCCTGCTGATCCTGGCCCATAATCCAGGGGTGCACGTGCTGGCCGCCGAATATCTGATCGAAAGCGCCGCCTCGCCGGCGGTGGTGGACAAGCTGTCGGCCGGCTTCCCGACCGGCGCCGCCGCTCTGTTTAGCGTCGATGTCGCGGGGCGCTGCACCTACGAAGGCTTCCTGACGCCGCGGTCGCTGGGCGCGCCATCCGCATGAGCGACGTCGCTTACAAGATCGTCGATGCCGCCGAATGGCGCGCCGCCGTCGCCGAGGGCCGATACGACGGCGCGCCCGTCGATCTGGCCGACGGCTACATCCATATGTCGACCGAGGCGCAGTTGGCCGAGACTGCGCGACGGCATTTCGCCGGGCGCGGCGACCTGCTGCTGCTGACCGTCGATCTCGGCCGGTTCGGCGACCACCTGATCTGGGAGCCGTCGCGCGGCGGCGATCTGTTTCCGCATCTCTACGCCCCCCTGCCCGTCGCCACCGTCACGGCCTCGCGCGCCTTCTCGGTCACGGCCGACGGCGAGATGGCATTCGAGGACGACGCATGAGCCTGGCGAATGTGAGCGCCGCCCTGCTGCGTCAGCTAGACCCGGAGCAGGCGCACCAGTTGGCGATCAGGGGACTGGCCCTCGCCCCCCTGCCCGTCCCGCCCGCCGACGATCCGATCCTCAAAACACAGCTGGCGGGGCTGGACCTGCCCAATCCGGTCGGCCTGGCGGCGGGTCTGGACAAGAACGGCGAGGCCTTGCGCGGCCTGTCGCGCCTTGGTTTCGGCTTCGTCGAATGCGGCTCGGTCACGCCCCGGCCCCAGCCCGGCAATCCCAAGCCCCGCCTGTTCCGCCTCAGTGAGGACCGGGCCATCATCAACCGGATGGGGTTCAACAACGCCGGGCTGGACGCCTTCGCCGAGCGGCTGGACCAGCGCCCGAGGGGCGTCGTGGTCGGCGCCAATCTGGGGGCCAACAAGAACACCGAAGACAAGGCGGCTGACTATGTCGCCGGTCTGCAACGCCTCGCCGGCCGCGCTTCCTATTTCACCGTCAACATCTCCTCACCCAATACGCCCGGCCTGCGCGCCTTTCAGGGCCGCGAGCAATTGGATGACCTGCTGGGCCGTATCGACGCCGCCCGTCCCGTCGCCGCGCCTGACCGCGTACCCGTCTTCCTGAAGATCGCGCCCGATCTGATCGCCGATGAGATCGGCATGATCGTCGAGGCGTCTCTGGCCCACCGGATCGACGGTCTGATCGTGTCCAACACCACGCTGGAACGTCCCGAGAGCCTGCGCTCGCCGCACGCCCGCGAAACCGGCGGCCTGTCCGGCGCGCCCATCCGTCCGTTCGCGGAAAAGGCCCTGCGCGCGGCGGCCGAGGCGGCGGCCGGTCGTCTGCCCCTGATCGCTGTCGGCGGCATCGACAGTGGGGCCGAGGCCTATGCCCGCATCCGCTTGGGCGCTTCGGCGGTCCAGATCTATTCCGCCCTGATCTATGAAGGCCCCGGCCTGGTCGCCCGCATCAAGCGTGATCTGGCCGCCCGCCTGCGCGCCGACGGCTTTTCCACAGCCGCCGAGGCGGTCGGCGCGCCCCGTTGACGGAGCGTTAGTGTCGATAGGCCTAGAGTGACCGATGCGAGCGATCTGCGTTCGTCATTCGAGGGCCTGAATGAAATCGACCGCCGTCGATATCGCTGAAAGCAGCTGGACCGCCGCCGTTCGTCAGCGCACGGGCGCGGCGGTGCAACGGGTCGTGGCGGCGGCGGCTGTCGCCCTGGTCGTGACCCCGATGGTCGGGGTGCGGTTCACCCTGGGCTGGGTCGTCCTGTATATGGCTGTCCAGGCCATGGAGGTGGTCGTCTATCGACCGATCCTGAAGGGTCCCGACGAGCTTTCCACGGGCCGCAAGCTGGCGATCCTGGCCGTCGTCTTCGCCAATTCGACCGTCTTCTCCTCGCTTTCCCTGGTCCTGTGGTGGATCGGCGGCGCGTTCGGCGGTGTGTGCGCCGTCCTGATGCTGACCGCGGTCATGCTGACGGCGATCGTGAACGCCACCCGATGCCAGGCCGTGATGGTCGCCGGCCTCGCGCCCCAGGTCGGCTTCCTGCTGGCGACCCCCTTCTTCGTCTATGCGCTGCACGCGCCCGGCCCGCTGGTCATGTCGGCCGCAGCGGCCGTGGTGCTGTTCACCTTCTATGTCGCCATCACCGGCCAGCGCATGGTCGAGGCCAGCGTCACCGTCGTTCGCGCCCACGCCCTGGCCGAAGAATCCCGTCTCAGGGCCGAGCGCAGCCTGGCCGACCACACCACCTTCCTGGCCGCGATCGGCCATGACCTGCGCACCCCGATCGGCGCGATCCTGGCCGGCGCCGCCGAGCTGCGCGCGCCCGACGCCCAGTCGCGCAACAGCGCCAACCTGATCACCGACGCCGGCCTGATGATGAAGGCCCTGCTGGACGACCTGCTGGACCACACCCGGATCGGCGCCGGACGGATGACGGTCGAGGCCAAGGACTTCGACCTGCGGCAGATGCTGGCCCAGACCCTGATGCTGTGGCGCGGCGTCGCCGACGCCAAGGGGCTGAAGCTGCGCATCGAAGGCGCCTCGGCCATGCCCCGCCACGTCAAGGGCGACGTCATGCGCATCCGTCAGGTGCTGAACAACCTGATGTCCAACGCCATGAAGTTCACCGAGCAGGGCCAGATCACCCTGCGGGTCCAGGCCTGGCCCGAGGAACCGTCGGGATACGCCCTGCTGTTCGAGATCGTGGACACGGGTCCGGGCATGACGAGCGATCAACTGGCCCGCCTGTTCACTCCGTTCGACCAGACCGCGGACGGCGTCTCCGCCCGCTACGGCGGCTCGGGCCTGGGACTGGCGATCAGTCGCAACCTGATCGACCTGATGGGCGGCCGACTGACCGTGCGCAGCGCGCCGGGTCAGGGCTCGCGCTTCACCGTCTCGCTGATCCTGCCGCGTGGCGACGAGGCGACGCAGATCGTCGAGGTCGTCGATGAAAGCCGCCTGGACATCGCCCGCTCGCTGACGCCCTCGGTCGCGCCCGCGCCCAAGCCCGCAGCCGTCTCGCCTGCGCCTGAACCAGCACCCGCGCCCGAGCCGGTCGTCGCGAACCCAGCCGTCGCCGACGAGGCCGAAGACCAACCGCTGCGCCTGCTGGTCGTGGACGATCACGACATCAACCGCCGCGCGGTGCAGCTGATCCTTCAGCCGCTGGGCTGCGAGATCACCACCGCCGCCGACGGCATGATCGCGCTGGAACGCTGTCAGGAGGCGGTGTTCGACATCATCTTCATGGATGTGCGCATGCCCGAGCTGGACGGGCGCGAGACGACCCGTCGCCTGCGCGCCGGCGGCGGACCCAACGCCGCCACCCCGGTCGTCGCCGTCACCGCCGACACCGCGCCCGAGGACGTCGCGGCCTGTCAGGCGGCCGGCATGGCCTATTTCGTCTCCAAGCCCCTGACGCCGCCCGCCCTGATCGGCGCCTTGCAGCACGTCCTGAACGACACCGCCGCTCAGGCCGCGACCGAGGCCGCCTGACCCCGAATGGTCGCGGTCAGACGCGCGGCGAAATCAGGCCGTTTTATCTCGCATTCCCAGACGACGACCACGCGCCAGCCCGAGGCCTCCAGCGCCTGGACAGCAACAGCGTCGCGAACGCGGTTTCGACCGATCTTGGCGATCCAGTAATCGGCGTTGGTCTTGGGCTGGCGTGATCCACGGGCGCAATCATGACCGTGCCAGAAGCAGCCGTGGACGAAGAGGGCGACCTTGCGACCCTTCATCACCACATCCGGGCGACCCGGCAGACCCATGCCGCCCAGTCGATAGCCGATCCCGGCCGCACGCAGGATCCTGCGCACGGCCAGTTCCGGCGACGTGTCCCGCCCCTTCACGCGACGCATCACGGCGCTGCGCTTCTCCGGGCTGAACACATCCGAGTTCACGATCAATCCACGCTCAAGTAGCGAAGCGGTAGCGTGGATTGATCCAATTCAGAGCTGCGCCAGCAGATGCTCGGCCGAGGACACCTTGAACTCGCCGCCCTGTTCGATGTTCAGCTGCTCGACGACGCCGTCCTTGACCAGCATTGAATAGCGTTGCGAGCGCTCGCCCAAGCCGAAGCCCGAACCGTCCAGCACCAGACCCAGGGCGCGGGTCAGTTCGCCGTTGCCGTCGGCCAGCATGACGATGCTGTCGTCGGTGATGCCCTGGCTCTCGCCCCAGGCCTTCATGACGAAGGCGTCGTTGACCGAGATGCAGGCGACCGTATCGACGCCCTTGCCCTGGATGTCGGCCAAGTGATCCTTGAAGCCCGGCAGGTGGCGCGCCGAGCAGGTGGGGGTGAAGGCGCCGGGCACGGCGAACAGGGCCACGGTCTTGCCGGCGAAGATGTCGTCGGTGCTGACGGGCTTGGGCCCCTCGGCGGTCGCTTGGGCGAGGGTTGCGTTCGGGATGCGATCGCCGATCTGGATGGTCATGTCTGTCTCGCTGAGGTTTGAGGCCGGCCCGTTTGAACGGCCGTGTGCGACACATAGACACCACGGGCGACACCGCAAGCGCCGGTTCGGCTTGCTTGCGCCGCTTTCCGGACGGATGATGCCAGGATCATGAGCCAAGCCTCCACCCTGACCGGCCGACTGCTGGTCGCCATGCCCGGGATCGACGACGCCCGGTTCGAACACGCCGTCATCCTGATCTGCGCCCACGGGCCGGATCACGCCATGGGCCTGCGGCTGGATCGACCGGCGCCGGGGGTGGATCTGAAGACGGTTCTGGACAAGCTGGACGCGCCGGCGCCCGATCAATCCATCGGTCGCGCGGTCCTAATGGGCGGACCGGTCGAGCGCGAGCGCGGCTTCGTGCTGCACACCGACGACTGGACGGTCGGCGACGACACCCTGGCCTTTGGCGACGGTCTGGCGATGACCGGCACGCGCGAGGCGCTGGCCGCCATGACCGACGAGGTCGCCGGTCCGCGCCGCTCGGCCCTGTTGCTGGGCTATGCCGGCTGGGGCGAGGGGCAGTTGGAGGAAGAACTGGCCGACAACGTCTGGCTGACCGCCGACGCCGATCTGGACCTGATTTTCGACGGCGAACACACGTCGAAATGGACGCGCGCCCTCGCCCAGCTGGGCGTGGACGCGGCCATGCTGTCGAGCCAGGGCGGCCGGGCCTGACGCCAGACCGCCCCCCTTGACGATTAGAAGCGGTAGTTCATGCCGATGCGGAACATGTGGGTTCCGAAGCGACCGTTGCCGCGCACCATGTCCGTGCCCGTGGTGTTCGGCGCCAGGATGAACGGGTTGGTCGCCGGGGTCGTGCCGGTATTGCCGACGCGGATCACCGGGCTGTCGACGTCTAGCGAGGTGTAGAGGTATTCGCCGCTGACCGTCAGGCCACGGCCCAGAGCGTATTCCACGCCGCCGCCGGCCTGCCAGCCGTCGCCGTCATCACCCTCGCTGGTTTCGGTGAAGCTGTTGGCCTGGTTCGAGGTGCGGAACTTGTTCTCGAACTTGCCGTAGGCATAGCCGCCGGTGCCGTAGATCAGGGCCGGGCCATAAGCATAGCCCAGCTTCAGACGAGCGGCCGCGGTGCTCTCCAGCTCGCGCGTGAAGGTGTAGAAGGCCGGAGTGGTCGAAAAGCCGGTCACCGAATCCTGGACATTGTTGACGCTGTATTCGGCCAGGGCGCCGACGACGAAGTTGCCGAACTGCATGTCATAACCGGCGCGCACACCCGCTTCGACGCCGTCGTTGTCGTCACGGCAGCCGGTGCCGGGCGCGGTGCTGGTCGCCATGCCGCCGCAGAAGCCGGGGCTGAAGGCATTGGCGCCGGCGGCCGTGGTGACCTGGTCGCCGTAGTTGCCGTCCAGATTGCGGTCGAAGCGCAGGATCTCGTCGCCGTCATCGTTCGACTGGTTGTAGCCGCCGAAGATGCCGATGTAGGGGCCGGACCAGTCGGGGGCGACGGACTGGGCCAGGGCGGGGGTGGAAACCATGGCCAGGGCCAGGGCGCTGGAGGCAAGTGTCTTGATCATTTGGGGGAGGCTTTCGTGCCGATAAAGTGCGGGCGCGACATCCCCGCTCGCCGTCACAAAAGCCGAAGGCGGCCACAGGTTCCCAAGCTTCTGCATCGCCAAATGTCGCACATCCGATCGCTGAGGTTGAGCGTATGGGCCGCTAACGCGTCGCCATCGACACCAGAAAAGCGATCAGCAGAACCAGGCTGATCCCCTGCCAGAACCGCACCGGATCGCGCTCGATCAAGGACAGCTGACGCGGCGGCGGAGCCGCGACGGCGCTGCCGGTTTCCAGCACATGGATCAGTTCCTCGACATCCTCGAACCGCTCGTTCGGATCGACGGCGACGGCGCGCATGATGGCCGCCTCCAGCCAGGCGGGCATGTCCGGCCGGTGTCGCGTCGGCGGTGCGGGCGCCCGGTCAAAGCGCGGCGCATCGGTCGGATCCACCTCGCCCCACGGATAGGTGCGGGTGAACAGGCGATACAGCGTCACCCCCAGGGCGAACTGGTCGGTGGCGGCGTCGCCGCTCTCGCCCGCATACATTTCCGGCGCCTTATAGCCGGCGGTGCCGGGCGCCTCGGCCTCGGCGAACTCCTCGGCCAGCCGCAAGCGTGCGACGCCCAGATCGACCAGTTTCAGCCCGCCCTGTGTCTCCAGGATCACATTGTCCGGCTTGATGTCGCGGTGCGTCACCCCCGCCCGGTGCAGGGCCGAAACCGCCCGCGACAGGCGCAGCGCCACGCCGATCCCCTCGCCGATCTCGAACGGCCCCTCCTGCGCCAGCCGCGCATGCAGGGTCTGACCGGCATGGAAGGGCTGGGCGATATAGAGGCGGCTCTGGCGACCGGCATCCAGGCTCAGCACCTTGCCGACGAAGGGGCTGTCGATGCGCCGGCCGATGAAGGCCTCGCGCAGAAAGGCGGTGCGGGCGCCGCGCTCGGACACCACAGCGGGCTTGGGAAACTTCAGCACGACCGCGCCGCCGTCGCCCAGTGTGTCCTTGGCCAGAAACAGGGTCGTATAGCGCCCGTCCGCCACGACCCGCTGCAGCGCGAAGCCATCGACATTATCGCCGACGACGGGCGGCGGCAGGATGGCCAGCCCTTCCGCTTCCGCCGTGATCGCCTCCCAGTCGGGCGCGCCGGTGCGGACCACGTCGATGACGATGGCGGTGGCGTTATCGCGCGGCCCCGCCGCCTCGACCTCGGCCAGGATCGCCTTGGCGTCCGCGTCGGGCGAACTGCGCCGCCCCAACAGGCTCGCGATCGCCGCATCGCCCAGCACCCCATGGACCCCGTCGGTGGTCAGCAGCAGCCGGTCGTGCGGCTCCAGCCGCACTTGCCGCACGTCCAGCTTCACATCCGCCTCGATGCCCACCGCGCGGTACAGCACATGGCTGAGCCCCTGCTGGGCCCGCGTGTGATCTTCCGTCAGCCGCGTCAGAACCCCATCGCGGAAATGCCAGGCCCGGCTGTCGCCCACATGAAGCGCCGTCGCCTCGCGCCCGCGCAGGATCAGGGCCGTGAACGTCGTCGCCGCCCCCTCCATGGCCGGATCGATCCGTCCCCGCGAATGGAGCCAGCGGTTGAAGCCCCTCAGCGCCTTGATGCCGTTGGCGGCGATGCCGTTCAGCGGGTTCTGATCCAGATAGCCGTCGATGAAGCTGCGCGTCGTCAGCTCCGCCGCCATTCGCCCGGCCTTGGATCCCGACACCCCGTCGGCGATCACCGCCACCACCCCATGCTCGCGCTGCTCGGCCGCCGTGCCGATATGAACGCCGCCGAAGTCCTGATTATCCGCCTTGGGCCCCTGCAAGGTCGCAAAGCCGGCGGCGATCTCCAGTCTGGCGTCGGTCATGGGCGGAACTGTCGTCGAAAGACGGCCCGCTGAACAGAGGTGTCAGAGCGCCAGGACGGCGCGCACCGCGACATAGGCGGCGACCACCAGGATCAGGCCCGCAAACAGGATGCGCCCAAGCCGGGCGTTCGACCCCAGCCGGCGCGCCAGCGGCAGACCCGCCGCCGTCCCGGCGACCCCGCCGACCGCCATGGCGGCGACCAGGCCCGGATCGACCCAGCCCGACAGCGCATAGTTGCCCGCCGTCGTCGCTCCGAATGCGGCGACACTGAGCAAAGATGTCGCCTGGGCGGTCGCCAGGCTCATCCCCGTCGACGCCATCAGGCCGGGCACGATCAGAAAGCCGCCGCCGATGCCGAAGAAGCCGGCGGCCGAGCCGACGCCGGCGCCCGCCATGCCGACGCGCGGCGACATGGACCAGTTCAGCCGGGGCTCGTCCCGCGCGACCGCCGCCTTGGGACGCAGCATCGACACGCCCACGGCCGCCATGGCCACGGCGAAGATCAGCAGCAGCTGATGGCCGTCGATTATCTTGGCCAGGGACGAACCGAACCAGGCCCCGGCCGCGCCGGTGATGGCGAACAGGGTCGCGCAGGGCCAGCGCACCCGCCCTGCCCTGGCCTGACCGGCCAGAGCCGTCAGGGCGTTCAGCGCCACCCCCGCCGCCGACACGCCGATGGCGACATGGGGATCGGCGACGCCGACGACATAGAGCAGCAGCGGTACGGCCAGAACCGACCCGCCGCCGCCGAACAGGGTCAGCAGCAGGGTGACGACGCCGCCGCTGAAGGCGGTCAGGACCAGCGGGGTCAGTTCGGTCGTCATCGGATCAGACCGCTCTTGTCACTGGCCGGGTCGCGGTTCTGTTCCACGGCATGACGGCCAGCAGCCGCGCCATGCCGCAAAAGCCCGTCGCGCCCGCGACGAACAGGCCCGCGCCGACGAAGGCTGACAGACCCCAGAAGGCCGGATGCACCAGCAGGCCCAGCGCCGCGCCGAGCAGGATCAGGCCGCCCGCGACCATCTGCACCTGACGCATCAGTTCGATCGGCTTGGAGCGGTCGGCGTGGGTGGCCAGGCCCTGCGCCTTCCACGCGTCCAGCCCGCCCTCCAGAACAAAGGCTTGGCCCGTCGTCTTGGCCGCCAGACGCTCGCAGTTGACGCCCGTCCGATTGCCGGTCCGGCAGGTGAAGATGACGTCGCGGCTGTCGACGCCGGCGGGCGTAAAGGCGTCGAAGGCCGACAGCGGCGCATGGACGGCGCCGACGACATGCTCTCTGGCGAACTCATCCGGCTCGCGAATATCGACCAGCACGGCCGTCTTTTGCTTCAGCCGACGCGAAACCTCGGCGGGGGAGAGGGGGGTCAGGACGCTCATGGGAATCATGCCTTTTCGGAGGAAACAGGGGGACAATAGATTTCGGCCAGCACGGCGATGACCTTCAGGACGGCCGGATCGGCGATGCGGTAGAAGATGGTCGTGCCGTCTCGACGCGTGCTGACCAGCGCCTCTTCGCGCAGCTTGGCCAGGTGCTGGGACAGGGCCGATTGCGACAGGCCGACCTGGGGCAGCAGTTGGCCTACGGACATCTCGCCCTCGCCCAACTGACACAGGATCATCAGCCGCTTCTCGTTGGACAGCGCGCGCAGCAGCGCCGCCGCCTCGCCCGCGCTGGCCTGGAAACGCTCAAGTCCGATGGTCTGAAGGTCGATCATGGGGCGCAATATATGCGCACTTGCTAAATAAGCAATGCCTAATATATTGGATCGCGAAAGGAGCGTTCTCCATGGCCCAATCTCCCGACGTCCGCGGCTTTTTCGATCCCGCGACCCACACCGTCACCTATCTGGTCAGCGACCCCGCGACGGGTCAGGCAGCGATCATCGACCCCGTCCTGGACTTCGACGCGCCCTCGGCCCGCACCTCGACGCGATCGATCGACGCCGTCATGGCGGCGCTGCGGTCGGAAACGCTGACCTTGGCCCTCGTGCTCGAAACCCACGCCCACGCCGACCACCTGACGGCGGCGGCGCATCTGCGTGCGACGACGGGCGTGTCGATCGGCATCGGCGGGCGGATCACCCAGGTTCAGTCCGCCTTCGGTCCCCTGTTCGGCGCCGACGATGTGCGCCCGGACGGCGCCGTTTTCGATCATCTCTACGCGGACGGCGACGCCTTCATGCTGGGCGACCTGACGGTGGAGGTGATCCACACGCCCGGCCACACCCCGGCCTGCGTCAGCTACCGGATCGGCGATGCGGTCTTCACCGGCGACACCCTGTTCATGCCCGACTACGGCACGGCGCGAACGGACTTTCCCGGCGGCGACGCCCGGACCCTGTATCGCTCGATCCAGCGCCTGCTGACCCTGCCCGACGACACCCGAATCTTCGTCGGCCATGACTACCTGCCCCAGGGCCGCACCGACTACCGGTTCGAGACCACCGTTGCCGAACAACGCGCGCACAATATCCACATCGGCGGCGGCGTATCGGAAGACGCCTTCGTCGCCATGCGCGAGGCCCGCGACGCCACCCTGGGCGCGCCACAACTGATCTTGCCCTCGCTTCAGGTCAACATCCGCGCCGGCGACCTGCCGCCCCCCGACACCAACGGCCAGCGCTACCTGCGCCTGCCGCTAAACGCGATCTAAGCCCTAGGCCGACCGCTGCTTCAACGGCGCGGTGCCGTCGGCCAGGCTTTCGGCCAGATAGACCTCGGCCTCCTGCGCCGGCAGGGCGGGGGCATAGCCGAAGCCCTGGCCGTAGTGGCATTGGGCGTCCAGCAGCAGGCGGGCCAGTTCGGCGTTCTCCACGCCCTCGGCGACGACTTCCAGCGACAGGTCGCGGCCCAGGTTGACCACCGACTTGACGATCTTGGCCGAGCCTTCGTCCTTGTTCATTGTCAGAACGAAATAGCGGTCGATCTTCAGCGTATCGAACGGCAGGCGCGCCAGATAGGAAAGCGACGAGAAGCCGGTGCCGAAGTCGTCCAGCGCCAGCGACGCCCCGACGTCTTTCAGCGATTGCAGCACCTCGGCGGCGCGGGCGGTGTCGCGCATGATGTCGCCCTCGGTGACCTCCAGCTTCAGCGCGCCCTTGGGCAGGCCCGTCTCCTTGATGATGCGCGCCACGTCCTCGCACAGGTGCGGGCGCTCGATCTCGCCGACCGACAGGTTGACGCTGCAGAACAGCTTGCCGGCCAGCGGATGGCGTTCGATCCATTCGGCCAGCTGCCGCGCCGACTGGGTCATCATCAGCAGGCCCAGGTCGTTCATCATCCCCAGGTCGGCGGTCAGACCCAGGAACTCGTCCGGCGGCACCAGACCCCGGCGCGGGTGACGCCAGCGCGCCAAGGCCTCGAAACCGGCGACGGCCCCGGTGTTCAGGTTCACGATCGGCTGGAAGAAGGGCACGATCTCGCCCCGCACGAAGGCGTTCCTCAGATCCGCCTCCAGCGCCAGACGGCTCAGGCTGTCGCTTTCCAGCGCCCGGCCATAGGCGGCCGATCCGCCGCGCCCGGCGCCCTTGGCCGATTCCACCGCCAACTCGACCCGGCGCAACAGTTCGGCGGCGTCGGGCGCATCCGGCCCGCCCTCCACCATCACCGCCCCAATGGAGACGGTCGGATAGATGTCGAAGCCCGCGACCCGCAGCGGCTGCTCCAGCGCGTCACGCACGCGATAGCTGGTGTGGGACGCGGTCTTGGGGACGATGATGGCGAACTCGTCCTCGCCGATCCGCGCGGCCGAGGCGTCCTTGTTGAAGGCGGCGGCCAGACGCGAGCCCAGGGCCGACAACACCAGGTCGGTCCGCTCGTGCCCCAGCGCCTCGTTCAGGCGCCGCAGCCGGTCCACGTCGCCGACAACGATTTCGTATTCGCCGGGCTGGGTCAGCACCTCGCTGACGCGGGCCAGAAAGGCGCGACGATCCAGAAGGCCCGTCAGCGTATCGCGGTCCGATCCGGCGAACTTGGTCTCCAGCGCCACGACGCCGGCGGCGCGCAGGCCGTCCTCCAGCCAGACGCCACGCCACAGACAGGTCTCGGACCCGCGCATGCGCAGACGCACGGCGATCTCGGCGCCCTCGTCCTGGGGTTTGAGCATCCGTTCGGCCAGGCTGCGATCCTGCGGCATGGCCAGGGCGACGAAACCGGCGGCCGTGCATTCCGGCGCAAGCGGCCCCAGGCCCAGCGATCGCGTCGCGCCGGTGAACCGCAGTTCGTCCGCCGCGGGCGTCCAGACCCACAGGGCCGTTTCGGCGGCGGCCAGCGCCTCGATGGCGGTCGTGGCGTCCCAGGCCAGCGATCGGGATCGTGGTGTCACGCGTCTCGCCCTTCCAGACGGCCCCCGGCCGTCAACGCTCGTCCTCGACCAGGCCGAACAACAAATGGTCTGCCCACTCGCCGTTAATTTTCAAATAAGCGCGAGCCCGACCTTCGTTGCGAAAGCCGGATTTCTCCAGCACCCGTCGCGACCCGTGGTTGGTGGGCAGACAGGCCGCCTCCAGCCGGTGCAGCTTCAGCTTGTCGAACGCGTATCCGACCACGGCCCGAACCCCCGCCGTCGCCACGCCCTGACCGGAAAACGGCTGGCCGATCCAGTAGCCCAGCGTCCCCGTCTCGGCGACGCCGCGCCGCACGTTCGACAGGGTCACCGCTCCGGCCAGGGTCTTGCCGTCCTGCACGAAGACGAAGAAGGGCCAGGCGTTGCCCAACTCCATCTCGCGCGCATAGATCGACAGCCGGCGCCGGAAGGCCGCCTTGGTCAGGTCGTCCTCGGGCCAGGCCGGCTCCCACGGCTGCAGATAGTCGCGCGAGCCGTCGCGCAGGGTGGACCAGGCGGCGTAATCGGCGGCGCGTGGCGGGCGCAGCAGCACGCCGTCCCCCCGGATCACGGGTCCGGCCACATCGCTCATCCAGTCCAGAAGCGCCATCGGTGGGGACTATAGCATCAAGATTCGGCTCTGAACCTTACGGTTCGGCCAAAAGTGTCGCGGTCAGCTTCAGCGCCAAGTCGCGACCGAGCCCCTCGGGCGCGCCAAGCATCGGCGTCAGGATGTCTCCGATCAGCCCCTCGGCGAAGGCCATATAGGCCGCCGTCACCACCAGGGCCTTGGCCCGCTCAGCCGCCCTGGGATCATCGGGCGCCATGGCCGCCAGCCGTTCGGCCAGATCGCGCACCACCTCGGCGAAGCTCTCCGCCCGGCCCTGCTCGCGCGCCAGCGCCAACCAGGCCGCCATCTGCGAAGCCCCGCCCGGCCCGAAGGCGTCGAACACCACGCTCATCAGCCGCCCCGGCTCGACGCCGTCGCGCCCTTCTCCCAGGCCAGCCTCGATCCGCTGCGCCAGGTCGCGCACCATCGCATCCATCAGCGCGCCTTGAAGCCCGGCCGCCGAGCCGAAATGGTGGATCAGATTGGCGTGCCCCACGCCCATCCGCTCGCCCACCGCCTTCAGGGTCACCGCCGCCGGCCCGCCGGTCAGCAGCAGGTCGCGCGCCGCCTCCAGCGCCTCTTCGCGCGCCAACGCCCCGCGCCGTCGCTTCACCGGACCATTAGTTGACATTGATGTCAGTTAACTCCATCATCCGCCTGAAATCGAGGAGCAGAACCATGGCGAAATCCGCCACCCCCGCCGACCTCCAGATCAAGCCGCGCGACCTGCATATCGACCGCAAGGCTCCGACGCCACGCTGGTGGCTGAACGGCGACCCGTTCGGCACCGCCGTGATGAACGCCCTCAGCCTGACCTTCCCCGACGGCGAGCGGTTCTTCATCCAGTCGGTCAAGCGGTTCGCCAAGGACGCGCCCCCGGCCCTGGCCGCCGACATCCGCGCCTTCACGGTCCAGGAGGGCGCCCACACTCGCGAACACATGGCTTTCAACGCCATCACCGAACGCGCCGGCTACGACACCGCCGAGATCGAGGCCTATGTCACCGCCCGTCTCGACATCGCCCGCGCCCGTCCGGCCCTGGCCCAGCTGGCGGCGACCATGGCGCTGGAGCATTTCACCGCCGCCTTCGCCCATCGGCTGCTGGCCGATCCCGAACTGCTGAAGGGCTCGCCCCACGACCTGGCCCGCCTGTGGCGCTGGCACTCCATCGAGGAGATCGAACACAAGGGCGTGGCCTATGACGTCTTCCTGCACGCGACCCGGGACCTCAGTCTGCTGAAGCGCTGGCGCATCCGCCGCTGGGCCATGTTCCTGACGACGCTGCTGTTCACCCGCACGGTGCGCGAGACGACCTTCATGCTGCTGAAGCAGGACGGCATCGTCGGCTGGCGCGCGCGTCTGGGCCTGTTCCGCTGGCTGTGGCTGAAGCCGGGCCTGTATCGCAGGATGATCGGCGACTACCTGGCCTTCTACAAACCCGATTTCCACCCGTGGCAGGTCGACGACCGCGAGCTGATCGCGGACGCGGAGGCCGGTTTGGCCCAACCCGCCTGATTGGTCGCCTAACCTCAAATCCGACCCCGCGACGGAGTTTTCGCCCAAAGGCGTTACAATGTGCGGGGGACGGACGAGGAGAAGGCCATGGCTTCATCACCGACCGACGCCGCCGTCGCCCTGACGCGCCTAGGTCTGGGCGCCCGGCCGGGCGAGATCGACCGCGTCGCCGCCGATCCGCGCGGCTGGGCCATGGGCCAGATTCGGCCCCAGGGCGCGCCCCAGCCGTCCGGCCAGTTCGCCGACACCACCGAACGCGTCGCCCAATATATCGACTATCAGAGCGACGCCGGCCTCGTTCGCCGCGACCGACGCGCCGCCGCTCCGGCGACGGCCGACGCCGCGCCCGCTCCCTCGCCAGCCATGCCGGACGCCGCCGATCCGCAGGCCGTCGCCCGGCGCGAAGCCCGTCAGGCCGCCCGCCGCGACATCACCCAGGACACGGCGCAGGAGTTCCTGGCTCGCGCCCAGCTCGGCGCGACCACCGACGACGGCTTCGCCGAGCGCTGGGCCCTGTTCTGGTCGAACGCCCTGACGGTCTCGGCCGCCAAGTTCGCCAGCGGCGCCTTCGTCGGTCAGTACGAGCGCGAGGCCATCCGCCCCCACGTCTTCGGCCGGTTCGAGGATCTGGTCCTGGCAGCCGAACAGCATCCTGCCATGCTTCTGTATCTGGATCAGGCCCGCTCGGTCGGTCCCGACAGCATGGCCGGCGCGCGCCGCAACGCCGGTCTGAATGAAAACCTGGCCCGCGAGATGATGGAGTTGCACACGGTCGGCGCTGACGGGGGCTACACCCAGGCCGATGTCACTGAACTGGCGCGCGCCCTGACCGGCTGGTCGATCCCCGCCGCCCGCGACCAGCGTCAGCCCAACCGTCCGCGCCGCGCGCGCAACATGGCCGCCCAGGCCGAACCCGGTCCCGACGGCTTCGTCTTCCGCGCCAACGTCCACGAACCCGGCGCCCGCACCGTGATGGGCAAGACCTATCCGGCGGCGGGCCTGGCCCAGGGTCAGGCCATCCTGCGAGACCTGGCCCGGCATCCGGCGACGGCCAAACGCCTGTCGCGCCGTCTCGCCGCCCATTTCGTCGCCGACGATCCGCCTCCCGCCCTGGTCGACCGGCTGGAAGCGGCCTGGACCGGCTCCGGCGGCGATCTGGCCCAGGTCGCCCGCGCCTTGATCGACGCGCCCGAGACCTGGACGCCCCAACCCGCCAAGGTCAAGACGCCCTACGACTTCATCGTCTCGGCGCATCGCGCGCTGGGAACCCGGCCTCAGCGAATCCAGCCGTTGCGCCAGGCCCTGCTGGACATGGGCCAGCCGCCGTTCGCGCCCCCGTCGCCCGAGGGCTGGCCGGACACGGCCGCCGACTGGGCCGGCCCCGACGTCCTGGTCAAACGGCTGAACTGGTCGCGCACCGCCGCCGATCTGGCGCAGGCAAGCGACCCCAATGCGGTCGCCGCATCCGCCCTCGGCCCGCGCCTCGGCGAACGCACCCGCCTCGCCGTCGCCCGCGCCGAAAGTCGGCCCGAGGCCCTCACCCTTCTGTTCATGTCGCCGGAGTTCCAACGCCGATGACCGCCCTCAATGTGAATCGCCGCCATCTGCTGGCCGCCGCCTCCGCCGGGATCGGTCTGGCCTTCGCCGGCCGCGTCGCCGCCCAGACCGCCGGCCCCGCCAACAAGCGGGTCGTCGTCATTGCGCGCGGCGCCATGGACGGCCTGTCCGTCACCGTCCCCTACGCCGATCCAAACTACGTCCCCTTGCGCGGCGGTCTGGCCATCGCCGCGCCCGGCGAGGCGAACGGCGCCCTGGCCCTGAGCGAAGGCTTCGGCCTGCATCCGGCGCTGGCGGGCCTGCACGCCCTTTATGGTCAGGGTCAGATGCGGTTCGCCCCTGCCGTCGCCTTGCCCGTGCGCATCCGCTCGCACTTCGACGCCCAGGACGTGCTGTAGAACGGCGGCGAAGGTCTGCGCCAACAGTCCGACGGCTGGCTGAACCGCGCCATCGTCGCGGCCGGCGGAACGTCGCTGAAGGGCCTGTCGATCGGCGCCCAGACCCCGCTGATCCTGCGCGGCGACGCGCCGGTGTCCAGCTGGGCGCCCGGCGGTCTGGTGCGCGACGGCGACCGCATCGCCTCCTTGCTTCAGGACCTCTATGTCGAGGATCCGATGCTGGGCCAGAACTTGGCGCGGGGTCTGGCGACCGAGCAGCTGGTCGGCATGGACGGCGGCGACCAACGCCTGCGTCGCAACGACGTCCAGGGCCTGGGTCAGGCCGTCGCCAGGCTGATGACCGGACCGGAAGGCGCCGACATCGTCGCCGTCTCGCTGGACGGCTGGGACACCCATGCGGGTCAGCGGGCGCAACTTCAGACCCGGCTGACGGGCCTGGATCAACTGGTCACGGGCCTGAAGGACGGCCTAGGCGACGCTTGGTCGCGCACGGCGGTCATCGTCGCCACCGAGTTCGGCCGCACCGCCCGCGCCAACGGCACCCAAGGCACCGACCACGGCACCGGCTCGTCGCTTCTTTTGGCAGGCCGTGCGGTCAAGCGCGGCGGCCCCATCGGCGACTGGCCGACCCTGGCCGACAACCGCCTGTTCGAGAACCGCGACCTGGCGCCGACCCTGGACATCCGTTCGGTGTTCAAGGGCGTGCTGCGCGATCACATGGGCCTCGACCGCGCCGCGCTGGACGCCCGCGTCTTTCCCGGCAGCGCCGCCGAGGCGCCGACGATGGACGGTCTGATCTAGCCGCCACGCTTGCTTTTTGCGGCGCAACATCGCATCAGGACGCCATCACCTTGGACCCGGCCCTGTTCGCAGGCGACGGGTGGCTATCCCCGCCGCCGATCCGCTGGGAAACCGAGCCGCCGGAAACCGAAACGTCGGTCAGGCTCATCCAGATGAAATCCTGAAATGTCCATCATCGCCTCCGCGCGCCAGCAATGGCTCGCCAATCCTCGCCGCGATCTTCTGGCGGGGACCGTCGTGGCCCTGGCCCTGATCCCCGAAGCCATCGCCTTTTCCATCATCGCCGGCGTCGATCCCGCCGTCGGCCTCTACGCCAGCGTGGTCATCGCCGTGACCATCGCCTTCGTCGGCGGGCGGCCGGCCATGATCTCGGCCGCGACCGGCGCCATGGCCCTGCTGATGGTCACGCTCGTGCGCGACCACGGGCTGGAATATCTGTTCGCCGCCTCGATCCTGTGCGGCGTGTTCCAGATCGTCATCGGCCTGCTGAAGCTGGGCCGCTACATCAAGTTCGTCAGCCGCAGCGTCATGACCGGCTTCGTCAACTCCCTGGCCATCCTGATCTTCCTGGCCCAGATGCCCGAGCTGATCGGCCGGGGCTGGATCACCTACGCCCTGGTCGCGGCGGCCCTGGTCGTCATCTACGGCTTTCCGCGCATCACCAAGGCCGTGCCTTCGCCCCTGGTCGCCATCGTCGCCATCAGCGCCCTGGTGATCGTGCTGAAGCTGGATGTGCGCACCGTCGGCGACATGGGCCAGATGCCGACCAGCCTGCCGATGTTCCACCTGCCCGCCGTCCCCCTGACATGGGAGACGCTGGTCATCATCGCGCCCATCTCGGCGACACTGGCCTTCGTCGGCCTGCTGGAAAGCCTGCTGACCGCGAACCTGATCGACGACATCACCGACACCCCCTCGGACAAGGATCGCGAGACGCGCGGTCAGGGGATCGCCAACATCCTGTCGCCCCTGTTCGGCGGCATGGCGGGCTGCGCCATGATCGGCCAGTCCATGATCAACGTCACCTCGGGCGCGCGCGGGCGTCTGTCCACCCTGTGGGCCGGGCTGTTCCTGCTGTTCCTGATGCTGGCGCTCCAGACCTGGGTCGCCCAAATCCCGATGGCCGCGCTGGTCGCCGTCATGATCATGGTCTCGATCGGCACCTTCGACTGGTCCTCGGTGATGAAACTGCGCTCCACCCCGCTTCAGTCATCCATCGTCATGATCGCCACCACCGTGACGGTCGTCGCCACCCACGACCTGTCCAAGGGTGTGATCCTGGGCGTGCTGCTGTCGGCGACCTTCTTCATGCGCAAGGTCGGAAAGACCATTGCCGTGACCGAGGTTCCGACGCCGGAACCGGGCGTGCTGCGCTACCGGGTCTCAGGCCAGCTGTTCTTCGCCTCGGCCGATCTGTTCGCCGCCAGCTTTGAGCATCACGGCCAACCCACGCGCGTCGAGATCGATCTCAGCGACGCCCATCTGTGGGACCTGACCGGCGTCGCCGCCGTGGACAAGGTCGTCTTCCGCTATCGCCGTCAGGGCGCGGACGTTGAGGTCACGGGCATGAACGACGCCGCCCGCACCCTGGTCACGCGGGTGGGGCGGTTCGAGAAGATGCATCTGCCGGACGGCGCCGGCGCGCATTAGGGCTCAGGCGGCTTCGGGCTTGGGCATCTTGCAGATGCGGTTCAGGTCGGCGCGGATCGAGCTGCCCTGGAAATGCGAGATTTCGGCGCCCGAATACCCTTCTCCGGACAGCGCCTTGACGACGTCGCCGGTGTTCAGACAATCGTTGGTGCGGGCGAGCTGATAGGCGCGCTCGACGACGTGGGTGCGGTTCATGGGGATGGCCTTTCGTGCTGTTCGGTAACGCACCCCAAGCTAAACCGTTCCGATCATTGGATTTTCGGACCCGTCGCCCCAAGCTTGCATCCACAGCCGATATCTGCGCACATACGGCTCGTCGATCTCTCTGCGTAACGCCCACTCTCTCTGCGAACGCACGAGTCAAGGCCGCTCCCATTCAGACCCGACAGGCCGCAGGGACGTTCCCTCGGTCAATTTCTAACGGAGGTCTCAAAATGGCTACCGGCACTGTCAAATGGTTCAACGCCACCAAGGGCTACGGCTTCATCCAGCCTGAAGACGGCGGCAAGGACGTCTTCGTTCACATCTCGGCTGTAGAAGCCGCCGGCCTGCGCGGCCTGGACGAAAACCAGAAGGTTTCCTACGAGCTGGAACGCGACAAGCGTTCGGGCAAGGAATCGGCTGGCCAGCTGCAAACCATCGGCTGATTTCAGCCTCACGGCTGAACTGGCGACGGCGGCTCCCCACGGAGCCGCCGTTTTCATTTTGGGCTCTGCGTCTGGAACGGATGACTTCGGTCAAACTCGGTCCTAACTTGGCCATATGAAACCAGAGATCATCTTCCTGACCATCTGGGCAATCGGCGTGATCGTCACTTGGCCAGTCATGATCTGGTATGCGGTAAATAGCCGACGAGCACGGGGCGAACCTGTCATGCCCAGACCCCCCGCTTCGGCCCGTTACGCTGACACGCGAGCCTCCGGTAAACAGAAGGGCAAGTGGGGCGGCGCGAGTAACTGCCTGATGGTGGTCGTCGATGACCGAGAGCTTTGGCTCTCGCCCGTTTTCCCAATCACCTTGTTCATGCCCTACGGGGCGTTCGGTCTTGAGTTCCGCAAACCTGTCGCCCTCGTCAGGGCCGAAGCACGTAAGGACTGGACGGGCATGAATGTCCGGCTGACACTCACCGCCAAGGGAAATCCGGTCGTCATCGACATGCGGGTACGCGACCCCGCGAAACTCCTCTCGGCTTTGAAGATCTAAACCTTCGTCTTGTCGATCCAGGCGGCGAAGGCGTCGGTGAAGCTCTTTAAGAAAGCCTTGGTGTCGTCCTTTTTCAGCTTGCCGTTCTCGTCCAGCAGGTCGGCGACATTGCCGATATAGGCCTCGGGCTGCTGCATCGTCGGCATGTTCAGGAAGACCAGCGGCTGGCGCAGGTGGTGGTTGGCGCCGAAGGCCGCGACGGCGCCGGGCGAGACGCTGACGATGGCGGCGGGCTTGCCCTGCCAGATGCTGTGGCCATAGGGGCGTGAGCCGACGTCCAGGGCGTTCTTCAGCGCGCCGGGGATGGAGCGATTGTATTCGGGCGTGACGAACAGCACCGCCTCGGTCGTCGCCACCTCCTCGCGGAACCGCTTCCAGGCCGGCGGCGGACTGTCGGTCTCCAGGTCGGGGTCATAGAGCGGCAGGTCGCCGATCTCGACCGGCTCGATCTCCAGTCCGGGCTCGGCCAGCGCCTTCAGTTCCATCCCGATGGCGCGCGAATAGGAGCCCTTGCGCAGGCTGCCGACGATCAGGGCGACGCGGACGGTCATGAAAGGTCTCCGGGGCTGGACGGGTTCAAGCGCCAGCATAACCGACCGCTGCGGCCGGATGTTCCGTTAGGCCGGCCGCGGATCACCTGCGCACAAAGCGGACGTTGCGAAGGGCTGTTAGGGGTGGTTAGCGGACATCGTCGGTGTCGTCTGGGATCGGGAGTGCAGCAACGCCGATCAGACGATTTCCGGCGACCCGACAGGCGAACCCCATCGCGCCGGGCTGACGCCATTGATACTCTGTGAACTCGGCTCCAGCAGCCGGTCTGACAGCATCTACCGTTGTTGGTTCACCTATAACCACTCCTACCAACGCTGCTTTTGACCGACACTGATCTAATCCCGACACTGAGGAGCAACCAATGGTCAGCAGGCCTCCGCAGGCCGCCAGGAGAGATAGGAAGGGGGCCTGAGGGCCTACGTTCGTCGTCATGCAATCGGCCTTACAGTCCTTCGCGCAATTCCTCCAACTCAACCCACACTAATGTCCGCAACGGGTCGATTTCAGTCATGGGCTTCACGGCCGAGAGCGGACGGTGGCCTTCAGGCCGGAAAACGGTCGCGGTCGATGTCAGCTCAGGGTGGTCAGCGGAAGCGTCGAAAGAACTTGTGGGCCGCGTAAAAGATGGCAGCGCCGATGGCAAAGGCTGCCGCTCCAGCGAGGAACCAGAACGGACTGCCGGCGCCTTCGACACCGGGAAGAAAGCTAGCCAGAAATGCGATCATGCAGAGAATGGCGGCGTACATGAACAGCCCAGCGGCTAGCGCGGTGATGGGGCCTGAGCCGCGCATCGGCCTCAAGCGCAGCTTAGGCTTAAGTCTGGACCTAGGATCGTTGTAGTCTGGCGCTGACATTCACCAATGATGCTTTTCCGATTGGATGTCCGCAACGGGTCGTGAAGAGAAGTTTGCCTCGTGCCCTGGTCCGCACATTCAGACGGCCGCCGCTGGGATAATCTGCCGCTGAACCTCCGCGCGAGAGCGACGGAAGCGACCCAAACAGCCGAACCCTACCCCCCGAACAGGGCCGTCGCGAACGCCTCGCCCGCCGGTCCCGCCGACTTCGGGCCCAGGACGGCGCTGGCCGCCTGGCCCGAGGCCAGCACACGGCCGCCGACCGCGCGAACGTCCTCGATCGTCTGGGCTTCCAGCTGTTCGGTCATCGACAGGCTGGAGCGCGGGGCGCCGAAGATCAGGGTTTGGGCGGCGTTGCGGCCGGCCCGGCTCATCGGGTTTTCGTCCGACATCCACAGGCCGGCCTTCATTACCGCCTTGGCCCGCGACAGCTCCTTTTCGGTGGGGCCGACCTCGGCCAGGGCCCGCACCTCGGCCGCCGAAACCTCGGCCAGTTCTTTCGCCCGATCCGCCGCCGCCCCGGCGTAGATGCCCAGCACGCCCGTATCCTCGTACGGCTCCTGATAGGCGTCGATGGCGTAGGCCAGACCCCGCTCCTCGCGCGCGCTCTGGAACAGGCGCGAGGCCATGCCCCCGCCCAGAATCTCGCCGAACAGCCGCATGGCCGAAAGCGCCGGATCGGTCGCGGACAGGGCCGGCAGTTGGAACACCAGATTGGCCTGTTCGATCTTGCGCGTCAGCTTGGCATGGCCGCCGACGAAGGCGGCCGGCGCGGGCGCATCGGCCGGGGTCGCCACCGCATCGCCGAACCAGCGCTCGGCCAGGGCCAGCAGTTCGGTCTCGTCCACCGCGCCTGAGACCGACACCACCATCCGGTCGGGCGAATACAGCCGCGCGCGCCACGCCTCGACCGACGCCTTGTCGGCCGGCTTCAGGCTGGCGACAGAGCCCAGGATGGGGCGACCCAGCGGCTGTTTGGCGAAGGCGCGCGTCTGCACCATCTCGAACACATGGTCGTCGGGCGTATCGAAAGCCTCGGCGATCTCCTGGGCCACCACGTCCTTCTCGCGCTCGATCTCGGCGGGATCGAGGATGGGCCGGAACACCAGGTCCGACAGGACCTGCATCGCCAGCGGCAGCGAGCCGTCCAGCCCCCGCACCTCGAAGCTGGTCCGCTCATAGCCGGTAGAGGCGTTGATCGTGCCGCCCTCGGCCTCGATCCGTTCGACGATCTCGCGCGCGGCCATGTCGCCGGCGCCTTTGAACACCAGATGTTCCAGCAGGTGCGACCAGCCGGACCGATCCAGCGGCTCCCACCGCGCCCCGCCCTTGACGGTGACGACGACGGCCAGGGTCTTCAGCCCCGGCATCGGATCGCAGATGACGCGAACGCCGTTGGACAGGGTGTGCAGGGAAGTCAGGACTTTAGTCTTTCCTATCGCCGCGCACGCGGTGCGCGGCGGCTTGAGGACCGTCTTTCTTCATTCGACGGCGAAGCAGGGCCACATAGAAACCCGCAAGCGCGATCGCCAGTCCGAACCACGTCAGGGCGTATCCGAAATGGTTGTTGGAAAAGGCCGCAGGCGGCGCGGAGGGCCTGAGCGCCGGGAACTCGGGATTGACGGCGGTGATGGCGAACACGGCCTCAGGCCGGACCGTCCCAGTGACGTTCAGCGCCCTGGCCATCGCCGCCGTGTCGCGGGCGTAGAAGCGGCCGTCGCGCGGCGCCGGGCTCATGGCGCCGGGCTTGTCGAAGGTGCGGAACTCGCCGACCATCACCAGCGGCAGGGTAGTCTCCACCACGCGCGGACGCGCCGTCACGCCGTCGCCGATAAAGCCGCGATCGACCAGCAGGGTGAAATCCGCCCCCGCCGACTTGCACGCCGAGATCAGCCGCACCCCGGCCTCGCCGTCATGGATGCTTTGAAGCTCGACGAAGGGCGCGCTGGCCAGGCCGGGACAGACGATCAACGCCTTCCTGAACTCCAGATTCCCTTCCGCCAGCACCTGCTCCAGCGGCGCGGGCGATTTCGCCGCCGCCGCATCGGCCGCCGCGATCAGCCCTTCCTTCCACTTCAGCCGCTCGACCTGCCACACGCCAAGCCCGATCAGCAGGATCAGGCCCAGCACCGTCAGCACGGTCAGGATCCAGGGGAAACGCTTCATAGATCCTCCTCCGTGTAGCGCAGCGGAACGGGGGAGGGGGACCGCGAAGCGGTGGAGGGGGCGGACCCTCGCACCGAGTCTGGGGTCGCCCCCTCCACCACGCGAGGCGTGGTCCCCCTCCCCCGCTCCGCAGGGGAGGATCCATCCACCTGGTTCCGATATTGCAGGCCGATCATCAGTCCCCGCCCCGGCCGCATCAGGGCCAGCGACAAGGCGACCACCAGCGGCAGCCAGACGATCAGATGCACCCACATGGGCGGATGGTATTTGATTTCGACGAACAGGGCCGAGAAGCCGACGATGAAGCCGGCGATCTGCATGATGAAGCTGGCGGGGTCGTCGCCCGTCTGGATGGTGGAATAGTCCAGACCGCAGGCCGTGCAACCGGGCGCCACCTTCAGAAAGCCCGCGAACAGCGCGCCCTGGCCGCACCGGGGACACCGCCCCCGCAGCGCCCAGCGAACCGGCGTATCGAAAACGACGACGGCGCGGGACGATGGCTCGTCCCGCGCCGCTGCGATGTCTTCAGGGCCGTCTTGGATCAACCGAAGACGACATAGACGAAGGCGAACAGGAACAACCAGACCACGTCCACGAAGTGCCAGTACCAGGCCGCCGCTTCGAAGCCGAAATGCTTCTGAGGGGTGAAGTCGCCCTTCAGCAGGCGGATCAGGCAGACCGCCAGGAAGATGGTGCCGATCAGGACGTGGAAGCCGTGGAAGCCCGTCGCCATGAAGAAGATCGAGCCGTACAGGCCCGAGTTCACGGCCTCTTCGTTGAAGAACAGCTTCTCGTGCAGGATGTGGTTGTACTCATAGGCCTGGACGCAGGTGAACAGCACGCCCAGGGCCACGGTGATGATCAGGGCGATCTTGGCGCCCTTGCGGTCGCCGACCTGGATCGCGTGGTGGGCCCAGGTGACGGTGCAGCCCGACAGCAGCAGGGTCACGGTGTTCAGCAGCGGCAACTGCCACGGCGATAGGACCTCGACGCCCTTCGGCGGCCAGGTCGACCAGGCCTTGGCGGTATCGGCCCAGGTGCCGACTTCTGGCGTCAGCACCCGCGATTCATGGAACAGGGCCATGTCGAAGAACATCCAGAAGAAGGCGACGAAGAACATCACCTCCGACGCGATGAACAGGATCATGCCGTAGCGCAGGCCCAGCGACACGACCGGCGTGTGGTCGCCCGCCTTAGATTCCTTGATGACGTCCGCCCACCAGCAGAAGGCCGAGATCAGCACGCCGGCCAGACCGGCGAAGAAGACGCCCGGCTTGCCTTCGGCCAGGAAGTTGGCGGCGATCGGGCCGCCGTCCGCCGGGGCCAGGCCCTTCATCCAGATCACCGCGCCGATGAACATGATGGTCGCAGCGACCGAGGACACCAGGGGCCAGGGGCTGGGCGCCACCAGGTGGTAGTCGTGCTGCGGAGTGGCGTGGGCGTCAGCCATGAATCGCGTCTCTTCGTCGGCCAGAGTCGGTTGTTATAGCGGCTATAGCGTTCGATTTTCACCGACGCCAGAGCCGTGCCGCTATTCCGCCTTGTTCAAGGCTCTGAACGCCTTGGCCGAAAAGGCCGACAGCGGCTGGGGCAGGTCGTCCAGCGCGAACCAGCCGATCTCCGACAGCTTGTCCGGCTCGGTCAGCGTCGGCTCGCCGGTGAAGTCGCGGGTGACATAGATCAGCGACACCCAGTGCTGGCCGTCGGCGGGAATGATCTCTTCGGCCAGGCACAGGAAATCGACCGCGCCGATCTTGAGCCCGCTCTCCTCTTCGGCCTCGCGTCGCGCGGCGTCGATGGAGCGCTCCATCAGGTCGACCTTGCCGCCGACGATATTCCAGAACCCGGCCTCGGGCGCCTTCAGCCGCTTGCACAGCAACACCCGCCCGTCGGCGTGCTGGATCACCAGGCCGCAGCCGACGCCGGGAAATTCCACGCCCGGCTTCGAAGTCACGCCTTGGGCGCGTCCACGGACGGATAGAAGGTGTAGCTCAGGGTGATGTCGCGCGCGCCCTTGGCCTCACGGTCCGTGGCCAGTTCGGGGGCGATGAAATACTGGACCGGGAACTGGCGCGTCTCGCCCGCCGCCAGCGTCTGGTCGGTGAAGCAGAAGCATTGCAGCTTCTGGAAATACGGCCCCGTCTGCTCGGGCGAGACATTGTAGCTGGCGCGCACCTGGATCGGCTTGTCCGAGGTGTTGGTCACGTCGAAATAGGCCAGGCCCGTCTCGCCGATCCGCACCCGCTGGGTCGACTGTTCGGCGCGGAAGGTCATCGGCACGCCGCGCACATTGGTGTCGAACCGCACCAGGACCGTCTCGTCCAGAACGGTGTCGGAGGCCTTGTCGGCCTTCATCGTCGTGCCGCCGAAACCCGTGACCTGACAGAACATCCGATAGAGCGGCACCGCCGCGAACGCCGCCCCGGTCATGCCCATCACGCCGAAGACGCAGATGATGGCGATCAGATTCTTGCGGCCCGCCTTCATGGTTGGGACGTCTCCACCGCCGTAGCCAGCGCCCGCTCGGCCGCCTGGTTCTGTTGCAGGCGCAGCACCGTGGTGGCGAAGACCAGCACGATGAAGGCCACCAGCGCCGAGGCGATCCAGACGTTGCGACGCTTGCGCGCGCGAAGTTCCTCAGGCGTCAGACGCATGGTTTTACGCTCCCAGACCGGACAGGGCCTCGACCAGCAGCGCCGAGAACAGCGCCATCAGATAGAGGATGGAAAAGGCGAACAGGTCCCGCGCCGGTTTGGCCTGGACCTTGACGTCATACAATGCGGCCTCGCGTCCCACGGCCTCGGCCTTGTCCGGCTCGTCGCCCGCGCGCGAACGATAGAGACGCACCGCCAGTCCCAGGAAACCCAGGCCGCCCGCGACCGACACGACCAGATAGATGATCCCCCCCAGGCCCGCGAAGGCCGGGGCGATCGCGACCGGCACGAAGACCAGGGTGTAGAGCAGGATCTGCAACCGCGTGGACTTGGCGCCCCTGGCCACCGGCATCATCGGAATGCCCGCCTTGGCGTAGTCGCCGGCCGAATAGAGCGCCAGCGCCCAGCTGTGCGGCGGCGTCCACAGGAAGATGATCAGAAACAGCAGCCACGCCTGCCACGGCGCATGGCCCGTCGCCGCCGCCCAGCCGATCACCGGCGGAAAGGCGCCCGCCGCCCCGCCGATGACGATGTTCTGGGGCGTCCGGCGCTTCAGCAGCAGAGTGTAGAAGCCGGCGTAATAGACGATGGTCATGGCCAGCAGACCCGCCGCCAGCCAGTTCGCATTCATCCCCAGCAGCATGACCGAAAACAGGCTCAGGATGACGCCGAAGGCCATGGCGTCGTTCTTGCGCACACGCCCCGCCGCCACCGGCCGGCCGCGCGTGCGCCGCATCAGGGCGTCAGTCTCGCCCTCCAGCGCCATGTTCAGCGCCCCGGCCGCCCCGGCGCCCACGGCGATGCACAGGATGGCGATGGCCGCGACCAGCGGATTGACCGATCCGGGCGCAACGATCAGCCCGGTCGCGGCGGTGAACACCACCAGCGACATCACGCGCGGCTTCAGCAGCTGGAAGAAATCCTCCGGCTGGGCGGTCGAGATGGCGGGGCGGGTCTGAACTTCGGTCATCGGTGAGGGCCGCATAGCATACCCAAATGAAGAAGGCCGCCCCTTCCGACGGAAAGAGCGGCCTTCGATTTCATATCGCTGGAAAGGCTTAGTGCTCTTCCGCCTTGATGACCGGCAGTTCGTTGAACTGGTGGGCCGGGGGCGGCGAGGACAGGGTCCACTCCAGGGTCGTGGCGCCTTCGCCCCACGGATTGGCGACGCCCGGGCGACGACGGATCGCCGCCTCGACCAGCATGATCAGGAAGACGATCACGCCGACGACGGTGA
Organism: Brevundimonas sp. KM4; assembly: GCF_000964075.1. NCBI lineage: Bacteria > Pseudomonadati > Pseudomonadota > Alphaproteobacteria > Caulobacterales > Caulobacteraceae > Brevundimonas > Brevundimonas sp. KM4. Next base: position 101,959 of record NZ_JZRG01000005.1, on the reverse strand, counting down.
CGGCATAGCCGATCGATGAGACGTGGTTCCACAGGGTGAAGGCTTCCGGATAGTCGATGTAGCGACGCGGCATGCCCTGCAGACCCAGGAAGTGCTGCGGGAAGAACACCAGGTTCACGCCCACGAACATGATCCAGAAGTGGGTCGCGCCCAGGAACTCGTTGTACTTCACCCCGAACATCTTCTCGAACCAGTAGTAGAAGCCCGCGAAGATGGCGAAGACGGCGCCTAGCGACAGCACATAGTGGAAGTGCGCCACCACGTAATAGGTGTCGTGGAGGCTGTAATCGATGCCGGCGTTCGACAGGACCACGCCGGTCACGCCGCCGACGGTGAACAGGAAGATGAAGCCGATCGCCCACAGCATGGGCGTCTTGAAGCTGATGGAGCCGCCCCACATGGTGGCGATCCAGCTGAAGATCTTCACGCCCGTCGGCACCGCGATGATCATTGTGGCGGCGATGAAATAGGCGCGCAGATTGATGCTCATGCCGACCGTGTACATGTGGTGGGCCCACACGATGAAGCCGACGAAGCCGATGGCCACCATGGCGTAGGCCATGGCCAAATATCCGAACACCGGCTTGCGGCTGAAGGTCGAGACGATGTGGCTGATGATGCCGAAGCCCGGCAGGATCAGGATGTACACTTCCGGGTGACCGAAGAACCAGAACAGGTGCTGGTACATGATCGGGTCGCCGCCGCCGGCGGGATCGAAGAAGTGGGTGTGGAAGTTGCGGTCCGTCAGCAGCATGGTGATGGCGCCGGCCAGCACGGGCAGCGACAGCAGCAGCAGGAAGGCGGTGATCAGCACCGACCAGGCGAACAGCGGCATCCGGTGAAGCGTCATGCCCGGCGCGCGCATGTTCAGGATGGTGGTGATGAAGTTGATCGCGCCCAGGATCGAGCTGGCGCCCGCAACGTGCAGGGCGAAGATGGCCAGATCGAAGGCGGGGCCGACGTGGCCCGTGGTCGATAGCGGCGGATAGGCCGTCCAGCCTCCGCCGAAGCCCTTGCCCGGTCCGCCGTCGGTGAACATCGACAGGATCAGCAGGCACCAGGCGGCGACCAGCAGCCAGAACGAGATGTTGTTCATGCGCGGGAAGGCCATGTCCGGCGCGCCGATCATGATCGGCACGAACCAGTTGCCGAAGCCGCCGATCATGGCGGGCATGACCATGAAGAAGATCATGATCAGGGCGTGGGCCGTCACGACGGCGTTATAGCCGTGCTTGGACTGCTCCACGAGACCCAGCAGCTGGATGGACGAGCCTTCCTTGAAGATCTGGATGCCCGGCTCGGCCAGTTCCCAGCGGATCAGACCGGACAGGGCGCCGCCCACGATGCCCGCCATGATGGCGAACATCAGATACAGGGTGCCGATGTCCTTGTGGTTGGTGGACAGGAACCAGCGGGTGAAGAAGCCCAGCTTGTGGTCGTGATGGTGGTCGTCGTGAGCGTGACCGATGTGGGTCGCGTCGCGGGTAACGGTAGCGTCAGCCATGTGTCTCTGTTCGCCTCTTACTGGGCGGCCGGCGCGGCGGACGCCGCGGCGGGAACGGGTTGGTCGGCGGTGGCGCCGACGGGGGCGGCGACCGGGGTCGCGGCGTCGGCGGCGGGCGCAGGCGCGGCTGCGACCGGAGCGGCGGCTGCGGCGGGCGCGGCGACCTTGGGCGTCATCGAACCGCCCTTGGAGGCGATCCACTGTTCGAACTGGGCCTGGGTCACGACCCGGATCTCCAGCGGCATGAAGGCGTGGTCGACGCCGCACAGTTCCGAGCACTGGCCATAGAAGACGCCGGTGCGCTCGGCCTTGAACCAGGTGGTATTGATGCGGCCGGGAACGGCGTCGGTCTTCAGGCCGAACGCCGGCAGGGCGACGGCGTGGATGACGTCCGAGGCGGTGATGACCAGCTGGACCGTCTTGCCGACCGGCACGACCATCGGCTCGGTCGCGGCCAGGCGATAGGGCACGCCCTTGGCCTTGGCTTCCTCTTCCGGGAGCATGTTGGAGATGTATTCCGCGACGCCTTGGTCCGGATACTCATAGGCCCAGTTCCACTGGTTGCCGGTCACCTTCACCGTCAGGTCCGGCGACGGCATGTCGTGATAGGCGAACAGCAGGCGGAACGAGAACAGGGAGATGAAGACCAGGATCAGCACCGGCAGCACGGTCCAGATGATCTCGATCGTGGTGTTGTGGCTCCAGCGCGCAGGCGTCGGATTGGCCTTCTTGTTGTAGCGGAACACGATCCACGCCAGCAGGCCCAGCACCAGCAGGGTGATGGCCGTGATGATCGGCATCAGGATCACGTCGTGGAAGAAGTGCGCATCATGCTTCAGCGGCGACGCCGCCGGTTGCAGCGTGATGCCGCCCGGGGTCGGCTGACCCATCAGGTCCTGCGCCCACGTCGGCGCCGCAGCGAACATCGCCAGTCCGGCGCCCAGAACGATGGAGGACGCGCAAGTCGCGGCCTGCTTCAACGTCCCTTGGGCTCGCTTGCCCATCCGCATATGAGACTTCCCCATAAAACCGTTATGCAGCAGATACTTGCGAATGGCTCGCAAGAGATCACGCTGGCGCGATTCCCACGCCCGGCGTTCTCGGTCACCTATCGGATCGCTTTCGGCTTGCCAAGCGATCAACGGCGCCCACGCCGCAAAGCCGCCTTCAGCCGGCCTCGATTAAATCGCTGTCATGTTTCGATAGCTACCTTGCGTCACAAGATACCTTGCCGTAGTCAATGGTCATCAACGGGAGAGCCGAGGTGCCAGAAACTATCGAGATACAGCTGAAGAAGGGCGTGTTGGGGCTTTGCGTCCTGGCCCTTCTGAACCGGGCGGACAGCTACGCCTACGAGATCGCCAGCCGTTTGTCGGACGCGATCGATATGGGGGAAGGCACGATCTACCCCCTGATGCGCCGCATGCAGTCCGAAGGACAGGTCGAGACCTATCTGGTCGAATCCTCCGCCGGGCCGTCACGCAAATACTATCGACTGACCGAAGCGGGCCGGGGGGCCCTCGCCGCCCAGACTGCCGAATGGTCCGCCTTCACCAAGGCCGTCGACGCCATCGTGGCGAACGACGCCGATCAGGGAGCCGCTCAATGACGCGCGCCGAATTCATCGATCGTCTGAAGGAAGGCCTCGTCGGCCTGCCGACCACGACCGCCAACGACATCATAGCCGACTATCAGACCCACTTCGACGACGGCATCGCCGCCGGCCGCACCGAGGCCGAGGTCGCCTCCGCGCTCGGCGATCCGGTCCGCCTGGCTCGCGAACTGAAAGCCGAAGCCGGCATCCAGCGCTGGCATCAGGAGAAGAACCCCTCCGCCGCCGCCGGCGCCGTCTTTGCGGTCCTGGGCCTGGGGGCGCTGGACATCCTGATCCTTCTGCCCCTGCTGATGGGCGTGATCGGGACCGTGTTCGGCTTCTTCCTCGCCGCCATCGGCCTGTTCATCGCAGGCGGCGTGATCATGGTCGCGGGCCCCTTCGCCGGCTTCCCCGGCGGGCCGTTCGCGGCGATCCTGATGGGGCTGGGCCTGATGGCCGGCGCCGTCTTCATCGGCGCCCTGCTGACCATCTTCACCATCTGGCTGGTCAACGGCGTCGTCTGGTTCGCCCGCCTGCACTACCGCCTGCTGAAGCCGGCGCTTGAGCCGACCAGCGTTCAATCCACCTCGACCTCGGGAGCTTCGGCATGATCCGCACCCTGTTCATCATCGCCGGCGCCGCCCTGGTGCTGTGCTTGGTCACCGTCGGCGGCGCGCTGGCGATCGGCGGCCACGACCTCCAGCGCCACGGCTGGGCCTGGACCATCAAGGACCAGGACGGTGAGACCATCCGCTTCGAGCGGGTCAAGGGCGGCGGGACCGACGATCTCGGCCCTCTGACCACCCGCACCCTGCCCTGGACCGGCGGCGAGACCCTGACCGTCGATTCCAGCATCGACGTCGACTATGTCCAGGGTGACGCCAACACCGTCGTCATCACCGGCCCCAAGGGTCTGACCGACCGGGTCCGTCTGGTCGACGGCCGCCTCGATCTGGGCGACGGCGACGAGCGGGTCGTGTTCGGCTGGGACAACGGCAACTTCTCCGCCCGCTCCGAGCGCGACGAACTGAAGGTCGTCATCACCGCGCCCAAGGTGAACCGCTTCAACACCAAGGGTTCGGGCGACCTGCAGATCACCGGCTATGACCAGCCGTCGCTGACGCTCGACATCGCCGGCTCGGCCGAGGTCACCGCCTCGGGTCGCACCGACGAGCTGAAGCTGGACATCGCCGGCTCGGGCGATGCGTCCCTCGGCGATCTGGCGACCCGCGACGCCTGGGTGGACGTCGCCGGCTCCGGCGACGCCCGCATCGCCCCGACCGGCGACGTCAAAGTCGCCATCGCCGGCTCCGGCGACGTGGCCCTGGCCACCCGCCCCGCCAACCTGAACAGCACGGTCTCCGGCTCCGGCGACGTCTATCAGGACTGACGGTCACAACGACCACCGTGGAAAGGGGCTGGGTTCACCAGCCCCTTTTTCTTTCGTCATCCTCCGGCAAGCCGCTTGCGGCGCAGACCGGGGGACCCAGCGGCGCCGAAGGCGATGCTTCTGCTGCACTCTCGTTAAACAGGGATTGCTCGACAGGTTCGCGCTGCCGCGCGCCGCTGGGTCCCCCGGTCTCGCTGTGCTCGCCGGAGGATGACGAAAGAAGGGGTCACGCCTTCACCCCTCGGGCCCTACGCGCTAAGTCAGCCGGCATGACTTTCGCTCCCCTCCCCGACGCCGGCGACAACTGGGTCGATCGGCATGCGCCGGAGGGGCTGAAGCCGTGGTTGAAGCTGGGGCGGTTCGATCGGCCCATCGGCATCTGGTTGCTGCTGCTGCCCGGCTGGCAGGGGATCGCCCTGGCCTTGGCGCAGTATCGGCAGGCGCCGGGTCTCTATGATCTGTGGCTGTTTATCGGCTTCGGCATCGGCGCTTGTCTGATGCGAGCGGCGGGGTGCGCCTTCAACGATATCGTCGATCGGGATTTCGACGCCCAGGTCGCCCGCACCGCCCAGCGCCCCATTCCGTCCGGCCGCATCTCGGTCAAGCAGGCCTGGGCCTTCGTCGTCGCTTGCAGCCTAATCAGCCTTTTGATCCTGCTGACCCTGCCGACCGTCGCCATTCTGCTGGGCGTCGGATCGCTGGGCCTGGTTGCGGCCTATCCCTTCATGAAGCGGATCACCTGGTGGCCCCAGGCCTGGCTGGGCCTGACGTTCAACTGGGGCGCCCTGATGGGGTTCGCCGCCGCCCTGCCCTTGGCGGCGGCCGGCTTGCTGCTGCCCGCCGATCTCGCCGGCGAGTTCCAGCCCTTCCTGTGGTCGCCCGCCGGCAGCAGCGGTCATGCGATCGCCCTGGCGTGGCAGGCCTATATTCCCGCCGTCCTGCTATGGATCGGCGGCGTCTTCTGGACGCTGGGCTATGACACCCTCTACGCGCTTCAGGACATCGAGGACGACGCCATGATCGGGGTGAAATCCTCGGCCCGCCGCCTGGCCTCGGCCGTGCGGCCGGGCGTAGCGGTCTTCTATGGTCTGACCGTAATCCTTGCCGCCCTGACCGGCATCGCGGCAGGGCTTGGTCTGCTGTTCTGGATCGGCCTGATCGCCTACGCCGTCCATCTGGCGTGTCAGGTCATCCGGCTGGACCGCAACGACGGCGCCCTGGCGCTGAAACTGTTCAAGTCCAATCGCGAGGCCGGCCTGATCCTGCTGGCCGCCATCGCGCTTGGCTCGATCCCCCTGTGATCCCCCGATGATGGAGTTTCCCATGTCGCGCACCGCCCGCACCCTGCTGTTGTCCGCTGCTGTCGCCGCCACGCTTTGTGCATCTCTGTCCGCCTGCCAGCGCAAGGAAGACAAGGCCCAGGCGCCGGCCGCGCCGGCTCCAGCCGCGGCGCCCGCCGTGTCGAACACTCCCGTCGGCTATGACAGCAAGACCCCCTACGCCGCCGTCAAACTGACCCTGCCCCAGACGATCAAGACCACGCCCGCCCTGCACGCCGCCCTCTATGCCGACACCGTGCGCGACCTGAAGCAGTTCGAGGAAGGCGCCCAGGCCGATCTCAGCGAGGCCGGCGGCGGCCCGAACCCTTATGAAAAGACCACCGCCTTCGCACCCGGCGCCGAGACCGGAAAGCTGGTCAGCCTGGCGCGCACCGATTTCGAGTTCACCGGCGGCGCCCATCCCAACACCAGCTTCGACGCCGTGATCTGGGACAAGACGACCAACAAGCGGCTGGGCTTCGCCGATCTGTTCCGGCCGGGCGCCGACCTGTCGGTTCTGGACAAGGCCCTGTGCGCCGCCGCCAACGCCGCCAAACAGGCCCGCTCGCCGGGCTCGGAGGCCGCGACCCTGGACGGCAAGATGTGGACCTGCCCCAAGGCCGTCTCGACCCCGTTCGTCCTGACGCCGGGCTCGACGCCGGGCAAGGCGGGCGGCGTGACCTTCCTGATGGGGCCGTACCAGATCGGCCCCTATTCGGACGGCCCCTACTGGATCGCCCTGCCGCAGAGCGTCTTCCGCGCCCTGCTCAACCCCGCCTACGCCGACCAGTTCGACGGCGCCCCGGTCAAGGCCGGCGACGTGACGCCGAAGAACGGCTGATTCAATCCTCCCCCGTTTCCGGGGGAGGATCTTCAAGGCTCACTTCGCCAGAAACGTGTCGATCAGTTCGGCGAACCGCTCGGGCTGATCGGCCATGATGAAGTGTCGGGAGCCATCGACGCGGATCAGGGTCACGCCGGGCAAGGCTGCATACTCTCGCGTCCACATCGCATCGGCCATCGCCGCCGGCGCGCCGCCGTCGGCATCGGCGGCGTAAAGCGCCGTCACCGGCGTCGTCATGGCCGCCAGCCCCGGCCGCGCATCGGTGGTCATCACATCCTTCATCGCCGAGGCCATCGCATGACGGTCGGTCGCCAGCGACCACGCCACGATCCGCGCCTGTTCCGACGGGGTGCGCGACAGGCCCTGCGCCATCGCCTCCTGCTGGGTGCGGAAGCTCGCCGTGTCTGCTGACAGGATCATGCTGGCCGCCTGATCCGCGAAAGGCTTTGCGCTCTCTGGCGTCGCCGTCGGCCCGAACATGGCGCTGTAGAAGGGCAGCGAGTCGACCGTCATCACCCGCCCGACCAGATCCGGCTGCTGTTGCGCCAGCAGAAGTCCGCTCAGACCGCCCATCGAATGGCCGATCACCGCGGGCCGATCCAGCCGCGCCTGGCGGATGTAGCGCGCCAGTTCATCCACCTCGGGCTGGACGAAGGCGCCGTCGCCGTGCGCCCAGGGTTCGCCGGCGAACCCGGCCAACTGCACCAGATGCACGCGGTGCGTCGCCTTCAGCCGATCCGCTGTCGCGCGCCACACTTCACGCGAAGACGCCAGTCCGGGGATCAGGATCACGTCAGGGCCTTGGCCCACCACCTCGACCGACAGCCGGTCGGAGGTGAAGGGCGCGGCGGCGGACGCCACAGGGGGCGCGGCTTGGGCGCGGGCCTGATCGCTGGCCACAGCGCAGGCGATCACGACGCCCAGGATGACGGCAAGGCGCGACGGGGCGAAGACGCCCCGGCAAGGGCGAATGAAGTTCGACATTACAGTCTCCAATTGTAAGGTTATTCTGACTTTTCGGTCAGCCCGCGTGCGGGTTTTCGAAAATCTCTTCGACCGGCCGCTCGAACACGGCGGCGATCCGGTAAGCGAGGTCCAGCGACGGATCGTGCCGCTCGGTCTCCAGGGCGATCACCGCCTGGCGCGAGACCCCCAGCGCCTGGCCCATCTGTTCCTGGGTCCAGCCGCGTTCGACACGTAGAAGCTTCAGACGGTTCTTCATCGGCTGCTCCGGATGAAGGGCGAAACGAGGCCGTAGAGCGCCCAGAACACCGGCACGATCAGCCAGGTCTGCATATGCGGCGCCCCGGCGAAACTCTCGCCGAAGCCCCAGAAGGCGGCGACGGCCATCGCCAGTCCTGCGGCGACGATAAACTGTTTGGCGGTGACGCCGCGCACGAACTCGTCGCTCTCGCGCATCAGCGCCAATGTCGCCCATATCTGACCGATCACCGGCGCAGCCACCGCCGCCGCCAGGATCCAGGCCGCCGGCTTGCCCATCAGATCATCGAAGGCGTCTGTGGTCATCATCGCCACGCAAATCGCGACGTAAGGCGCCGTGAACGCCATCGTGCGGATAAGATAGCGCCGATAGGCCGGCGTGCCGCTATTCCATGCCTTCATCATGTCTTGTCTCCCTCTGTAAGGACAACCTGACACCAGACGAATGTCATGTCAACCTGACTTTTTGTCAGGAACGCCGAACATTTTAGCGTCATCTGCGAGAGAGAGACGTTGCGCGCGGCAAGGTAATCATCCCAGCCGCATCATGGGCTATGCCAGCGTGCTGAAGACTGTTACGCGCCAGCCGGAATGACCGTTCTCGATCCCGCCGCCTTCATCCGCGACAACACCCGGCTTCAGCCCGTGCCGCACGCGTCGGAGATTTCCTTGTGGCTGGCGGACGAGATCACGCCGATCTGGCGGCTGACGGAAGAAGAGCTGGGCGAAATGGGGGTGCCGCCGCCCTTCTGGGCCTTCGCCTGGGCCGGCGGACAGGCGCTGAGCCGGTATCTGCTGGATCATCCGCAGGAGGTCGCGGGCAAGCGTGTGCTGGATTTCGCAGCCGGTTCGGGTCTGGTCGGCGTGGCGGCGATGAAGGCGGGGGCGACCCATGTCCTGTGCGCCGACATCGATCCCTTCTGTCAGGCCGCCGTCGCCGCCAATGCGACGGCGAACGGCGTGACGCTGGACTTCACCCAGACCAATCTGCTGGAGGCCGCCCCGCCGGATGTGGACGTCATCTGCGCAGGCGATATCTGCTATGAGCGTCCGATGACTGACGCCGTGCTCTCTTGGCTGGCCCAGGCCCGCGCCAGGGGAACGCGGGTCCTGATCGGCGATCCGGGACGCACCTATTTCCCGCGCACGGGCCTGGATTTTCTGGCCGAATACCGCGTCCCGACGTCGCGCGAGCTGGAGGACCAGGAGATCAAGCGGTCCTCCGTCTGGGCGATGCCTTAAGGCGGCGGCCTCCTTTAAGCGGCGGCCTGCCCCTCGTGGCGGCCTTCGGCGAACTCCTCGATCATCTTGGCGTTGAAGGCCGGAATGTCGTCGGGGCAGCGGCTGGTCACCAGGCCCTGATCCACCACCACCGCCTCATTGACCACATTGGCCCCGGCGTTCTTCAGGTCGGTGCGAATGCTTTCGAACGAGGTCATCGTGCGCCCCTCGACCACGCCCGCCTCGATCAGCAGCCAGGGCGCGTGACAGATGGCGGCGACCGGCTTGCCGGCGTCGAAGAAGGCCTGTACGAACTTCACGGCGTCCTCGTCCGCGCGCAGCAAATCCGGGTTGGCGACGCCGCCTGGCAGCAGCAGGGCGGAATAGGTCGAGGCGTCGACCGCCGCCACCGCCTTGTCCGCCATGACCTTGTCGCCCGGCGTCAGATGGTCGAAGCCCTGGAACTCGCCGGCCTTCAGCGACACGATCTCGACCACCGCGCCCGCATCCTTCAGCGCCTTCATCGGTTCATTCAGTTCAACCAGCTCGACGCCGTCGGTCGCCAGGATGGCGACGGTCTTGCCGGAAAGGGATTGGGCCATGAGGAATGCTCCATTCGTGAAGGGGGTTCGGCGGGATGAACCCACAAAAACTCAAAGGGTTGCGGCTCCGCTTGGCGACGACAACCCGCGTCCCCACATCGTGTCCATGCGATCGCTCCTGACCCTGACCGCCCTGTTGGCCGCTGCCGCCACGCCGGCCTTGGCCCAGACCTATCCGCAGGCCGGCCGCCCCTATGGCGCCTATCCGGGGGGCGTCCCCGCCGCCATCGCCGACCAGCACCGCTATGAGAACGACCGCCTGCGTTCTCAGGCGCAGTCGAACGCGGACCAAGCGCGTCAACTGCAGATCGAGACCCAGCTTCGCCTGCGCGCCATCGAAGGCGCACGCGAACCAACGGCTGTTCAGCCCTTGCCGCCCCGTCCGCTCTACAGCCCCGAGCAGGAGCGGGCCCTGCGCCAGTCCGCCGCCGAACGCCGCCAGCAGACAGCCCAGGGCATGAGCCAGATCGACAACTGGCTTGCCCGCCCCCAATGAAGCGTCCGAACTGACGCATCCCTTCCCTTGCACCCGCGTTCCTGCCTAGCTTAACCAGGATCGGGCGGAGGATAGGGCATGCGCTGGCAGGGTGGACGGACGGGCGGCGGCGTCGAGGATCGACGGGGTCTCGGCGGCGGAGCCATCGCTGGCGGCGGCTTGGGCGTCGGCGTTCTGGCCCTTATCGGCTATCTGGTCTTCGGCATCGATCCTTCGACCACGACCCAGCTCGCCAGCCAGTTCGGCGGCGTCGGCGCCGAGCAGCAGCAGGGTCAAGTCGGTACGCCGAAAGATCAGGCCGGCCGCTTCGTCGATGTCATCGGTGCCAACATCGATGATGTCTGGTCGCAGAAGCTTGAGGGCTATCAGCGACCCAACGTCGTCATCTACGAACAGGGCACGCCCACCGGCTGCGGCTATGGCCAGTCGGCCATGGGTCCCTTCTACTGCCCGACCGACAAGACCGTCTATCTCGACCTCGGCTTCTGGCAGGAGATGGAGAACCAACTCGGGGCCTCCGGCGCCGACTTCGCCCGCGCCTATGTCATCGCCCACGAGTTCGGCCATCACGTCCAGACCCTGACCGGAACTTCGGATCAGGTTCGCCAGGCCCAGCAGCGCGCCTCCGGTCAGGCCGAGGCCAATCAGTATTCGGTGGCGCTGGAGCTTCAGGCCGACTGCTACGCCGGCGTCTGGGCCCGGAACGCCTCTGCCGTTTCCAACGGTCAGGTCGCGCTCGAGCCCGGCGATATCGAAGAGGGTATGAAGACGGCCCAGGCCATCGGCGACGACACCCTGCAACGGCGCAGCGGCGGTCGCGTCTCGCCCGAAAGCTTCACCCACGGATCCTCGGCTCAGCGCGTCGAATGGCTGCAGCGCGGCTATCAGTCGGGCGACCCGGCGTCCTGCGACACCTTCAGCGGCGCCTGACCACCGCTATCCTTCAAAACGATTGATTGACTGACGATGCATGACCGCGCCGGCACGACCGCACGCCCCGAAGACCTGATCGACCTCGACGCCCTGCTCGGCGCCTATGAGACGACCCGGCCCGACATGGGCGATCCTCAGCAGCGGGTCGTCTTCGGCACCTCGGGCCACCGGGGATCCAGCCTGGACGGCGTCTTCAACCAGGCTCACATCCTGGCCATCGCCCAGGCGATCGCCGAATACCGCGCGGCCCAGGGCGTTGATGGCCCGCTGTTCCTCGGTCGCGACACCCACGGCCTGTCGGAGCCCGCCTTCCGCACGATGCTGGAGGTGCTGATCGCCAACGGGGTCGAGGTGCTGATCGACGCCCGCGACGGCTTTACCCCCACGCCAGCCGTTTCGCACGCCATCCTGACCCACAACCGCACGAACAGCCGGCAGGCGGACGGCGTCCTGATCACCCCGTCGCACAACCCGCCCCGCGACGGCGGCATCAAATACAATCCGCCCTCCGGCGGCCCGGCCGGCGGCGAGGCGACCTCCGCCATCGCCGCCCGCGCCAACCAGTTGATCGAGAACGGCCTGACCGAGGTCCGTCGCCTCCCCTTCGACCAGGCGCATGCGGCGGCGGGTCGGTTCGACTACCTCGCCGCCTATATCGACGACCTGCCCAGCGTTCTGGACCTGGACGCCATCCGCAACGCCGGCGTCCGGATCGGCGCCGATCCGCTGGGCGGCGCGGCCGTGGCCTATTGGGGCGCGATCGCTGAGCGCCACCGACTGGAGCTGACCGTCGTCAACGACGCCGTCGATCCGCACTGGGCCTTCATGCCGCTGGACGCCGACGGCAAGATTCGCATGGACTGCTCGTCTCCTAGCGCGATGGCCGGTCTGATCGGCATGATGAAGGGCGGCTCAGCCTATGACGTCGCCTTCGGCAACGACGCCGATGCGGATCGCCACGGCATCGTCACGCCCGACGCGGGCCTGATGAACCCCAACCATTTTCTGGCCGCCGCCATCGCCTATCTGTTCGCCAACCGCCCCGACTGGGGCGCAGATGTGTCGGTGGGCAAGACCCTGGTCTCATCGTCGATGATCGACCGCGTCGTCGCCGGCCTGGGTCGCCGCCTGCTGGAAGTTCCCGTCGGCTTCAAACATTTCGTGCCCGGCCTCTTGGACGGAACCGTCGGCTTCGGCGGCGAGGAATCAGCCGGGGCCTCCTTCCTGCGCCACGACGGCACGGTGTGGACGACCGACAAGGACGGCATCCTGCTGTGCCTGCTGGCCGCCGAAATCCAGGCCCGCGCGGGCCAGAGCGCCAGCCAGCTCTACGCGGGCCTGACCGACGAATACGGCGCCCCCGCCTACGCCCGTGTCGATGCCCCGGCCAATCGAACCGAAAAGGCCCGGCTTGCCGCGCTCAGCCCCTCGGACGTGTCCGCCACCACTTTGGCCGGCCAGCCGATCACCGACATCCTGACCCAGGCTCCCGGCAACGGCGAGGCCATCGGCGGGCTGAAGGTCGTCACCGCCGACGCCTGGTTCGCCGCCCGCCCCTCGGGCACCGAGGATGTCTACAAGATCTACGCCGAATCCTTCCTCGGCCCCGACCACTTGTCCCAGGTGCAAACCGAAGCCAAGGCGGTGGTGGCCACGGCGCTGGCGGGCTGATCGCCTAGCCGACCGTGATCTCCATCGGTCGTTCGACGAACAGGCCGGGGCCGTCCAGGTCCAGCGCAAGACGCCGGTTCTCGAACGCGGCCATGCCGACCAGGGCCTTGGGGAAGCCGGGCACCGCGACGTCGTCATAGATGGCGACCGCTGCCTGACGATACAGTTCGTCGCCGATGGTCAGGGTGCGCACGACGACCGTCTCGGCGCGCACCGTGCCGCCAAGGACGATGCTTTGACCCGGCGTGCGTTCGCGCCCGTCCAGCAGTCCGGCGGCCTCGGCCGTCTCGCGCGTGACGGCCAGCACGGCCGAGGCGCCGGTGTCGATCACCGCATTGACCGTCGCGCCTTCCAGGGTGATGCCCGCCTGCAAGGCCTTGCCGGCCCGCGTCACCGGCACGGCCTTCAGCGACGATGGCGGCGTCCAGCCCTCGCGCGACAGGAACCGGACCCGATGCTCGGCCGTGTCCAGCTCCAGCACCAGTTCGCGCAGCACGTCCTGTCCCAGGATCAGCGCCGCGCCCAATCCCTGATCGCTGGCCAGCGGCCCCAGGCCGAGAATCGCCGCGCGCAATCCGGTCAGCCGCAAGCCGCCGATCGCCACGTCCAGCGTCGTCCCCCGTCCGACCTGGGCGTCGCCGCCGACGCCGTAAGCCACCATCGGGATGTTGAAGACGTTGGTCAGGCCCAGCCGCTCGACCAGCGACCGGTCGATGACCGAATATTGCGCCCCGGAATCGATCAGGGCCCGCACCGGCTGTCCGTTCACGGTCACCTCGACCGTCGGGGTCGGCGCGCGGGGCTCGGCATAGGGCAGCCAGCCGCTGGAGCCGTTCGCGGCGAAGACGACCGTTGGCCCGCGCCAGACCACATGGTCGCGCAGCCACCAGGCTCCGCCCACGCCGCCGGCGACCAGCCCCAGCCGGATCAGAAGATCGCGTCGTCTCATGGTCCCTGACATGGACCGTCGCAGCGATCCGCGCTAGCGGGGCGATGTCGCAACCCCTCTTGCAGGACCGACGACATTGCCCTGAAGCGGCAAAAATGTGCGCCTAAACCGCCACTGCAACGTCCCGATGCGGATAGTCGGGCCACAGCCCGCGAAAACCCGACAAAATCATCCAGAAAGCGGGTGACGCCGCCGCCTCGTCTGGCTACGACCATCGGCGTCATGAGCACCTCCAGCGCCCGCTACGTCTCGACCCGAGGCCAATCTTCCGAAACCGGTTTCGCCGACGCCCTGCTGCGCGGCATCGCGCCCGACGGCGGCCTCTATATGCCGACCGCCTGGCCCAGCCTGTCGCCCGCCGCCTGGACCGGAACGGCCGACTATAAGGCGATCGCACTGCAAGCCATCGCCCCCTTTATCGGCGACGCCCTGCCCGACGGCGCGCTGGACCGCGCGCTGGACCGACTGACCGCCGGGTTCGACCATCCGTTGGTTACGCCTCTGGTCGAGCTGGAGCCGGGCCTGTTCGCGCTGGAGCTGTTCCACGGCCCGACCGCCGCCTTCAAGGACCTGGCGATGCAGCTGGTCGCCAGCCTGACTGACGAGGCCCTGGCCGCCTCTGGCGAGCGCCTGACCATACTGACCGCCACCTCGGGCGACACCGGCGCCGCCGCCGTGCGCGCCTTCGCCGGCGCCAAGTCGGTCGATCTGGTCGTGCTCCACCCGCTGGACCGCGTCTCGCCGGTTCAGCGCAGGCAGATGACGACGGTCGAGGCCGACAATGTCCTGAACCTGGCCGTGCGTGGCGATTTCGACGACTGCCAGCGCCTGGTGAAGGGCCTGCTGGCCGACGAGGCCTTGCGTGAACGCGGCCGGCTGTCCTCGGTCAATTCGATCAACTGGGCGCGGCTCGCGGGCCAGATTCCCTACTATGTCTCCGCCACGGCCCAGCTGGGCGGGGCTGCGACCTTCGTCGTGCCGACCGGCAATTTCGGCGACGCCTTCGCCGGCATCGCCGCTACGAAAATGGGCCTGCCGTCCAACGGCTTCGTCGCGGCCGTGAACCAGAACGACGCCCTGGCCCGCGCGCTGAACGACGGCCTGTATTCACGCCGTCCGGCGGTCGAAAGCGGCAGCGTCTCCATGGATGTTCAGGCGCCGTCCAACTTCGAGCGGCTGGTGTTCGAGGCGACGGGCCGCGACGCCGAGGCGACGCGCGGGGTGTTCGAAACCTTCGCCCGCGACGGCGCCGTCGCCTTCGATCCGGACCTTCTCACCGCCTTGCGCGACCAGGTCTCGGCGGTGTCCATCGACGAGGACGAGACGCGCGCCGAGATCGCCCACGCCTATGAGACCTGGGGCCGCGTCGTCTGCCCGCACACGGCCGTGGCGCTGGCCGCCGCGCGTCGCCAGGACCGCTCGAAAGGCCCCGTCGTCGCCCTGGCCACCGCCCATCCGTCCAAGTTCGGCGAATTCGTCTCGAACGTCCTCGGCTTCGAACCCGAACCCGCAAACGTCATCGCCGCCCTGGGCGACAAGCCCGAGCGGTTGACGATCGTCGATGGGACGATGGACGCGACGCGTGACGCCGTGGCGGCCTTTTCCGGCCGCCACTAAAACGTCTTAGCGACGACCGCCGCCGGTCAGGGCGCGCAGCAGAAGCAGGCCGACGCCGGCGACCGACAGGGTCGTGACCAGCGGACGCTTGCGCGCCTCGGCGGCGACGGTGCGGGCCTTGTCGCGGTAGTCGACGGGGACCTTTTCGACCAGGCGATCGACCGAATCCATCGCCTTGCCGAAGGTTTCCAGCGAGCGGCCCTTGGCGTCGTTGTAGGCGCCTTCGACCTGCATCTTCTGGTCGCCGACCAGCTTGCCAACGCCTTTTTGGAACTTGCCTTGCGCCTGCGAGGCGGCGCCGTTGATGGTTTCGTCAGTCATGATCTTCGTCCTCGGGGAGCGGCGGACTTCGCCGTTGCACCATCAAAATCCCGGCCAAGCCTTCGGTTCCAGCGACGAAGCCGCGCAGGCGCCTCAGGCCGGTTCGGTCGCGCGCCAGTGGTCCATCCGACGCAGGAAGACCGCCGGATCCTTGGGCGTCACCAGATTGGCGGGATCGTGGAAAATGCGGTCATGCAGCCGTGTCACGGTGAACCGCAGGGCCGCCGCTTCGCCCAGACGCGGCAAGGCTTCCCGCTCGGCGGCGTTCAGCGGCCGCACGGACTCATAGCCGCGCTGGAACGCCGCCAGGGCGTCCGGCATGGCCCGCCCCTCGACGTCGAAGCCCCAAGCCGACAGGGCGATGGCGAGGTCATAGGCGAAGGCGCCGGTGCAGCTGAAATAGAAGTCGATCACCGCCGAAACGGCGCCGTCCTCGAACAGCACATTGTCGGGGAAATAGTCGGCATGGATCGCCCCGCCCGGCAGAGCGGTCGTAAAGGGATCGCCCAAGCGCGCCAGCGTCGCCTGGACCTGTCTCAGCAGCGCGCGATCCGCGTCGGACGCCCGCGCTTCTCCCTCGACGCACCGATCGACCAGCCGACGCCACATCGCCGGCCCGACCGGATTGGCGCGTTTCAGATCGAAGTCGGCGGCAGCCAGGTGAAGTCGCGCCAGCACCGCGCCCGCCGCCGCCTGATCGGCTGATGACGGCGTGCGCAGCCAGGCGCCGGTCTTCCATTCGATCACCGCCGCCGCCCGGCCGTTCAGTCGTCCAAGCCATGCCCCCGACCGGTCCTCGATCGGCGTCGGGCAAGGAAAGCCGCGTGACGCCAGATGCGCCGTCAGCCCCAGACAGAAAGGCAGCGACGCCTCGTCCGTTCGCCCCTCGAACAGGGTCAGCACAAACCGGCCGCGCGTCGTGTCCAGTCGATAGTTGGTGTTCTCCACCCCCTCGGCGATGGCCGTCAGTTCGACCACCTCGCCGATGTCGTAGCCGGCCAGGAACGCCTCGGCGTCGGCGATAGAGACAGGGGTGAAGACGGCCATGGCCCTAGTTTAGGCCCGCATCGGCGCGGCGTGCACGCACGATCTCGGCCAGGTCCGCCATGATGCTCTCTGTCGTGGCCCAACGCCCGGCGCCCCGGCCCCGGCAGCGCCACACGCGGCCGTCGGCGCCATAGACCTTCAACGCATTGCCCTCGCCGCGCAGGGTCGAGAACAGCGGGTCGCCATGGTCGGCGTTCAGCGACACCGACGGGCGGATCACCCCGTCCTTCAGATGAGCCGCGCCGATCTGGCGCACCCCGCCGGCGGCCGAGGTCGCTTCGGTCAGGTGATCGCGCGGCACATCGCCATCGGGCGAGCGACCGAACGCCTCGTGGCACAGCAGCCGCACTTTGGCCGCCGCATCCAGGCCTTCCAGATCCGAGGACGGATCCTCCTCGGCGAATCCCGCCGCGCGGGCGTCCGCCAAGGCTTCGTTGAAGGCCGCCCCGTCGCCAAGCCGTTCCAGCATGAAGTTGACTGTGCCGTTCAGCACCGCCTCGAAGCCGACCACCTCGCCGGCCGCACGGGCCGCGCGCACCGTCTCGATCATCGGCGATCCGCCCCCGACCGAGGCCGACCAGAAGATGCGTCGGCCATTGGCTTTCGCCAGTTCTTGCAGCCCGCCCGGATCGCGGCTGACCGCCTGTTTGTTGGCGCTGGCGACATCGCAGCCGGCCTCGAGCGCGGCGCGGATCACCGCGTGGCCCGCCTCGCCTTCCGACAGAGCCTCCAGCACGATGTCGGGCTTTTTGGCCCACAGGTCCGCCGGGTTGGAGGTGAACAACGAGGCCGGACAGTCCACGTCGCGGGCCTTCTTCGGATTGCGCACCAGCACGCCCACGACCTCGTAGCGGGAATCATCGAGCAGCTTGGCCAGCACGCCGCCGCCGACCACGCCGCACCCGGCGACCGCGACCTTCAGCGGCGGCAAGGTGGGCGCGGGACCGGGCGGCGCCGACTTGTCGCCGATGACCGTGCCATCGGCGCGATCCAGCGCCGCCACCTCGATCTCGACCCCGCGGCTTTCGCCCAGGTCGATGGCGTCATGCTGGACCAGCGCCCCACCCAGCTTGCGCGCCACGTCCCACGATGCGCGGCGATAGCGCAGGGCCGGGGCCGTCTTGTCGTTGGGGTCATGGTCATAGAGGCCGTCCACGTCCTTGACCAATCGCACCTTCTTCAGCCCCAACTCGGCCGCGAGGAACACCGCCGTCAGGTCCGATCCGCCCCGTCCCAGCAGGGCCACCTTGCCGTCCGGCCGCACCGCGCCGAAGCCCGGCACCACCACCACCTCGTGCCGATCCAGCGCCTGTTTCAGATGATCGGGTCTCAGGCCGCAGGGGCGCGAATGCTCCGGCTCGCCCTCCGCCACGATGCCCAGTTCGCGCACCGAGAGGGCGCAGGCGTCCAGGCCGATCCGGTCGCAGGCGATGGCCACCAGCGCCGCCGACTTCTCCTCGCCCAGGGCCACATAGCCGGGCAGCAGGTCGTTGGAATGGGCCAGACCCAGCGCCCTCGCCTCTCCCAACAGTCGGTCCGTCGCCCCGCCGAAGGCCGAGACCACCGCCACCACCTTTCGGCCCGCCCTCACATGGCCATAGACGGCCGAGGCGACAAGCGGCGCCTCCGCCGGGCTGCGCAGGATGGACGAGCCGAACTTCAACACCACCACCTCGGGTGATGGCTGATTGCTGGGGTCGAGGCTTTCGGATTTTTCTACGACGGCGAGTTGGGCGGACATCGGGGTTCTCGGGAAAGGTCGGGATGGGGTGGGGTGAAAAGAAAAACCCCGCCTGGCGGACCGGGCGGGGTTCGGGTTCTGCGGTTGCCGGGGTTCGGCGCGCTAAACTCGTCCCGCCCGTTCGGGCATGGTGGTGGTGCCGGTCGTACCGCCGATAATCGTGCCGCCGAGGATCATGCCGAAACGCGTCGCGGCGAGGCCGGCGACGGTCGAAACTTCGGCGATGAGCGAGCGCTGTTGCACAGGGCAGGTCCGGTTGAAATCTGAGCCTAGGGTGATCGGACGACCGTGACTCTGTCAAGTCGCATTGAATGATTTTTTCAAGAGAGGGCGCTTATGATGCGTTTTCACCCCCGTGAGGTGGCCGACCGTCATCAATGAGGTTGAATTTTTCGCTTGACCGGCACCGCCCGGATCATCAACGTAAAGTCACTCATCAAGACCAGCCGAGGGATTAGGCCCTTTGACGCTGGGGCAACCATCGGGTCTCACAGCTCGAAACGGTGCCAACTCCTGCGGGGTCCTTCGGGGTCGCGAGAGATGAGTGGAGCATCGACGAGACGACGCTCCACGCTCTGTCACCGCATCGAGACTTGCTGAGCGAGAACGATGCGGAACGAAGATGACACTGGCCGAAACCACCCTGCTCGAAGACCCCGACTGTCGCCGCGCGACAGCCCTCACCCCTGTCCGCGAACCGACGCGTGAGCGCGGCGGCGCCCGCGACGTCATCGTTCCCATTCCCGCCGATTTCCGCCTCGCCTCGGGCGAAAAGCTGAACCAGCCCAATATCGTCGGCCGCCTGCATGGCCGGATCGGCGCGCCGGTCGTCGTGGTCGCCGGCGGCATCTCGGCCGGCCGCTTCGTCCACCGGACGGAGACCAACGGCCTGGGCTGGTGGTCGGGCGCTGTATCGGTGCGCGGGCCCATCGACCTGAGCCGCCTGCAAGTTCTGGCCGTCGATTTCGCCCCCGGCACCGAGTTCCTGGACAAGGCCATCACCATCACCACCCAGGACCAGGCCCGCCTGCTGGCCCTGGTCCTGAACCATCTGAAGATCGAGCGCGTCGCCGCCTTCGTCGGCTGCTCATACGGAGGCATGGTCGGCCTGGCCTTCGCCGAACTGTTCCCCGACTGGGCCGAGCAGCTGATCATCGTGTCGGCCGCCCATCGCGCCCATCCCCAGGCCACCGCCTGGCGCGGCATCCAGCGCCGCATCCTGCAGTTCGCCGTCGCCGCCGGCCGTCCCGAGGACGGCGTCGCCCTGGCCCGCGAACTGGCCATGACCACCTATCGCACGGCCGAGGAGTTCGACGACCGCTTCGACACCACGGCGCCCAGCGCGGTCGGCGGCGCCTATCCCGTATGCGACTATCTGACGGCGCGGGGCCAGGCCTACCGGACCCACACCACCCCGGCGCGCTGGCTGTCGATGTCCGACTCGCTGGACCGCCACAGCGTGACGCCGGAAGCCATCACCACCCCCGTCACCCTGATCGGCTTCACCTCCGACCGGCTGGTGCCGATCGACGACATCCGCGAACTGGCCGCGCGGTTGCCGACCCTGTGGCGCTTCGTCGAGGCGCCCTCGCTCTATGGCCACGACGCCTTTCTGAAGGAGGACGCCTTCGTCGGCGACATCCTCCGCGCCGCCTTGAAGGACATCAAAGCATGACCCGTATCGCCAATCCGCACACCATCGCCGCCCGCACGGGCGTGGATACGGACACGGCCCACGGCGCGGTCATGCCGCCGCTGTATCTGTCGTCGAACTATTCCTTCGCCGGCTTCGATCAGAAGCGGAAGTACGACTATAGCCGTTCCGGCAATCCGACCCGCGACGTGCTGGCCGAGACCCTGACCGAGCTGGAGGGCGGCGCCGGCTGCGTCATTACCGCCACCGGCATGGCGGCGGTCGACCTGCCCCTGACCCTGCTGGAGCCGGGCGACCTGCTGATCGCGCCGCACGACTGTTACGGCGGCACCTGTCGCCTGCTGAACGCCCGCGCGAAGAAGGGGCATTTCGAACTGTTGCTGGTCGATCAGGGCGACCCCGTCGCCTTCGAGGCCGCCCTGGCCCTGAAGCCCAAGCTGGTGCTGGTCGAGACCCCCTCCAACCCCCTGCTGCGCTTGGTCGATGTCGCCGACATCTGCACCCGCGCCCATGCGGCGGGCGCCAAGGTCGTGTGCGACAACACCTTCCTGTCGCCGGCCTTGCAGAACCCGATCAAGCTGGGCGCCGATTTCGTGGTCCACTCCACCACCAAGTTCATTAACGGCCATTCCGACGTGGTCGGCGGCGCCGTCATCTCGGCCGACGCCGAGGATCACCAGACCCTGGCCTGGTGGGCCAACTGCACCGGCGTGACCGGCTCGCCCTTCGACGCCTACCTGACCCTGCGCGGCGTGCGCACCCTGTTCGCGCGCATCGAGCGGCAACAGGCCACGGCCGGCAAGATCGCCGAAAAGCTGGCCGCCCACCCGGCGGTCAAGGCCGTCCACTATCCCGGCCTGAAGTCGCACCCCAACCACGCCCTGGTCGCGGCCCAGCAGGCCGGCCCCGGCGCCATGCTCAGCTTCGAACTGCAAGGCGGCACGGACGCCGTGCGCGATCTGGTCGAGACGCTGGAGATATTCACCCTGGCGGAATCGCTGGGCGGCGTCGAAAGCCTGATCGCCCACCCGGCCACCATGACCCACGCCGCCATGACGCCGGAACAGCGCGCCACGGCCGGCATCGGCGATGGCTTGGTGCGCCTGTCGGTGGGTTTGGAGCATGTCGAGGACCTGATCGCCGACCTGTTCCCGGCGCTGGACGCGCTTGTGCCCGCAACCGCCGCGGCCGCGTAACTTTTTGCTTGCAGGAGGAGCCGAACCGGGGCACATGCGCCGCCCCGGCTGCGGTCCCTTCGTCTATCGGTTAGGACGTCAGGTTTTCAACCTGAAAAGAGGGGTTCGACTCCCCTAGGGACTGCCACCGGCGGCGCATTTGCAGCGCCCTTCCCGAACATCGTCGAGCGAACGCTCCGATCCCGGATTAAGATTTTGGTAACCATTTTGTTCGGAAACGGGCAGTAAGCCTTTCGATTCATGGACTTTTTTCGGACGCAGTCAGGAACTATCCACAGGGACTGTGGTTAACCCCTCGTTAGCCGGCGCAGAAGCGCCTCTCCCTCCTGCACCGAGATCCTCATGTTTATCGCCATCGCCCGTCCGGCGGTGGAGCCCAAAGGCCCCGACGCCGTCGCCGTCCCCGGCTCTCCCGCCATCGCCGAACTGTCGCCCCGCGCCCTGCATGCGCGCCTCCTCCAGAACGCCGCCCTGCGCCGCCTGCGTGGACTGGAGCGCCGCAGGGAGCAGCGTCTCGAAGACGCCGACTACTGGCTGCATGCCGCGCCGATCGCCGTCCGGAAAGCCAGCGCCCTGCGCGAAGAGCATAGTTTCTCGCCGATCCCCTGATAGTCGTCTCACACGCCTGAATACCCACGATGGTGATTTGGGGTTGATTTACCGACCCTCGGTATCCGACAAGTGCGAATGGGCGAAGTCGGATCGGCGCTGACATCTGCGAAGGCGATCCTGGTCACAGGCGGCGCGGGCTATATCGGCGCTCATGTGTGCGAGGCCCTGGCGGCCGCCGGCTATCGGCCCGTCACCTATGACAACCTGTCGACCGGCCGTCGCCGGTTCGTGCGCTGGGGACCGCTGGTCGAGGGCGATGTCTGGGACGCGGACAAGGTGCGCCACACCCTGATCGCCCACGACATCTGCGCCGTCATGCATTTCGCCGGCTCGTCCGTGGTCCCGGAATCGGTGCGCGCGCCGCTGGATTACTACCGCAACAATGTCGGCGGTCTGTTCGGCCTGTTGGGCGGGATGCGAACGGCGGGCGTGAACAGGCTGGTCTTTTCCAGCACCTGCGCCGTCTACGGCGATCCTGGCGACGATCCGATCACCGAGGCGACGCCGCTGGCGCCCGTCACCCCCTATGGCCGTTCCAAATTGGGCTGCGAGCAGATCCTGTCGGACGCCAGCGCCGCGCACGGGCTGAATGTGATCGCGCTGCGTTATTTCAACGCCGGCGGCGCCTCGGCGTCAGGCCTGATCGGCGAAGATCGGCCGGTTGAGACCCATCTGATCCCGCGCGCCATGATGGCCCTACGCGGCCAGATCGACGACTTCGCCGTTCATGGGACCGACTACCCGACGCTCGATGGCACGGCGGTGCGCGACTATGTCCACGTCTGCGACCTGGCCCAGGGCCATCTCGCCGCCCTGACCCAGTTGCTCGGCGATCGACGCGGTTTCTTCGCCTGTAATCTGGGCGCCGGTCGCGGCCATTCGGTACGGCAGGTGCTGGAAACGATCATGGCCCACAGCGGCCTTCGTCTGCCAGACGCAGCAGGCGCGCGCCGCGCGGGCGACCCGCCGCATCTTGTGTCGGACATCACCGTGGCGCGCCAGGCCCTGGGCTTTGCGCCACGTCAGTCGGACCTGTCCTCCATCGTCGCCAGCGCCTGGGCCTGGCACAGCCAGCTCAGCGCAGTTCGGGCATCCGGCGGCGCAGCGAGGCTTTCAGCTTTTCGAACTTCTGCCCCGCCGACTTGGGCCTTACCCGCCGACGCAGCTCCAGCCCGCCACCCCACAGCGCATGGACCGGCGCTTCAAGATGCGGATGGCGATCATGCTGATGGACAATGGGGCTGACGCTGGCGTCCGGATTGACGACCTTGCCCCCCTCGAACCTCAGCATCTCGCCGGGCGTCAGGCCCAGGGTCGCCACGCGCCCGTAGTTGGGACGAACGGTCATCGCCGTCAGACCCTGATGGATCGCCATGTTGAAGGCCGCCTGATCGGCGCCGAACGCCCCGCCGATCTCGGACCGCGGCGTCGCCGCCAGCGACAGGATCAGTCGCGACAGCCGCGAGACCTCCGCGCGTGGCCCGACGAGGGTGCCGACGCACAGACAGGCCTTGTCGGCCAGCTGCCGCGCTTGGGCCTCCCCGAACAGGGCGCGCAGATACTTCATGTTGAAGGCATGATCGGCCAGCGGCGTCTCGGCCTCGACATAGGCCTCAAGCTCCTTCGGCGCCGGATCGAAGGGCGGCGCCTGGAAGATCACATCGCGCACGTCGCAGGCCAGGGCCGCGCCGGGCCGCTCGCCCAGCAAACCAGCGAAGGCCACGAACCGCTGCATCACCGGATGCGGCGCCCATCCGCGCCAGACCGGCGCATCGACGGCGGTCACCCGATGCTGGGCCAGAAAGGCGCGCAGGGCCGGTTCAGCATCGACGACGAGAGCCACAGGACCCTCGAACACGGCCCGCAGCGACAGGACGAAGGGCGCGATATCGGCCGCGTCGTATCCGGTGGCGTAGCCGACGACGACATCACCGTCCGGCAGGGGCGTAAACCGGCGAGCGACCTCGAACGCCTCGGCCAGCCAGTCCAGATAGTCCGACCGAACCGCCCCCTGTTTCATGGCGTCAGCGATCGCCCATCAGATCGGCGAACCGGTCGAACAGATACAGGCTGTCGGTCGGGCCGGGCGAGGCCTCAGGGTGGTGCTGGACGCTGAAGATCGGCTTGTCCTTGACCGCGATGCCGCAGTTGGTGCCGTCGAACAGGCTGACGTGGGTCTCGGTCACCGCGTCGGGCAGGCTGTCGCGATCGACGGTGAAACCGTGGTTCATCGACACGATCTCGACCTTGCCGGTGGTCAGATCCTTGACCGGATGGTTGGCGCCGTGGTGGCCCTGATCCATCTTCACCGTCCTGGCGCCCAGGGCCAGGGCCAGCATCTGGTGGCCCAGGCAGATGCCCATCAAGGGCTTGCCGCTGGCGACCAGCTTCTGGATTTCAGGCACGGCGTATTCGCCTGTCGCAGCCGGATCGCCCGGACCGTTGGACAGAACCACGCCGTCGGGATTGCGGGCCAGAACCTCTTCCGCCGTCGTCGTCGCCGGGACCACGGTGATGCGCGCGCCAGTCGAGGCCAGGGCGCGCAGGATGTTGCGCTTCACGCCGTAGTCGATGACGACCACGTCCTTGCGGCCCTCGGTCTTCGGATGACCTTCCGGCCAGTCCCACAGACCCTCGTTCCATTCGAACGCCTGCAGGGTCGAGGCGGGCTTGGCCAGGTCCAGACCGACCAGCCCGGTCCAGCCCTTGGCCTGGGCGACCAGGGCCTCCAGGTCGAAGTTTCCGTCCGGGTCGTGGGCGATGACGGCGTGTGGCGCGCCCTTGTCGCGGATGATCTTGGTCAGGGCGCGGGTGTCCACCCCGGCCAGACCCACGACGCCGCGCCGCTTCATCCAGTCGTCGAAACTGGCGTCCGAGCGATAATTGGCCGGATCGGTCGGAACGTCGCGGAAGATGGCGCCGCGCGCCGAGGTGTCGGACCCGCCGCCCATCTGCTCGATGTCTTCGACATTGGTCCCCACATTGCCGACGTGCGGGAAGGTGAAGGCCAGGATCTGGCTCATGTACGACGGATCAGTCAGGATTTCCTGATAGCCGGTCATGGCGGTGTTGAAGACCACCTCGCCCAGGGCCGAGCCGACGGCGCCCACGCCGACGCCCTGCAGGATCGTGCCGTCCGCGAGCGCGAGAACGCCGGTGGCGCCCGGAAGAATCTTCGTCGTCATGGGCGCGCTCCTAAAATCGAATCCGGCCGATACGAAGGCCGAAGGCAAACGGCGGCGTCGTTAAGCCCTGCCGCCTGCCCCGTCAACGTGGCGCGCGTCACCGCCCGTCGGTGATCGACGCCGGACCGATCAGCTGGAACGTCGCCTTGGCCCCGCCCTGGGCGTGCGGCGCCAGCCAGACGTCGAACAGACCGGGCTCGATGCGCCAGGTTTCGTCCGCGCCGATGAAGCCCAGTTGGCGAGCGTTCAGGGTGAAGGTCACCTTCGTGCTCTGGCCCGGCTTCAGCGACACGCGCTTGAAGTCCTTCAGCAATCGGCCCGGCTGGGTCAGGCTGGCGACCCGGTCGTGGATATAGAGCTGAACCAGCTCCTCGGCCGGATGCGACCCGGTGTTGGTCACGGTCACGGCCAGATCCAGCGTGCCGGCCCAGGCCAGCTTGTCGCTCTCCATCTCGACCGGCCCATAGCTGATCGCGCCATAGGTCAGGCCATAGCCGAAGGGATACAGCGCCGTATTCGTCGTCTCGCGATAGCGGGCCTTGTATTCCTCGCTCGCCAGATCGGGATTGGCCGGGCGGCCGGTGGTCTTGCGGTCGTAGGAATAGGGCTGCTGGCCCGACTTGTGCGGGAAGCTGACCGGCAGGCGCGCCGACGGGCCGTGATCGCCGAACAGGACGTCGGCGACGGCATGACCCAGCTGTTCGCCCAGGAACCAGGTCACGACGATGGCCTGGGCGTTCTTCACATTGCCTTCCAGCGCCAGAGCCCGGCCGTTCCTCAGCAGGATGACCATGGGCTTGCCCAGCGCCGCCATAGCGTCGACCAGGGCGACCTGCGGCGCGGGCACCACGATCTCGGTGCGTGACTGGGCCTCGCCCGACATGTTGGTCGCTTCGCCGATGGCCAGGACGATGACCTCAGCGTCGCGGGCGGCGGCGACGGCCTGCTCGATCCCGCCGTCCAGCGGCGTCTCGACGCCCGAACCGCGTGCGACGGTCAGGTTCTGCGGATCGCTCATGGCCGCGCGGAAGCCGGCCTCCAGCGACACGCGTCGCTCGGGCGCGCCCCAGATGGTCCACGGCCCCCAGACATTGTCCACGTCGTCGGCGAACGGGCCGACCAGGGCGATCTTCTGGCTCTTCTTCAACGGCAGCAGGCCGTTATCGTTTTTCAGCAGCACGACCGACTTGCGGCCCGCCTCACGCGACAGCTCGACGTGCTCGCGCGAGCCGACCACCGCCTTTTCACGCACCGGATCGGTGCCGCGATAGGGGTCGTCGAACAGGCCCAGCGCCGCCTTGGTGTTCAGGACGCGGCGCACCGCCTCGTCCAGACGCGCCATCGACACCTCGCCCGAGGCGACGAGGCTGGGCAGATGTTCCAGATACAGACCCGACACCATCGACACATCGACCCCGGCGTTGAAGGCCAGGCGGGCGGCGTCGCGGCCGTCCTCGGCGAAGCCGTGGGCCACCAGTTCCTGCTCGGAGGTGTAGTCGGAGACGACGAAGCCCTCGAAGCCCCATTCGCCGCGCAGGATGTCAGTCAGCAGCTTGCGGCTGCCCGAGGCCGGCACGCCGTTGACGTCGTTGAAGGCGCTCATGATCGACAGGGCGCCGGCGTCCACCGAGGCCTTGAACGGCGGCAGGAAGACCCCGCGCAGCGTCTGCTCGCTCATGTCGGTGGTGTTGTATTCGACCCCGCCGACGGCGGCGGAATAGGCGGCCATGTGTTTGGCGGTGGCCAGGACCGCGTCACGGTCGTCCAGACCTTTTTCGCCCTGGAAGCCGCGCACGCGGGCGGCGGCCAGCAGGTTGTTCAGCAGAACATCCTCGCCCGCGCCCTCGACGTTGCGGCCCCAGCGCTGGTCGCGCGCCACGTCCACCATGGGGGCGTAGGTCTGGTGAACGGCCGACGCCGCCGTCTCGACCGCCGCCGCCCGCGCCGTGCGCCGCGCCAGTTCGGTGTCGAAGGCCGCCGCCTCGGCCAGAGGCACCGGGAAGATGGTCGACAGGCCGTGGATCACGTCCGCCGCGAACAGCAGCGGGATCTTCAGCCGGCTTTCCTCCATCGCGACGCGCTGGATGCGACGGCCCGCCTCGGCGCCGATGCCGTTGAACAGGCTGCCGACCTTGCCTTCGCGGATCAGGGCCGTGACGCGCGCGGGATCGCCCGTGCCGTCCAGCGGGTTCACCGCCGTCGGCATCCAGCGGAACGGATCTGCCAGCAAGTTCAGCTGGCCCGCCTTCTCCTCGACCGTCATGGCCGCGATCAGATCCTCGATCTTCTGGCGGTGGCGGGCGACGGTGCGGGACGCTTGGGCGGAAACAGGCATGGGGAACACTCCGGCGCCCATCAGGGCCAAAAGCCCCAGGCCAGACAAGAAATTTCTACGGGAAGCCGCAGGCTTGAGAGGTCGCGTCATTTAGGCTGGCGCTCCTTTCGGGGGACAATCGAGCAGCGAAGCGAGAGGCCTAGCCTCTCGGCCCCGACGGCTTCAACCCCCGCCTGCCATGTAAATCGATGTAACGCCCCGCTGCGCGGTCACGCCGCGTTTCGCCCGCATCATCCCAGGGCGATATCCAGGAACATCATTCCCACCAGGCCGATCATCAGGCCGATCATTGACCCCTCGCCCTTGGACTTCTCGCGGGTCTCGGGAATGATCTCGGCGGTGACGACATAGATCATGGCTCCGGCCGCCAGGCCCAGCCCCCACGGCAGGGCGCCGGGCAAGAGATCGACCACGCTGGCGCCGATCAGACCCCCGACCGGCTCGACCAGGCCTGAGGCCAGCGCCGCCGCAAACGCCGGCCAGCGACCGTATCCCAGGGTCGCCATCGCCGCAGACACCGCCAGACCCTCCGGCATGTTCTGGATGCCGATGCCGAGCGCCGTGGACAGCCCTTGATGCATGTCGCCGCCGCCGAAGCTGACGCCCACGGCCGCGCCCTCGGGGAAGTTGTGCAGGGTGATGGCGATGATGAACAGCCAGATGCGCCGCGACAGGTCGCGCGAACCCGCCGGTCCGATGGCCAGCATGTCCACTGGCGCGAACCGGTTCATCAGGCCGATCACCGTCGCCCCGATCAACACCGCCGCCCCCATGACGCCGGCCGCCGCCGCCTGACTGGCCCCGCCCGCCTGCAACACGTCGACGCCGGGAATGATCAGCGAGAAGAAGGAGGCCGCCAGCATGACCCCGGCGGCGAAACCCAGCAGGGCGCTCTGGGTCTGCACCCCCGCCTTGCGGAAGAACAGCAGCGGCACGGCGCCCACCGCCGTCATCATGCCCGCCGCCAGACTGCCCAGACCGCCTGCGGCGATGGGGGAAAGCGATTCCATCATCCGTCTGCATTGCGGCGCGACGCGGCAAGAGACAAGCCCGAACCGTGGCGTTACAGAAAGCTTCATGTCCCAGCGCGCCGCCCTCCCCGTCGGCCCGAACGCTGCGTCGGCGCTGGGCGCCGCCCGGCGGGTCGTGGTCAAGATCGGATCCTCCCTGCTGATCGACGCGGCCACGCGTCAGCCGACGCGCGACTGGCTGGCCGCCGTCGCTTCGGACCTGGCGGCGCTGAAGGCCGAGGGGCGCGAAGTCATCGTCGTCTCGTCCGGCTCGATCGCCCTCGGCCGGGGCCGGTTGCCCGCGCTGGGCGCACGGCTGGAGGACAAGCAGGCGGCGGCCTCGGTCGGACAGTCGCTGCTGATGGCGGCCTGGTCCGGGGCGCTGGACCCGCACGGTCTGATCGCGGGCCAGGTTCTGCTGACGCGCGACGACACCGAACGCCGCCGGCGGTGGCTGAACGCCCGAGCGACCGTCGAGGCCCTGTTGACCCACGGCGTCATCCCCATCGTCAACGAGAACGACACGGTGGCGACCGAGGAAATCCGTTACGGCGACAACGACCGGCTGGCGGCGCGCACGGCCCAGCTGGCGCGGGCGGATCTGCTGATCCTGCTGTCGGACGTGGACGGCCTCTATACCGCCGATCCGCGCCGCGATCGGACCGCCGCCCATCTGCCCCTGATCGAAACGCTGAGCCCCGACATCCTGGCCATGGGCGGCGGCGCCAACGCCGAGGCCGGCGTCGGAACAGGCGGCATGGCGACCAAGCTGGCGGCGGCCCAGATCGCCCGCTCGGCCGGTTGCGCCACCATCATCGCCTCGGGCCAGACCCTATCGCCGCTCAGCGGCATCCGCGACGGCGCGCGCGCCACCCTGATCGCCGCCCCGGACGGGCCGATGGCCGCCTATAAGCAGTGGATCGCCGGCAGCCTGTCGCCGACGGGGTTCCTGACGCTGGACGCCGGCGCCGTCACGGCGCTGAAGGCGGGCAAGAGCCTGCTGCCGGCCGGGGTGACGGGCGTGTCCGGCGGCTTCGAAAAGGGCGACTGCGTGCGCCTGATCGACCCCGCCGGTCGCGCCGTCGGCGTGGGTCTGGCCGCCTACGCCGCCGACGACGCTGCGCGCCTTCGCGGCCGCCGCTCGGACGAGATCGAGACCCTGCTGGGCTATCGCGGGGCCTCGGTCCTGATCCACCGCGACGACATGGTGCTGGACGACCGATGACCGACCTCAAGACCCGAATGCTCGACCTGGGCCAGCGCGCCCGCGCCGCAGCCATGCTCTTGCGCGACGCCCCGGCCGCCGCCCGCACCCGCGCGCTGGAAATCCTGTCCGCAAGGCTGAAGGCCGCCGAGCCCGCCCTGCTCGCCGCCAACTCCCGCGATGTGGAGGCCGCCCGCATGAACGGCATGACCGAGGCCCTGATCGACCGGCTGTCGCTGAGCACCGCCCGCATCGCCGGCATGGCCGAGGCGGTCGCGACCATCGCCGCCGTGCCCGATCCGCTGGGCGTCGAGACCGAACGCTGGACCCCCGCCAACGGCCTGGACATCGCCCGCGTCCGCACCCCCATCGGCGTGCTGGGCGTCATTTACGAGAGCCGCCCCAACGTTACCGCCGACGCCGCCGCCCTTTGCATTCGCTCAGGCAATGCGGCCATCCTGCGCTGCGGCTCCGACTGCCTTCAGTCCTCTCTGGCCATCGCCGCCCTGATCGCGGAAGCCCTCGCCGAGGCCGGCTTGCCCGCTGATGCGGTGCAGCTGGTCGACACGCCCGACCGTGAGGCGGTCGGCCTGATGCTGACCGGGCTGAACGGCGCCATCGACGTCATCGTCCCGCGCGGCGGCAAGAGCCTGGTCGCCCGCGTCCAGGCCGAGGCGCGGACGGCGGTGCTCAGCCACCTGGAGGGCCTGAACCACACCTATTTGCATGAGGCCGCCGACCTCAACGCCGCCCGCGCCATCGTCCTGAACGCCAAGATGCGCCGCGTTTCGGTCTGCGGCGCGACCGAAACCCTGCTGGTGGATCGGGCCGCGGCCCAGCGCCTGCTGCCCCCCGTCGCCGCCGACCTGATCGCCGCCGGCTGCGAACTGCGCGGCGACGCCGACGCCCGCGCCCTGGTCCCCGCCATGATGCCCGCGACCGAGGCCGACTGGACCACCGAATATCTGGCCCCGATCCTCGCCGTCCGCATCGTCGACGATCTGGAGGCCGCCACCGATCACATCGCCCGCTACGGCTCGGGCCACACCGAGGCCATCGTCACCACCGACGCCGAGGCCGCCGAAAGGTTCGCGTCGAAGGTCGACAGCGCCATCGTCCTGATCAACGCCTCGACCCAGTTCGCCGACGGCGGCGAGTTCGGCTTCGGCGGCGAAATCGGCATCTCCACCAACCGCCTGCACGCGCGGGGGCCGGTGGGGGCGGAGCAACTCACCACCTACAAATATGTCGTTCGCGGCCAAGGGCAGATTAGGCCCTGAAGCCTCACTTGCCGCCGGTAAGGAAATTCCTTACCGTAAAGCCATGATCAAAAGCCGCCTGACATCGAAGGCCCAGACGACCATCCCCCAGGCCGTGCGCGCCGCGCTGAGCCTGCAGGACGGCGATGAACTGCAATACGATCTGGACGGCGACCGAGTGATTCTGAGCAAGGCCCGCCGGGCGCCGGCGGAAGATCCGTTCGCTGCGTTCGACGAATGGGACAGCGACGCGGACCGCAAGGCCTATGCCGGACTTTGAGCGCGGCGACGTCGTCCGCGTCCCCTTCCCTTATACCGATCGCAGCACCCGCCAGCATCGCCCAGCCTTGGTCGTGTCAGATGGGCAGGTAGGCGATGGCGACCGGCTGTTGTGGGTCGTGATGATCACCAGCGCCGACAACCGACCGTGGGCGGACGACGTGCCGTTTGGCGAGAGCTATGCCGAAGCTGGCCTGCCCGCCCCGTCCGTCATCCGTCCGGCCAAGATCGCCACCATTGACGCCGCTGTCGCAACTCGCCTTGGCCGCATCGACGATGAGCGGTTGGCGCGAACGATGCAGGCTATCCGCGCCAACCTCTAACGTTCACGCCCTTTCGGCCTCAGGTAGCGCGAAGCGCGATAGGCCCAGCGAAAAAGGCTATGCTTTGCCCTTGGGCAAAGCATAGGCGATCACGTAATCGCCCTCCGGCGTTTCCATGAAGTGATGGCCGGCGGCGACGATCACCAGATACTGGCGCCCGTTCTGCTCGTAAATCATCGGGTTCGCCTGCCCGCCGGCGGGCAGGACATCGGACCAGACGGTCTTGCCCGTCTCGATATCGATGGCGCGGATCAGGTCGTCGGTCGCGGCGGCGATGAAGATCAGACCGCCCGCCGTGACCACCGAGCCGCCGTTGTTCGGCGTGCCGATTTCCAGCGGCAGCATCGAGGGGATGCCGAACGGCCCGTTCTTGCGCGCCGTGCCGAACGGACGATCCCACAGAGTCTTGCCGCTTTGCACGTCGATGGCCCGGATGCCGCCGTACGGAGGCTCCTTACACAGCAGGCCGGTGAAGGGCATCCGCCAGCCGGCGTTGACGTCGATCGCATAGGGCACGCCCATCTGCGGATCGCCCGCGCCCTCGGCCTTGGCGCCCTCGCCGTTCGTCTCGGCCTGATAGCGAGGGTCGTCGCGGGGGAACCAGCCCCGCTTGTTCGCCTCGGCGCGCGGCACCAGACGGTTATAGTTGGGCATGTCGTTATAGTTGGCGATGATCACGCCGCGACGCGGATCCAGCGCCACGCTGCCCCAGTCCGAACCGCCGTTGTAGCCCGGATATTCGATGAAGCGACGGTCGGCGGTCGGGGGCGTGAACTGACCCTGATACGACGCCTTCTTGAACTGGATGCGGCAGATCATCTGATCGATCGGCGACATGCCCCACATATCGACTTCGCGCAGATCGGGCTTGGCCAGGGTGTTGAACAGCGAATACGGCTGGGTCGCCGCGCGCTGGGCCGGTTCGACGCCGCCGCGCGGGGCCGGACGATCCTGAACGCCGTGCAGGGGCTGGCCCGTGCGCCGATCCAGCACAAAGATTTCGCCGCGCTTGGACGGCAGGATCACCGCCGGCGTCACGCCGCCTGCGGTCGGCATGTCGACCAGCGTCACCTGCGAACCCAGGTCGTAGTCCCAGACGTCGCGACGCACGGTCTGATAGCTCCAGCGCGGCTTGCCGGTCGTGACGTCCAGCGCGACCAGGGCGCTGGAATACTGGTTCTCCTGCGGCCGGCGCAGCGACGAATAGTAGTCGGCGGCCGAGTTGCCCATCGGCAGATAGACCAGGCCCAGAGCCTCGTCGCCCGTCGCCGTCGTCCACATGTTCGGCGTGCCCGGCGTATAGGTCTGGCCGGCCGGTGGGGCGGCGGTGATGTCGGGACGCATCATGTCCCAAGCGAAGCGCAGCTGACCGGTGACGACGTCATAACCCTGGATCACGCCGGAGGCGTTCCAGCGTTTCTGGCCGTCCAGCACCTGGTGGCCCGTGACGATGACGCCGCGCACGACGACGGGCGGCGAGGTGATCGACACCATGCCGGGATAGGGATTGCCCATCCCTTCCTTGATGCTCACGGCGCCGTTGGTTCCGAAGGCGGGGCAAGGCACGCCGGTGCGCGCATCGACCGCGATAATGCGGCCGTCCAGCGTGCCCTCGATGATGCGGGTCGCGCAGGGCTGGGCCTGATCGACGTTGGGCGCGGCGTAATAGGTCACGCCCCGGCAGGCGGCGGTGTAGGGGATCTGTTCGTCCGCCACCTTGGGATCATAAGCCCATTTCTGCCGGCCGGTATTGGCGTCCAGGGCGAACATCTTGTTGCGACCCGAGCAGAGATAGACGGTGTCGGCGATCTTCAGCGGCGTGGTCTCGGCGCCGAACCGTTCGCCGGGCAGGTCGCCGGTGCGGAAGGTCCAGGCCCGCTCAAGCTGGCCGACGTTGGTCTTGTTGATCTGGTTCAGCGGCGAATAACGTTGGGCGGCGTCCGATCCGCCATAGGCGGGCCAGTCCATGCCGGCCTTGATCAGGGCGGGATCGCCGAACGGCCCGCGCGCGCCGGGCACCGGGCTGTCGATGCCGGGCGCATTGATCTGACCGACCACCAGGCCGAACACGACCGTCAGGATCGCCAGCCCGAGCGCGCCGAGGCCCGCCGTCTTGCCGCCGCCGCGCGACCGCAGCACCGGCAGCGTCGCCAACACCAGGAACATCAGGACCAGCGGCCCGACCAGGCGCGGGATCATGGCCCAGCCGTTCAGGCCCTTCTCCCACAGCGCCCAGATCACCGTGGCGACGAAGACCGCGCCATAGAGCCAGGCTCCGCGCACGTCGCGCCAGACAAGCAGAAGGCCCGAGACGATCAGCCCCAGGCCTGCAATGAGATAATACCAAGAGCCGCCCAGCATCGCGAGCTGAACGCCGCCGACCGTCAGCACCAGACCGATCACGGCCAGCAGCACCCCGAGCAGCAACGTCAGCCATCCCCCCAGGCCGGTCGGGGTTGTCCATCGGGGCATGGGCGCACTCTCTGTTGTCTGCTGAAATCCGTCTTTTGAACGCCCCGAGGCCGGGCCGGTTCCTATTGTCGCACCCCTGGAACAAAATCCTGTTGCGGCGCAAACGGCCATCATCAGCAACTTTTGACGACGAAACGCGCCCGATTGGATGATTTATTCTTTTTGGTCCGCTGAGAACGCCTCATTGCAATAATATTTGCCTCTAACGCCTCGTTTGCG
This sequence comes from Brevundimonas sp. KM4, assembly GCF_000964075.1. NCBI lineage: Bacteria > Pseudomonadati > Pseudomonadota > Alphaproteobacteria > Caulobacterales > Caulobacteraceae > Brevundimonas > Brevundimonas sp. KM4. The sequence continues at coordinate 67,741 of NZ_JZRG01000005.1, read as the reverse complement.
GCATATGCGAGATATGCATAAGACCCTGAAGCAAGGCGGGACATTCGTCGTCGAACCTCGCCGCCTGTCCAAGGCCTCGGCCGAACTGCGCGCGCGCGGTTTCGGCGAGATCACGATTCCGCCGTCCACGGAGACGGCCGAAAAACAGGCGTCGCGCTGCACCGACTGCGGCGTGCCCTTCTGCCAGAACGCCTGCCCGCTTCAGAACAACATCCCCGACTGGCTGCGCCTGTCGGCCGAGAACGAGCCGCGCGAGGCCTGGCGCGTCGCGTCCCTGACCTCGACCATGCCCGAAATCTGCGGCCGCATCTGCCCGCAGGACCGACTGTGCGAAGGGTCGTGCACCTTGAACCAGTCCGGCTGGGACGCCGTGACCATCGGCTCGGTCGAGGCTTGGCTGGGCGACCAGGCCTTCGCCAACGGCTGGGTCGAGCCGATCCGCCCGGCGGCCGAACGCGGCGAAACGGTCGGGATCGTCGGCGCCGGTCCGGCCGGTCTGGCCGCCGCCGACCGCCTGCGCTGCGAGGGCTATCAGGTTACGATCTATGACCGTCACGACCGCGCCGGCGGCCTGCTGATCTACGGCATCCCCGGCTTCAAGCTGGAGAAGCACGTCGTCCAGCGCCGCGTGGACCGGCTGATCGACAGCGGCGTCCAGTTCGTGCTGGGCTGCGAGGTCGGCAAGGACGTGACCCTGACCGAGCTGCGCGAGCGCCACGACGTCGTCCTGCTGGCCATGGGCGTCTATCAGCCCCGCACCCTGTCGGCGCCCGGTCGCGGGCCGGATTCAACCGTCGCCGCCCTGTCCTATCTGACGCATCAGAACCGTCGCGACCTTGGCGACGCCGAACAGGACGGCTGGCACGAGGCGCGCGGCAAGCGGGTCGTCGTCATCGGCGGCGGCGACACCGCGATGGACTGCGTTCGCACCGCCGTCCGGCAAGGCGCAGCCAGCGTCACCTGCCTGTATCGTCGCGACCGAGAGAACATGCCGGGCTCGGCCCGCGAAGTCGTCAACGCCGAGGAAGAAGGCGTCGTCTTCGAATGGCTGGCTGCGCCCAAGGCTCTGCTGTCGCAAGGCGATCAGGTCACGGGCGTGCGCGCCGCGCGCATGCAGTTGACGGAGGGCCTGCCCGGCCAGCGTCGCGACATCGTGCCGGTGCCCGGCGCCGACTTCGACGTGCCGGCCGACCTCGTCATCGAGGCCCTGGGCTTCTCGCCCGAGCCGTTCGCGGCGCATGAGCCGAACCTGCGCCTGCGTGATGACGGCACGATCAAGGTGGGCTCGGTCAGTTTCGCCACCAGCCTGCCCGGCGTCTTCGCCGCCGGGGACGCGGTGCGCGGCGCCTCGCTGGTCGTCTGGGCCGTGCGCGAAGGCCAGGACGCCGCCGCTGAGATCGACCGCTACTTCAAGACCCGCACCGAGGAGGTCGCGGCATGACCTGGTTAGACAAGTACAACGACACCCGCGACCGGATGGAAGCCGGAAACGCCTATGACCGCAGCTCGGAACGCGACGCCTGCGGTGTCGGCCTGGTCTGTTCCATCGACGGCACCCCCCGCCGTGACGTGGTCGAATATGCGATCCGCAGCCTGAAGGCCGTGGCCCACCGCGGCGCGGTCGATCCCGACGGCCTGTCGGGCGACGGCGCCGGCATCATGGCGGAGTTGCCCCAAGGCTTCTTCGCCGAACAGGTGGCCTCCATCGGCCAGTCCCTGCGTCCTGGGCCCATCTGCGTCGGCCAGGTCTTCCTGCCGCGCACCGACCTGGGCGCACAGGACCGCGCCCGCGCCATCGTCGAGACCGAGGCCCTGCGCGCCGGCTTCTGGATCTATGGCTGGCGCCAGACGCCCATCGACCTGTCGGTCGTCGGGACCAAGGCCGGCGCGACCCGGCCCGAGATCGAACAGATCATGCTGGCCCCGCCGCTGGACGACGCGGGCCAACCGCTGGACGGCGAGGCGCTCGAACGCGAACTGTATCTGTGCCGCCGCCGTATCGAGAAGACGGTCAAGACCGAGAACCTGGCCGGCGTCTATATCTGCACCCTGTCCGCGCGCTCGATCGCCTACAAGGGCATGGTGCGGGCCGAACTGCTGGGCGACCTGTATCCCGATCTGGAGGACCCACGCTTCGTCTCGGCCTATGCGGTCTTCCACCAGCGCTATTCGACCAACACCTTCCCGGAATGGAAGCTGGCCCAACCCTTCCGCATGATGGCCCACAACGGCGAGATCAACACGCTGAAGGGCAATCTGAACTGGATGAAGTCGCACGAGATCCGCATGGCGGCCGGCGCCTTCGGCGACCGCGACGGCGAGGTCAAGCCGGTGGTCCAGCCGGGCGGATCGGACTCCGCCGCCCTGGATAATGTCATGGAGGTGCTGGTCCACGCCGGTCGCCCCGCGCCGATGGCCAAGGCCCTGCTGATCCCCGAGGCCTGGGCCAAGGACGACGTGGTCATGCCCGCCGAACACCGGGCCTTCTACGCCTATTGCAATGCGGTGATGGAGCCTTGGGACGGCCCGGCCGCCATCTGCGCCGCGGACGGCCGCTGGATCGTGGCGGGCAAGGACCGCAACGGCCTGCGTCCCCTGCGCGCCGTCGAGACGGTCGACGGCCTGCTGATGGCGGGCTCCGAGGCCGGTCTGGTGCCCATTCCCGAGAGCCGGGTGAAGCGCCGCCTTCACATCGGTCCCGGCAAGCTGATCGCCGTCGATATGAAGCACGGCCGGGTCTATGACGAGCACGAGGCCGTCGACGCCCTAGCCGCCGCCCACCCCTACGAGGCGTGGCTGGATAACATGGTCGATCTGGAGCCCATCATCGGCCCCGGACCCGAGCCGCGCTCGGCCTCGGGCGAGGCCCTGACCCGCCGCCAGATCGCCGCCGGCTACAGCCGCGAGGACCTGGACCTGCTGCTGGACGCCTTGGTCCGCGACGGCAAGGAGGCGGTCGGCTCCATGGGCGACGACGCTCCGCCCGCGGTGCTGTCGGCCCTGCCCCGGCCGCTGTCGCATTACTTCCGCCAGAACTTCAGCCAGGTCACGAACCCGCCCATCGACCCGCTGCGCGAAGCGGGCGCCATGAGCCTGAAGACCCGGTTCAAGAACCTGGGCAACATCCTGGCTGAGGAAGAGGCCCAGACCGACGTCTTCGTGCTGGACAGCCCCGTCCTGACCAACGGCATGTACGAACGGATGATCGACACGGTCGGCGCCGGTTCGACCGTGGTCATCGACTGCAGCTACGCCCTGCCGTCCGACGACGCCCGCCTCGGCGCCGGTCTTCGCGCCGCGCTGGACCGCATCATGGACGAGGCCGAGGCCGCCGCCCGCGACGGCGCCGCCCTGATCGTGCTGACCGACCAGGCCGGGTCGGCGGATCGTCTTGCCGCGCCGATGATCCTGGCCACCGCCGGGGTCCACGGCCGCCTGACCAAGGCAGGCCTGCGCTCCTACTGCTCGATCGTGGTTCGCACCGCCGAGACGCTGGACCCACACGGGTTCGCCGTCCTGGTCGGGGTCGGCGCCACCACCGTCAACGCCTGGCTGGCCCAGGACCTGTTCCAGGAGCGTCTGGATCGGGGCCTGTATCCCGGCCTGACGCTGCGCGACGCCTGTCTGAACTACAAGGCCGGCATCGAGGCGGGGCTGCTGAAGACCCTGGCCCGCAAGGGGATCAGCGTCATCTCCGCCTATCGCGGCGGCTGCGAGTTCGAGGTGTTGGGCCTGTCTCGGGCGCTGACCGCCGAGTTCTTCCCCGGCGCCCCGTCGCGCATCTCCGGCATCGGCCTGGCCGGTCTGGAGCAGGCGGCGATGAAGCGGCACCGGATCGCCTGGGGCGAGGCTGTCCCTTCTCCGGCCATCGGCGGCTTCTTCAAGATCCGTTCGGGCGGCGAGGCCCACGCCCACGAGGCTAAGACCATCCACCTGCTGCAGGACGCCTGCAATCGCGGCGACTATCGCCGCTTCAAGCAGTTCTCCGAGGTCGTCCGCGCCCAGGCCGACCTGTCCCTGCGCGACCTCCTAGACTTCCGCGAAGGCGCGCCCATTCCGCTGGACCAGGTCGAGAGCGTGTCGGACATCCGCCGCCGCTTCCTGACCCAGGCCATGTCGCTGGGCGCCCTGGGGCCAGAGGCGCACGAGACGCTGAACATCGCCATGAACCGCATCGGCGCCCGCTCGGTCTCGGGCGAGGGCGGCGAGGATCCCGAACGCTATCACCCGCGTCCTAATGGCGACGACGCCAACTCGGCGGTGAAACAGGTGGCCTCGGGCCGGTTCGGCGTCACGGCCGAATATCTGAACCAGTGTCGCGAGATCGAGATCAAGGTGGCCCAGGGCGCCAAGCCCGGCGAGGGCGGACAGCTGCCCGGCTTCAAGGTCACCGAGTTCATCGCCCGGATGCGCCACGCCGTGCCCGGCACGACCCTGATCAGTCCGCCCCCGCACCACGACATCTATTCGATCGAGGATCTGGCTCAGCTCATCTACGACCTGAAGGCCATCAATCCCGATGCGCGGGTGACGGTGAAACTGGTGTCCGCCTCGGGCATCGGCGCCATCGCCTCGGGCGTGGCTAAGGCCAACGCCGACGCCATCCTGATCGCCGGCCACAACGGCGGCACCGGCGCCTCGCCCCAGACCTCGATCAAGCACGCCGGCCTGCCGTGGGAGATCGGCCTGGCCGAGGCCCATCAGGTGCTGACGCTGAACAATCTGCGCGGCTCGGTCACGCTGAGGACAGACGGCGGCGTCCGCACCGGCCGCGACGTGGTCATCGCCGCCATGCTGGGCGCCGAGGAATACGGCGTCGGCACCGCCGCCCTGATCGCCATGGGCTGCCTGATGGTGCGCCAGTGCCATTCCAACACCTGTCCCGTCGGCGTCTGCTCCCAGGATGAGCGGCTGCGCGAGAAGTTCACCGGCACGCCCGACAAGGTCGTGAACCTGTTCACCTTCATCGCCGAGGAGACGCGCGAGATCCTGGCCTCCATCGGCGCGCGCACGATGGACGAGATCATCGGCCGCACCGACCTGCTGCGTCAGGTCCGTCGCGGCGGCTCGCACCTGGACGACCTGGACCTGAACCCGCTGCTGGTTCAGGTGGACGAGGGAGCGGCCGGCAAATGGGCCGACAAGACGACCCGCAAGCCCATCGCCGACAGCCTGGACGCCGCCGTGCTGAAGGACGCCGTGCGCTTCCTGGATCGCGGCCAGACGCTGGAACTGTCCTATCCGCTGAACAACACCCAGCGCACGGTTGGCGCGGCCCTGTCCTCGGCCATCGTGCGCCGCTTCGGCGCGCACGGTCCGGCGGGCCGCCTGAAGCTGCGGCTGGAAGGCATCGCGGGCCAGAGCTTCGGCGCCTTTGCGGCCAAGGGTCTGGAACTGCATCTGACCGGCGAGGCCAACGACTATGTCGGCAAGGGGCTGTCGGGCGCCGAAATCTCGATCCGCACGCCGGAATGGCGCGAGGATCAGCTGATCTGCGGCAACACCACCCTGTATGGCGCGACCTCCGGCCGCTTGTTCGTCGCCGGCGCGGCGGGCGAGCGGTTCGCGGTCAGGAACTCCGGCGCCGAAGCCGTGGTCGAGGGCCTGGGCGCGCACGGCTGCGAATATATGACCGGCGGGCGCGTGGTCGTCCTGGGCTCGGTCGGCTGGAACCTGGCGGCGGGCATGAGCGGCGGCGAGCTGTTCGTGCTGGACCAGCCGGGCCATGCCGAGCGGGCTCTGAACGGCGATCTGGCGGGTGTCGCCGACATCGACGCGGATGCGGCCGACCGGCTGCGTGCGCTGATCGAGGCGCATCTGGCGGCGACCGCCTCGCCCCTGGCGCGGCGTCTGCTGGCGGATTGGGACAACAGCCTGAACCGCTTCGTCCGCATCGTGCCCCTGACCGACATCGTCGCCCGCACGGAACGCCTGAAGACCTCCGCCTGACACCGAACCGCCTGCCCTAGAAAGCCGCCATGACCCGATCCGCCGCCCTCGCCGTCACGCTCGTCGCCGGGGCGGCGGCCTTGGCCTCACCGGCCCTGGCGGCCCCAACCCTGGCAGACCCGGCCCTGCTGGCGCATCAGGCGCCGCTGGTCATCGACACGGCGGCGACGGCCTGGATCCTGACCTCGACAGCGCTGGTGCTGCTGATGACCCTGCCGGGCCTGGCCCTGTTCTACGGCGGCATGGTCAGGAAGAAGAACATCATCAGCGTCGTGGCCCAGTCGGCGGCCGCCTTCGCCATCGTCTCGGTCCTGTGGTTCCTGGTCGGCTACAGCCTTTCCTTCGGCAAGGGGCCGGAGGCGGTTAACGGCTTCATCGGCGGCGTGCAGGCGGCCTTCCTGAACGGCGTCACCGCTCGGACGGCCCACAGCCTGCTGCCCGGCCTGCCCGAACTGCTGTTCGTCGCCTTCCAGATGACGTTCGCCATCATTACCCCGGCCCTGATCGCGGGCGCCTTCGTCGAGCGGATGAAGTTCTCGGCCAGCCTGCTGTTCTTCGCCCTGTGGCACCTGATCGTCTATGCGCCGATCTGCCATCAGGTGTGGGGCGGCGGCTGGCTGGGCGGGCTGGGCGTGCTCGACTTCGCGGGCGGCGCGGTCGTCCACGTCAACGCCGGGATCGCAGGCCTGGTCTGCGCCCTGGTGCTGGGGCCGCGTCACGGCTTCGGGCGCGACAACATGGCCCCCGCCAACCTGGTCTATAGCGCCATCGGCACCGGCCTGCTGGTGGTCGGCTGGCTGGGCTTCAACGCGGGGTCGGCGGGAGCGGCGGATGCGCTGGCCGCCACCGCCGCCTTCAACACCATCCTGGCCGCTGCGGCAGCGGCTCTGGGCTGGATGACCCTCGAATGGTTCGATCGCAAGCGCCCGACCCTGCTGGGCCTGCTGTCGGGCGTCGTCGGCGGTCTGGTCGCCATCACCCCCGCCGCCGGTTTCGTCGATCCCAAGGGCGCCTTCTTCATCGGCCTGATCGGCGGCCCGGCCTGCTATGCGGGCGCGGTCTGGCTGAAGCACGCGCTGAAATACGACGACAGCCTGGATGCCTTCGGGGTTCACGGCGTCGGCGGCATCGTCGGCGCCCTGCTGACCGGCGTCTTCGCCACCACGACCGTCAACGCCCTGTCGGAGGGGGCGACCGTGTGGAAACAGGCTGTCGGCCTGGTCGGCGTCATGGCCTGGAGCGCGGCGGGCACCTTCGTCGTCCTGATGATCTGCAAGTTCACCACGGGCCTGCGCGTCACCAAGGACGAAGAGGTCGAGGGGCTGGACTATACCCAGCACGGCGAGGCCATCCACTGACCCCACAGGCGCTGCCGGTTGATCCCGCCCTCGCCAGCCCCCATCTTCATCTGTGACGGACGGTCTTGCCGATTGCGGGAGACCGACCGCTCGGTCGCTGATGCAAGGACCCCAGATGACGACGACGCGCACCCTCCTGTTCGACAGCCCCTTTCTGCTGGGCTTCGACCACACCCGCGCCCTGATCGACCGAGCCGCCAAGGCCGCGGCCGAAACCTATCCGCCCTACAATGTCGAACAGATCGGCGATGCGGGCGTCCGCATCAGCCTGGCCGTCGCCGGGTTCGCGCCCGACGAACTGGCCATTACCCTGGACGGCCGCCAGCTGACCATCGCCGGCAAGCGCGACGATGCGGGCAGGGGCGAACAGGCCTTTTTGCATCGCGGCATCGCGGCGCGCGGCTTCGTCCGCAACTTCGTCCTGGCCGACGGGCTGGAGGTCGAGGGCGCCCGGCTGCAGCATGGCCTGCTCCACGTCGATCTGATCCGGCCCGAGGCGGAGCGCCAGGTGCGACGTATTCCAATCACGACCGGCTGAAAACCACGACCATTCGAACCGCCCGGCGATCCGGGCGTTGTCAAAACTGAAGGAGGCGGTCCTAATGACGCCGATGACGATGACTAAGGAAGACTTTGCCGGACTGGGCGCCCCCGACCTGGTGTATGTGCGCGAGATCAAGGCCTCGGACCTGCTTGAAGAGGCGGTCGAGATTAAGGACGTGGATCTGAACCCCGGCCAGATGCTCTATGCCGTCCACAGCGCCGACGGCGAGCGTCTGGCGGTCATGATCGACCGCGACACCGCCTTCGCCGCCGCCGTAGCACACGAGCTGGAGCCGGTTTCCGTTCACTGATCTGATGCATGGCGGCGCGCAGGCGCCGCCGTTCACGCCGAAGTTCAGGCCGCTGTCGCGGCCGTGGCGTCCTTGACGAACAGGGCCCGGATCGCATCGGTCGTGCGCGCCTGTCTCAGTTGCTCCCGCAGTTCGGGCGACCGCAGCGCGCGCGACACCGCGGCCAATGCGCGCAGATGCTCGGCGCCCGCCTTGGGCGGTGCGAACAGGCCGACGATCAGATCGACCGGCCGGTCGTCCACCGCGTCATAGGCGACAGGCGTATCCAGGCGCACGAACACCGCCGTCACCTTCTCGACCTCGGTGAGACGCGCGTGCGGCACTGCGACCCCGGATCCTAGCCCGGTCGATCCCAGCGTCTCGCGTTCCATCAAGGCGTCGAAGATACGGGCTTCGTCGAGGCCCAGCGCATGCGATGCCGCCTCGGCCAGCGCGTGCAACGCCTGTCGCTTGGACGACGCGCCGCTGCGCAGCACCACGCCCTTGGGCGCGAGCAGATCACCGATGTCCATTACACAACCTCGATACACGCAGCAGACAACGGCGCGGCCGCCCGTTTAGAGACAACCGCGCCGAAGTCAAACTGAGGCTTAGTTCACCGAACCGTTGGTCTTGGCCGTCCGTTCGGGATCGATCCATCCGACATTGCCGTCCGGGCGACGATAGACGACCGCCAGACCGCCGTGCGCCGCATTGCGGAACAGCACGACCGGATAGCCCGTCATATCCAGCTCCAGCACGGCCCGTCCGACCGTGATGGTGCGGATTTCGTGCTCGGTTTCGGCGATGACCATGCCCACCGGCGGCGGGCCGTCGTTCTCGCTCGCGTCGCCGAAGACATCGTCTTCCACGCTGTCGGGGTCACGCAGCACGATGCTGCGTGCGACTTCGCGGGCGGCGTTTTCGGTCTTCTCGGGCGACAGACCCTTGGGTCCGATGTGGTGATCCTTGAGCCGGCGCTTGTAGCGACGAACCCGCTTTTCGAGCCGATCCAGCGCCTCGGTGAAGGCCGAGTGGGCGTCGCCGCCCATGCCGGTCGTCACCAGGGTCTGGCCCGACGCGAGGCGGACCCAACAGTCCACCTTGAAGTTGTGGCCGTCCTTGGACACCACGACCTCGGCGTCTTCACCGCCTCGGGCGAAGTATTTTCCGACCCCGTCTTCGAGTTCCTGGGAGATGCGCGAGCCTAACGCTTCGCCGACATCCACTTGCTTGCCGCTGACTTGGACTTGCATGCCGATAGAACGCGCCCGACCCGATTTGGTGTCAATCCAGATCACCGATTTGTGGTCACGCTTGGCTGTGGATTTCAGCCCGTCTTCATCATCCGGCGACGTTCGACCGAGGACGGAATCCTCAAGGCTTCCCGATATTTGGCCACGGTGCGGCGGGCGATATCGATGCCCGTTTCCTTCAGGATTTCCACGATCCGGTCGTCGGACAAAACGTCGCCCTCCAGCCCCTCGCCGTCGATCATGGATTTGATCTTGTGACGGACGGCTTCGGCCGAATGGGTTGAGGCGCCGTCCACCGACTGAATGGCGGCGGTGAAGAAGAATTTCAGCTCGAACACGCCCCGCGGCGTGGCGATATATTTGTTCGAGGTGACGCGGCTGACGGTCGATTCGTGCATGCCGATGGCGTCGGCGACGGTCTTCAGATTGAGCGGCCTCAGAAACTCGACGCCGAAGGCCAGGAAGGCGTCCTGCTGGCGCACGATCTCGGATGAGACCTTCAGAATGGTTTTGGCCCGCTGATCCAGCGACTTGACCAGCCAGTTGGCCTGGGCGGCGCAGTCGGCGACGAAGGTCTTTTCGGTATCCGAGCGCGCGCCGGCCTGGACCAGGCCGTGATAGCGTTTGTCGACCAACAGGCGCGGCAGGGTGTCGGCGTTCAGCTCGACCCGCCAGCCGCCGGCGGGGTCTGGCCGCACATGCACATCGGGCACGACCGTCTGCGCCGGCTCGCCGCCGAAGCCTGCGCCCGGACGCGGCGTCAGCGCCCGCAGTTCGGCGATCATGTCGGTCAAATCTTCGCCATCGACCTCGCAGACGCGGCGCAGGCCTGCCAGGTCGCGCTTGGCCAGCAGGTCCAGATTGTCCAGCAGCGCCGCCATCGCCGGATCGAACCGATTGCGCTCGATCAGCTGCAGCTTCAGGCATTCCGGCACCGACCGCGCCATGATCCCGGTCGGCTCGAAGCCGTGACAGACGCCCAGCACCGCTTCGATCCGCTCCAGCGGCACGCCCAGCCGATCGGCGAACTCGGCCAGCTCTCCGCGCAGATAGCCGCCCTCGTCCGTCGCATCGATCAGGGTCAGGGCGATCCCGTGGTCGGCCGGCGACAGACCCGCGCTCGACGCCTGGGCCTGAAGATGTTCCCACAGGGTCAGCTCGTGCGCGTCGGGCCGCTCGCCCTCGCCTTCGAACATCTGGCCGCCCTTGCCGGCGCTGGACCAGTCCGACAGCCCCGGCTGGGCCTCGTCGGTCATCCGGTCGCTGGTGCGCTCGCCGGGCGCCGCGTCGCCATAGACGTCGTCGGAACCGGCGTCCATCGAGGACGCCGCTGCGTCCGCGACCCCGTCGCCGAAGGACATTTCGCTGTCCGAAGCCGCCTCGACGCGCTCGACCGGTTCGGGCGTCTCGCTTTCCGGCTCCTCGCGTTGCAGCAGCGGATTGCGTTCCAGCTCGGCCTCGACGAAGTCCTCCAGCTCGAGGTTCGACAGTTGCAGCAGCTTGATCGCCTGCTGCAGCTGGGGCGTGATGACCAGCCCCTGCCCCTGCCTGACCTCTAACCTTTGCCCAATCACGTCCGAAATCTTCCCGCCCGGCCGCCGAGTGGCCCGGAACTTGCTGGGACAGAATGTCGCCGAACCGGTTAACGCGAGACGAACGCGGCCTCAGACCCTTTCGTCATCCTCCGGCAAGCCGCGTCTTCGCGGCGCAGACCGGGGGACCCAGCGGCGCCGCAGGCGATGCTTCAGCCGCACGATGTTGGAAAATCCTAGTCTGCGACGGGTTCGCGCTGTCGCGCGCCGCTGGCCCCCCGGTCTCGCTACGCTCGCCGGAGGATGACGACACCCGCAGATCAGATGTAGTTTTCGCCCAGATACACCCGGCGCACTTCGGCGTCGTGGATCGCCTCGTCGGACGTGCCTTCGAACAGCACCGCGCCGTTCGAGATGATCGATACCCGGTCGGTGATGTCCAGGGTCTCGCGCACATTGTGGTCGGTGATCAGCACGCCAATGCCTTGGCTGGCCAGATAACGGATCACGGTGCGGATGTCGGCGATGGCCAGGGGATCGATGCCGGCGAAGGGTTCGTCCAGCAGCATGAAGGACGGCCGTCCGGCCAGCGCCCGCGCGATCTCCACCCGCCGACGCTCGCCGCCCGACAGCGCCGTCGCCCGCGCATGGCGCAGATGGTCGATGTGCAGCTCGTTCAGCAGCCGGTCGGTCTCGGCGCGGATCTGGTCGCGCGGATAGTTCAGCTCGACCACCGCCTTGACGTTCTGCTCGACCGTCATGCCGCGAAAGATCGAGGCTTCCTGCGCCAGATAGCCCAGGCCCATGCGGCTGCGCTGATACATCGGCTGGCCGGTGATGTTCTCGCCGTCCAGCCAGATTGCGCCCGAGTCCGGCGGGATCAGGCCGGTGATCATGTAGAAGCAGGTGGTCTTGCCGGCGCCGTTGGGACCCAGCAGGCCCGCGACCTCGCCGCGCTGCACCGTCAGGGACACGTCGCGCACGACCTGACGCTGGCCGAACGACCGCGCCAGATTCATCACCCGCAGGCCCTTTTCCGCAGGCGCGGGCGCCACGGCGGCCGGTTGCGGCCGCTCGTCCAGGTTCAGGGCTGACAGTTCCTTGCGCGCCAAATGCTCAGGTCCGTGACGGCCAGACGGCCTCAGTTCGAGTTGGGATAGAAGACGCCCTGCACGCGGCTTCCGGCGGCGCCGCGCGGCGCGCCGTCCATGCGGGCGGTCTCGGTGTTGATGTTGTAGACCAGGCGCGAGCCGGTCAGGACGTTCTTGCCCTGGGTCAGGATGACGTTGCCCGTCACCACGATCTCGCCATTGCCCAGATTATAGACGGCGCGGTCGCCGCGCATCGACTGGTCCGGCGTCACGAAATAGACCGTCCCGCTGGCCTCGGCGCGTTGCAGATCGCCGCCCTCGCCGCTGACCAGGGTCAGGGTGTCGGCGCGAAAGCGATTGCCGCCCTGCGTCGCCTCGGCCCGGCCGCGCAGGATGATGCGGTTGGGCGCGTATTCGACCGAGTCCGCGCCATAGGCGACAGGCTGATTGGTCGCCTGGGCCTGGGCATCCACCAGGGCCGGCATGCCCACGACGGCCGCCGCCGCGACGACGGCCAGCGTCTTCGAAATCTTCGTCACGATCATCCGCCTGACCCCTTGGGCGTCAGAACGCCCTTCACCTTGTTGTCGCCTGCGCCGTCGAACACGACGCGCTGTCCCTGATCGTAGATCGCATAGGACGATGCGTTGATGGTTCCAATAGGGCCGGAACCCTGAACGCCCTTTGAACCGGTGACGTTTCCGGTCGAGGTGTCGACCACCGCCTCGGGCGTGGTCAGGACGAAGCCCGTCCCGCCGTCCGAAATGCGCACGTTCGGACCGATCGTCACCGTCTTGGCCTGCTCGTCATAGATGCCGCCGTCGGCGGTCAGTTCGGTGACCTTGCGCCCGCCCAGGTTCAGCTTCAGCGCCGGGCCGATCAGTTTGAACTTGCCGGTATTGGGGTCGCGCACCGCGCCCTGCGCGCCGACGGTGAAGGCGCGGCCTTGCGCGTCCTGACCGTGGAACAGGGGGGCGTCCAGGCGGACTTCCTGGCTCTGGCTGGCCTTGCGCTCCACCCCCGACATAACGGTGCGGAACACGGTCCAGGTCAGGGCGCCGCCCGCCAGCACCAGAATGACGATCGGCAGAACGCGGCGATACAGCTTCACCCGCCGCGAGCGTGCACGCCAGCGCGCGCCGGCCAGGGCGACCCTGGCCTCGTCGGCCTCGATGCGGGACTGTTCGCCGTGTTCGGTCAAGCGCGCCTCAGCTGTGGGCGAAGATGTCGGTCTCGTCCCAGCCGGCCAGGTCGAGCGCCGACCGCGTCGGCAGGAAGTCGAAACATTCGGCAGCCAAATCGGTTCGCCCTTCGCGCGCCAGCATCATATCCAGCTTGGCCTTGGCCGCATGCAGGTAAAGAACGTCCGACGCCGCATAGTCCAGCTGCGCCTGGCTCAGCGTCTCGGCGCCCCAGTCCGAGGACTGCTGCGCCTTGGACAGGTCCACACCCACCGTCTCGCGCACCACGTCCTTCAGCCCGTGCCGGTCAGTGTAGGTGCGCGCCAGCTTGGAGGCGATCTTGGTGCAATAGACCGGCCGCGTCTCGACGCCGAGGTGCAGCAGGAACATGCCGATGTCGAACCGGCCGAAATGGAAGATCTTGGTCACCGCCGGATCGGTCAGCACCCGCTTCAGGTTCGGACAGTCGTAGGCGGGCCGGTTCAGCCGCACGACATGGGCGTTTCCGTCGCCCGACGACAGCTGCACCACGCACAGCGGATCGCGGCGAAAACGCAGACCCATCGTCTCGGAATCGATGGCGACCTCGGACCCCAGGTCCAGATCGTCGGGCAGGTCGCCCTCATGCAGGTAAACGGTCATGCTCAGGCTCTTACACGGCGAACACGGCGCGCGAAACGGGCAAGCTTATTCACGAAACGGCCTCAAGCAGGAATGCGCCGCGCGCATTCCGATAGGCCAAAACAAAGAAAGCGCCGCACCGTTCGGTGCGACGCTTTCTGAAAGATGGTGCCCAGAAGAGGACTCGAACCTCCACGGCCGTTAAGCCACTGGCACCTGAAGCCAGCGCGTCTACCAATTCCGCCATCTGGGCCCCGTCGGCAGCGCCTTGCGGCGTTTCCATCGGGAAGGCGCGGACCTCTAAGGGAGGCTCCGGGCGGGGTCAACAAGGATTTTTCGCCTTTGCGAGATTTCTTGCGCACGCAGCGCGGCAAGCCTGGCCGCACTTCGTTTTCGATCCGCGTTCGGTGGCGACTTAATGGGCGCTAAGCCTGTTTTCTAACCCCGTCTTGAGGCCAGCTCGCCTAGAAGCGCCGCATGGCGGACCCGTCTTTCAGCCCCTCTGCGCCGGAGCGCTTCGCCACAGAGCGTCGCGCCCGGCCGCGCGCGCCGTTCCGCCAGAAACGCCGCGCCCGCGAGCGGGTCACGATCCTGGGGCAACCGATGGATCTGGTGAAGCCGGAAGAGGTGCTGCACCACATTCAGCAGGCGGTGCAACAGGGCGAAAAAAGTCTCATCGCCAATCACAATCTGCACAGCCTGTATCTGATGCAGAAGCGGCCTGAACTCGGCGCCTTCTACGATAGGGCCGATCTGATCGAGGTCGATTCGACGCCGCTGCTGGCCTTCTCGCGCGCCCTGGGCCTGCACAGTCGGGGCTTTCACCGCTGCACCTATCTGGACTGGCGCGGCCATTTCTGGAGCGTGGCGAACCGTCAGGGCTGGCGGGTCCTATCCGTCGGCGGCGCGCCCGGCGTCGGCGACGAGGCGGCCCGCCGTCTGAAGCTCCGCTATCCGGACGCCGACATCGCGATCCACCACGGATTCTTCGACGCCCGGCCCGGTTCGTCCGAGAACGCCGCCGTCCTGGATCGGATCACGGCCTTTAAGCCCCACATCCTGTTCGTCGGCATGGGGATGCCGCGCCAGGAGCTCTGGATCGCCGAAAACTTCGAGCGCCTGCCCGATTGCGTCATCCTGTCGGTCGGCGCCGCCTTCGACTATGAGGCGGGGGTTCAAAGCGCGGCCCCACGCTGGATGGGACGCGCGGGCGTCGAATGGGCCTATCGCCTGCTGCACGACCCCAAACGGCTGTTCGTCCGCTACTGCGTCGAGCCCTGGACGCTCTCCCGACTGGCCCTGCGCGACATCCGCAAGGCCAGGGGTCGCAACCGCTGATCACGTTATTCCTACTGGCCAGATAGATATTTATCGCCATGATCTCTCTGGACCGCCGCGTGTTATCGACAGCGACGGAAACGGGAAACGGGGGTGCGCGTGCCGCAGCAGAATGGACCGCATGTCGCCATCGTCGGCGCGGGTTTCAGCGGCCTGCTGACCGCTGTCAATCTGCTGAAGGCCTCGCGCGACGTGCGCGTCACCCTGATCGAACGGCGCGGCGTTTTCGGTCCAGGCACCGCCTATGACACCGGCAACCCCGGCCATCTGCTGAACGTCCGCCTGGACAATATGAGCGCCTTTCCCGACCAGCCCAGTCACCTTGCCGACTGGTTGGCCGAACAGCCGTCGTGGCGCGCCCAGGACGGCTTCATCACCCGCGGCGTCTATGGCGACTATCTTCAAGCCCTTCTGGACGAGGCGCTAGACGACGCGCCCGACCGCCTGACCCTGATCGGCGCCGAGGCGCAGTCCATCGATCGCCGGGACGACGGCTGGCGCATCGTGACCAGCGACGGAGAGGTTGCGGCCGATCAGGTCGTGCTGGCGCTAGGCAATCTGGAGCCCGCCTCGCCCCCTGGCGTCGAGGACGCGGTGCGCGCCTCCCCCGCCTATGTCGAAAACCCTTGGCGGTTCGATCCCCAGACGGCGCGCGACGCCCGCAATGTCCTGCTGATCGGTTCGGGCCTGACGATGGTGGATGCAGCCATCACCCTGCGCCGACCCGGACGCCGCCTGACCGCCCTGTCGCGTCACGGGCTTTTGCCCCGCGCCCACGCCACCGTTCCGCCCACGCCCTATGTCGGCGCCTTTTCGGGCAGCCCCGCCGAAATCCTGCGTCAGATCCGCGCTGCGACGGCCGAGGCGGACTGGCGCGCCGTGTTTGATCGCCTGCGTCATTGCGCGCGCGACATCTGGCGCCGCTGGTCGCGGGTTGAGCGCAGCCGCTTCCTGCGCCATCTGCGCCCCCTGTGGGACGTGCATCGTCACCGCCTGTCGCCCGGCCCGGCCCGTGACATCCATTCCATGCTGGCCGGCGGCGAGCTGACGATCCTGGCCGGCAAGCTGACAGAGCTGAAGGCCACCGACGTCATCGAGGTCTCGTGGCGTCCGCGCGGAAAGAAGCGCGCCATCAAGGCGCGGTTCGATCTGGTCGTGAACTGCACCGGGCCGCTGGGCGTGATCTCAAAGAGCACCGAACCGATGATCAGCGACATCTTGGACAAGGGTTACGGTCGCCCCGACCCCTTGGGCCTGGGCCTGCAGGTCGATGACGAGGGCGGTCTGCTGGACGGCGCAGGCGCACCCGCGCGCGGCCTTCACGCCATCGGCCCCCTGACGCGCGGCGCCTTCTGGGAGATGACGGCCGTGCCCGACCTGCGCGGCCAGGCCCGCGATCTCGCCGCCCGTATCCTGTCGGACCGCCCCTAGACCGAAACAACCGACGCGTTTAGCCTTTACACCCGAAACGATCGGGGGCGATGACATGGGGGCAAGGACAGGCATCGGCCTGCTGGTGGCGATCCTGTCTCTGGGCCTGACCGCCTTTGCGCCTCAGAGCGTGTCGGACTATCGGCTCGCCTCCGCCGACAAGGTGCGCATCGACGTCTTCGGCGAGGCGGCGCTGGGCGGCGAGTTCGTGATCGACGCCAACGGCCGGATCGCCCTGCCCCTGATCGGCGAGATCCAGGCTGCCGGCCTGACGGGCGCCCAGCTTCAGGACGCCGTCGCTCAAGCCTTGAGCCAGGGCTATCTGAACCAGCCGCGCGTCACCGTTCAGGTCCTGACCTATCGGCCGATCTACATCCTGGGCGAGGTCAACCGGCCGGGAGAATACCCCTATCTGCCGGACCTGACGGTGCTGAACGCCGTGGCGACGGCGCAAGGCTTCACCTATCGCGCCAACACGCGCCGCGTCTTCGTGCGTCGCGCCGGATCACAGACCGAAGAGGCCCAGCCGCTGACCGCCGATGCGCGTGTTTCGCCCGGCGACACCCTGCGGATCGGCGAACGCTACTTCTGACCCGCCGTCAGATCGGCATCGCCATGATTTCCTTATAGGCGGAAATCACCTGGTCGCGGACCGAGATCACCGTCTCCAGCGACGCCTCGGCCGAGCTCAGCGCCGTGACAACGTCGATCAGATTGCCTTGGCCCTGGACCGAGCGGGTCATCTGGGTTTCGGCCGCTCGCGACTGCTGGGTCATGTCGGTCATGGCGTTCTTGACCAGGTCGGCGAAGCCGCCGTCCCCGACGCCCGGCGCCTGGGCTGCGGTCGGCATGGCGCCGCCCTGGACGGCGGCATAGGCCTTGGCGGCCATCATCGGATTCATGGCCTAGTCCTCAGCGTTTGATGATGTCGAGGGTGCGGCTGTCCATCGACCGCGCCGTCTCGATGACGTTCAGATTGGCCTCATAGGCGCGCTGCGCCTCGCGCATGTCCATTGCCTCGACCAGGGTGTCGACATTGGGCCGCATCACATAGCCCTGCGCGTTCGCGGCCGGGTGCGACGGGTCATAGTCCATCTTGAAGTCGCCCTGGTCGGGCCGGACCTCGGCCAGGGTGACGCCGGTCGCTCCATCGACCTCGCGCGCCTGGAAGACCGGGATCTGGCGGCGATAGGGCTCGCCGCCCGGCGTGCGCGCCGTCGACTGGGCGTTGGCGATGTTCTCGGCGATCACGCGCATGCGCGACTGCTGCGCCTTCAGGGCCGAGGCCGCCACCGCCATGGCGCTGTTCGAAGGGGGGATGGGATCAGGCATGGGTCAGTCCTTCTCGGCCATCGGCTCAGGCGCCCGGCCGCTTGGCGGCCATGCGGATCATGGACATGGATTTCTGGTAGAAGCCAATGGCGGCGTCATACGCCATGCGGCTCTCGGCCATCTTCAGCATCTGCTCTTCGACCACCACCGAGTTGCCGTCCAGCGTGGTCTCCGAATCGGGCGCCTTGGTCGGAGCGAACCGCACCGGCGAACCGGCCGGCGCGATATGGGCCGCATTGGTGCGCACCATCTGCAGACCCCCGCCCGAGCGCATGGCCGCGGCGAAGTCGGTCGGCTGTTTCAGGTCGCGTCCGACGTAGCCCGGCGTATCGGCGTTGGCCACGTTCTCGGCGATGACCCGCTGGCGTGCGTCCAGCCAGCCCAGCCGGCCCTTGATCTGCCCCAGCAGCGGTATGTCGGCGACGCCCATGGCGGTCTCCCGTGCGACGCGGATGCGCGCGATGGGCAGAAAATGCCGCCTGGATGGTTAATAGGGGGTTATCTCAACGGGTCGTTAACCGTGGTGGTTAACATTCGCAGCTTAAGCGCGGACTGCGCGGGGCCTTTGCAGCGTCATGAATTTCCTCGATCTCGCCCGGGCGGTCTTCGGCCTGGCCTTCACCCTCGGCCTGATCGGGATCGCGGCCTGGGCTGCGCGGCGCTATGCGCCGCAAATCCTGGCCCGGCTGAATGCGGAGCGCGGCGAGCGCCGGCTTCAGGTCGTCGAGACCCTGGTGCTGGACCCCGCCCGTCGCCTCGTTCTGGTCCGCGTCGATGACGAGGAACGGCTGATCCTGCTGGGCGAAGGCCGCGAACTGATCGAACCGCGTCAGCAGGGGCTAGGCCAGTGAAGCCCGCCGTCTTCGTGAAGCCGACCGGCGCCGAGCTGAAACGCGCAGCCCTGCTGTCGCTTTTCACCACCCTGGTCTGTCTGGCCTGGCCCGTCGCGGCCCTGGCCCAGCAGGCGGCGCAAAGCGGCTCGGCCCTGAACATCGATCTCGGCACCGGAGCCGGCCTAACCCAGCGCGTGGTCCAGCTGGTCGGTCTGATGACCGTCCTGTCCCTGGCGCCGTCGATCGTCATCATGACGACCAGCTTCGTGCGGATCATCGTGGTCCTGTCGCTGCTGCGCACGGCGCTGGGCCTGCAACAGTCACCGCCGAACGCCGTCCTGGTGTCCCTGTCGCTATTCCTCAGCGCCATCGTCATGGCCCCGACCTGGCAGGACGCCTATGATTCGGGCATCCGTCCGCTGATGGATCAGCAGATCGAACTGCCCCAGGCCTTCGATCAGGCGTCCGAACCCGTAAAAACCTTCATGCTGGCCCAGGTGGACCGCGGGGACCTCGCCCTGTTCACCCGGCTGTCGAAGATCGACCCGCCCCAGAACGTCCAGGACCTGCCCCTGCGCGTGGTCACCCCGGCCTTCATGATCAGCGAGTTGAAGAAGGCCTTCGAAATCGGATTTCTCCTTTTCGTTCCGTTTCTTGTGATCGATCTGGTGGTGGCCAGCGTGCTGATGTCCATGGGCATGATGATGCTCCCTCCGGTGGTCGTCTCCCTCCCCTTCAAGTTGATCTTTTTCGTGCTGGTGGACGGCTGGCGATTGGTCGCCGGAAGCCTGGTCGAGAGCTTCCAACGGGCGTCCGGTACCGGATAATCCCCCGCCCCATATGGCTTCAAGCGTCATCGGCGCTTGCAAAGCATAGGGAAATCCGTGTTGATCCCCCGGTCCTCGCTCGGAATCGGGCGACTAACACTGGAAACGCTTCTTATGACCACTCAAGCCGAACTGATCGCCGCCGTCGCCAAGGACGCCGGTGTTTCGCAGGCCGACGCCGGCAAGGTGCTGACCGCGATCGTCGAAAACATCCACTCGACCCTGAAGTCGGGCGGCGACATCCGCATCTCGAACCTGGGCGTCTTCGACACCGCCGACCGCGCCGAGCGCGAAGGCCGCAACCCGGCCACCGGCGCGACCATCAAGATCGCCGCCTCCAAGGCCGTGCGCTTCCGCGTCTCCAAGCCGCTGAAGGACGCCGTCAACGGCTAAGCCTTTTCGGTCCTGCGATGCAGGACCGGCAATGCTCGACGGGCGGGGGTCGCGACGCGATCTCCGCCCGTTTCAATTTCAGGCGGCGCTCTTGGCGTCGGCTTCTTTTCTGAACGCCTGTTTGGCGCTGTTGACCCAGCCGACGAAGGTGTCGGCCTGGCTGGACAGATTGGCGAAGTCGCCCGTCCCCGCCACGCCCGACAGATTGTCGTCCAGCGCGACCCGCAGCGCCGCCGCCGAGCGCGCGCCGGGAACCATCGGCCCAAAGCGCCCGCTCAGCCGCTGCAGCGCGGCCCGATCGCCCGCCAGCGAATAGCCGACGCCCGCCCGGATCAGCCAGCTTTCCTCGGCCGGCGTCAGCGGCGTGGTCGCGGTCTTGTAGCGATCGCCCAGCCGCGCCTCATAGATCGGCGCCGCCTCGCCCCACTTCTGCTGCTTCCAGAAGATGTCGGCCCGTACCTCGCGCGCCGGGTTCGACTGATCCCGGTCCAGCACTTCCAGCGCATGGTCGAACCGACCCAAATCCATCAGGGCGCGCGCCTCCAGCGCCCGGCGTTCGCTGTTCATCGCATTGGGCAACAGGGTGGTGCGCGAGCCCCAGATGGCCTGCAACGCCTTCTCCGGCTGCCGGTCCATCAGATAGACGGTGGCCAGATTGGTCGCGACCTGGGCCTTGGCCACCCCATCCAGACGCTCGTCCACCTGGTGCTTCAGCAGTTCGGCGGCCTGGTCCAGCAAATCCACGTCGATCAGCCGGCGCGACAGACGCCGCACCATCTCGTCGCCATCCGCCCCGATCGGGGTCAGTTCGCGGAAGTCATAGAACAACGCCAGCGCCTGCACCGGCTGCAAACCGTCCGCCGCGCCGTCCAGGAACAGGGCGCGGAAGGCGTTGGCCTGATCCGCCTGCACCTCGGCCGCGCCCGGCACGCCCGCCATCCGCTTGCCCGCGCCGCGCAGAGCGTCCAGAGCCTCGCGGTATCGCCCCTGCTGCAGATAGATGCCCGACAGTTTGCGCACGACCGCCATCTCGGTCGCATCCCCGCGCCAGCGCCATTTCAGCTGTTCCAGCTGGGCCGTCGCCTGATCCGGCGTGATCGCACCCTTGTCCAGCTCCAGGCTGACGGCGCCCAGTTTGGCCGGCGTCGCGATCCCGTCCAGCGGCGCGCGCGCCACGGCCTTGTAGACCGCCAGCGCCCGGTTCTTGTCGCCGTTCAGCTCGAACATCCGGGCCTGCACCAGACGCGCGGTCAGTTGATCGACCGCCGGCGCATCCTGGCTGAAGACATAGGCCAACAACTGCTGGGCGGCGGCGAGATCATTCAACTGGATCGCGGCCATGGCGTGGGCCGCGCCGAAACGCGCGCGCCATTCCTTGGGGAAGCTGTCGATGGCCGGGGCGCCGGCGGCGAAGTTGCGACGCGCCCCCTCCCAGTCGCCCATTTCCGAGGCGATATAGCCCAGCCAGACCTTGGTCGCCGGATCGTTGGCCAGGGCCGCGCCCGCGAAATCGACCTGGGCCTCCTCCAAGCGCCCGACGCCGACACGCGCCACGCCCCGCAGGCCGCGCACTTCGGGCTCGCCTTGCAGGTTGGGCGCCTTGGCGATCAGGGCGTTCAGCACCCCGATGGCCTCATAGTTCAGGCCCGACCCGACCAGGAACCGCGCCAGCGCCATCCGCGCCTCGATCGGCGCGCGTGGATTGTCGGCCGCCGCGATCGTCTCCAGCCCGGCCGCATCCTGCAGCCGGCGATAGCGGTCCGAGAATCCCGCCTCGCCCGTCGCGGCCCAGGCCTCGTCGATCAGCGCCGGATAGGCCGCCCGTTTGGGCGCATCCGCATTGTGGTCGCCCGTCTCCAGCCCGGCCGCCGGCGACGACAGCGTCAGCCCCTTGGGCCGGCTCAGCGTCACCAGATCGCCGGCCGCCTCGATCTTCAGGTCGTCGGCCGCCGTCTCCACAGCCAGACCCTGCGCCGTCGGGATCAGGCTCAGATCGACCGTGCGCCGTCCGCCGGCGTAGCCCTTGCCGGGCGCCAGGGCCGTCACCGCCGCGAACCGGTCGCCAACCAGCGGATCGGTCAGCCAGACCGCCTTGGTCGCCCCGGCCATCTGCGCCACCAGCACCGGCGCGCCGTCGTCGGATCGGCCGACCTCGACCCCGCCCGCCGCCCCGTCGGAGCCGCCCAAGGTCACGGTCCAGGTCCCGCCCTGACCCTGCGCCGAGACGCCCAGCCCTTCGGGTTCGGCGATCCTCAGGGCCGTATAGCCCGGCCCGGCCGCCCACTGGGCGTTCTTAGCCGACCCCTGCGCCTTGGCGCCGCTCATATCCATGCGCGCGGCCGTATCGAACACGACCCAGACCGCATCGCCCCGGCGGAAGACGGCCGCCCCCACCGGCGCGCCCCAGTCGAAGGTCAGGACGGTTTTGCCGCCGGCCGTCTCGGCCCGCACCGGCACCACGGCCTTGGTCGTCTGCGGCTTGGCGGCGTCACCGCCCTCCGGCGCCTTGCCGGGCGCATACAGGTTCAGCCAAACCGCCCCGTCCGCCACGCCCGAGCGCGCATCCGCGCCCTCTTCCAGTGTCAGGATCAGGTCCGTGCCGCCCGCGCCCCGGCTCGGCCGCGTCTCGACCGACTTCACCCCCGCCGGCGGATCGACCTTCAGTCGCGAAACGTCGGGCGCGGCGGTGGTCCCTAGCCGGACGACGACCTTGTCGCCCTCGCGGCTGACGCGCGAACGCACCCCGATCACGCCGCCGAACTCGACCCGCGTGAACTCGGCGTTGGCGCCGATATTGATGGACAGCGGATCGCGCGACCGGCCGACTTCCTGGGCCAGCGGCGCCATCGGCGCGAACACGACGGCGCCGGCCGTGGCGGCGGCCACGGTCGTCTTCAGGATGCGCTTTGTCGGCGAGGCCCCGGACATATCTCCCGACCCATGCCGCACAAGGCCTTTAATCGCGGTTAACCGCCGTTCACCGTGATGAGGGATGGCCTTAGGACAACCGGTCCACGCGACAGCGCCGTTTTAAACGCCCATAGTCGCCAGATGACCGATTATCCGCGCCTCAGCACCCTGAAGACCGGCCTGGCCTGTCGCTGCCCTCGCTGCGGCAAGGGTCCGCTGTTCAAGGGCTATCTGACGCTTCAGACGGAATGTCCGGCGTGCGGGCTCAGCTACGCCTTCGCCGATCCGGCGGACGGCCCGGCCTTCTTCGTCATGACGGCCGTCGGGGTGGTGGGGATGATCCTGCTGATGGTGTTCGACTTCACCGTCCATCCGCCGATCTGGGTGCATCTGGTCGTGACCCTGCCCATCTTGGTCGCCCTGTGCCTGGGCTGCCTTCGCCCCTTCAAGGCCTGGCTGGTCGCCGAACAATATGTCCACAAGGCCGCCCCGCCCGAGTTCTCCTCGAACGGCAAGCACGGACCCTTCTAGGGCTCGATCACCGTCAGCTCGGGCCAGCGCGCCCGCGCGCTGTCGACGGCCTTGGCCCAGCCCCTGGCCGTCGGCCGGTTCGGGTTGGGCCGGATCGTCAGGGCGAACACGTCGTCCAGCCCGAACGGCGCGGCGACGCTGAGGCTTTCGTCCGCCTCCAGCCGCACCCCGACCGCAAAGGTCGGCGCCACGAACCGTCCCAGCGCTTCGTCGGTCGAATGCAACGGCGCATAGGGTTCGCCGAACCGGTTCTGGAACCACAGATGCACCCGCGCCTGGTTGCGGACCTCGACCTGGCTGCGGAACGGCTCGTCGAAGGCGGCGGCGACGCGTTTGATGACGACGTCCTCGGCCTCGTAGGACAGGTCCGACGCGTCGAAATAGGCCAGGTCGTAGTCCTTGACCCCATAGCCCGCCGGCCGCCCTGTCCGGGCGTTCCACACGGCCTGATAGACGGCCCCGGACACCAGCCGCCAGTCGGGCAGGTCCAGCGCCCGGAGGGTCGTCAGCACATGCATCAACCCAGCATCGGCGCGCACGATGGCGGCCAGTTCCGCCTCCAGCTCGCTCATCCCCGCACCGGCCAGCCGTGATCCAGCGGCCCGTGTCCGCCGCCCAGGCCGGGCGCGCGGCGGATCGCCTCGCCGACATAGGCCCAGGCTTCGGCCACCGCGACCTCCAGCGGCCGCCCCATCGCCAGCCCGGCTGCACAGGCGCTGGCCAGGGTGCAGCCGGTGCCGTGGGTGTGGCGGGTGTCGACCCGCTCGGCCTCCAGCACCGTCTCGCCGTCTGCGGTCATCAGCAGGTCGATCACCGTCGGCCCCGACACATGGCCGCCCTTCATCAGCACCGCCCGCGCCCCAAGGGCCAGCAGCGCCTCGCCCGCCCGCCTCTGGCCGTCCAGGTCGTGGACCGCAAGGCCTGTCAGGGCCTCGGCCTCGGGCGCATTGGGCGTCAGCAGGGCCGCGCGCGGGATCATCAGCTGCTTCACCGCCTCGACCGCCGCATCGGGCAACAGCGGATGGCCGCCCTTGGCCACCATGACCGGATCAACAACCGTCGGGGCGTCCGCCTCGTCCAGCAGGGCCGCGACCGTCTCGACCACCTCGACCGAGCCCAGCATGCCGGTTTTCACCGCATCGGTCCCGATGTCCTCCAGCACGGCCCGCGCCTGGGCGGCGATCAGATCCAGCGGCAGCGGATGGACGCCGTGCACCCCCAGGGTATTCTGCACCGTGATGGCCGTGATGGCGGTGGCGGCGAACCCGCCCATCATCGTCACGGCCTTGATGTCGGCCTGGATGCCCGCGCCGCCGCCGCTGTCGGACCCGGCCAGAATGAGCACCCGACCTTGATGAAGCGCGCTCATGCCGCCGCTCCAGAAAACAGTTTCAGCCCGACGATGCCCGCCACGATCAGCAGGATGCACATCGCCCTGACCGCCGTCGCCGGCTCGCCATAAACGAGGATGCCGACCACCGCCGCGCCCACCGCCCCGATGCCGGTCCAGACCGCATAGGCCGTGCCGATCGGCAGCTTCTGCGTGGCGACCCATAACAGGATCATGCTGCCCGCCAGCGCGATCACAACCCCCAGCGAGGTCCACGGCCGGCTGACGCCCACGTTCTTGAGGCCCGAGACCCACAGGACCTCCAGCAGACCGGCGACGACCAGCGTCGCCCACGGATTGATCGACATCACCCAGGACATGGCGACCAGATGGAACAGGCCGCGGTCCGGAGCAAGCCGCGATCAGCCGCCCAGCGGCCCCTTGAAGATGAAGAAGGCCCCCAGGGCGATGAAGGCGAAGCCGACCAGATGGTTCACCGTCAGCTTCTCGCCCAGATACAGGATCGAGAAACCGGCGAAGACCAACAGGGTGATCACTTCCTGCATCGTCTTCAGTTCAGCCGGCGAATAGACCTGAATGCCGATCCGGTTGGCCGGCACCGCCAGCCAGTATTCGAAGAAGGCGATGCCCCAGCTGGCGATGACCAGGATCCACAGCGGCTTGTGATCGAACTTTAGATGGCCGTACCAGGCGAAGGTCATGAAGACGTTCGACAGGCACAGCATGACGATGGGGGCGATGTAGGCGGTCAGGGGCATAGACGGACCAAGGCTGTTGCAGATCTGCCCTCTACACCGGCTGCGCCCGTCCGTCGCGGGCCTTCACTCCGCCGCTGTCACCGCCTCCATCACCGCCGCCTGGACCTTCAGCGCCTGCACCGTCTCGCGCACGTCGTGGACCCGCACCATCCGCGCCCCGCGCCGCGCGCCTTCCAGCGCCAGGGCCAGCGATCCGCCCAGCCGGTCAGTCGCCAAGGTCGCCGTCGGATCGATGGCCTGGATCGTGCGCTTGCGGCTGGCGGCGTACAGCACCGGAAAGCCCAGATCGATCAGCGCGTCCAACCGCGCCGTCAGCGCCAGATTGTGCGCCAGGGTCTTGCCGAAGCCGATGCCGGGGTCCAGCCAGATCCGCTCGCGCGCCACGCCCGCCGCCATCGCCGCCTCGGCCCGACCACGCAGATAATCCCGGACTTCGCCCACCACGTCGTCATAGCGCGGGTCCGCCTGCATCGTGCGGGGTTCGCCCTGCATGTGCATCAGCACCACGTCGCAAGCCAGTTCGGCCGCGACCGCCGCACTGTCGGGCGCATGGCTCAGCGCCGTCACATCGTTCCACATCGTCGCCCCGGCCGCGACGGCGGCGCGGGCGACGGCGGGCTTCATCGTATCGACGCTGATCGCTCCGCCCCACCGCGCGCGGACGCCGGCGATGACCGGCGCGACCCGGTCGATCTCCTCGGCCTCCCCTACCGGTTCGGCTCCCGGCCGGGTGCTCTCGCCGCCGATGTCCAGAACATCGGCCCCGTCCGCGACCAGCCGCATCGCCTGATCAATCGCATCTTCGGTCGAGGCCCATCGTCCTCCGTCCGAAAAGCTGTCGGGCGTCACATTGACGATGCCCATCACCTGCACAGTCATGCCGACCGCCCGATCAGACCGCCCAGCGCCTCCAGATAGGCGGCGAAGGCCTTGCGCCCTGACGGAGTGATGGACACGCGGGTCAGGGGCTTGTTGTTGACGAAGCTCTTGGCCACGGCCACGTATCCCGCCTCCTCCAGCTTCTTGATATGGACCGACAGATTGCCCTGCGTCGCCTCCAGCACCGTCTTCAGCTCGGTGAAGTCGGCGGCCTCGGCGTCGGCCAGATAGACCATGATCCCCAGCCGCATCCGGCCGTGGATGACCTCGTTGATCTTGCCGAGCGCGTCCAGCCCCATGGATCAGCCGACGTCCGTATCGACGGCGCGGGCTTTCAGCGCCGCACGCGTCATGATCCAGCCCGGTCCCGCGAACAGCACGAACAGGGCGAGTGTGCAGACATAGAGATAGATCACCGCGTCGCGCACTAGGACGCCCAGCGCGACCGCCGTGATCCAGCCGCCCAACGACGTCGCCAGCATCCATGGCTTCTTCTTCAGACTGTAGGCCACGAACCAGGCCGCCGACTGAAGCGCGAAGATCATCGCCGGATAATAGAGCCAGACGGCGAAGTCCTGATCGCGGCGCGCGCCCACGCCGAACACGATGATGATCGCCAGATTGGCCATGCCCGCGCCGCTGAAGGCGGCATTCAGCGTGCGGGTGACGATCGGGCCGGCCGTCCCCGTCTTGCGATCGTCACGCACGGCCCAGGTCAGGACGATCAGGAAGGCGACTGTGATGGCGACCACAAAGCTGAGATTTCCCAGCGGCGGCCAGCGCACGATCCCCCACACCTGACCGATATGGAACAGGCATTGCAGACCATAGAGCAGGCCGCCCGCCAGATAGGCGACGCCCAGCGTCAGGGTCGCCCTGGGATTATTGCCGCCCTGAACAATGGCCTTCATGAAGGCCAGGTCGGCTTCGGGGCCGGTGCGGGACTTGTCGGACATCGCTGTGTGATTCCTGTGCGACGGGCGCGTCCCTCGGATGGACGCCGCCGGAAGGGTTTGCAAATTATTCGGCGGGGATCAGCGCAGGCGCAGGCCGGTTGCGCCACGGCACGCGCCGGCCATTCAGCCACCGCCCCATAAAGCTGTGGCGGATCAGCAGTTCGTAGGACGCCAGGCACACAGCGAAGACGCCCGCCGACACGCCGATCAGCTTCACCCACCACGGCCCAGCCCAATCCTGCACCCAGACCTGGGCCAGCATGACCAGCGGCAGATGCACGATATAGATCCAGTAGGAGGCGTCGGAGAGGTAACGCCGAACCGGACTGTGGCCCGAGGCGAACCGCACGCACAGTCCCATGGCCGCCAGGGCCGAGGCATAGACGGCGACCGCCGTGACGGCGGCGGCCAGGGCCTTGCCGGCCGTCGGCTCGCCCATCGGCGCGATGCTCGGTCCGCCCGCAAGGATGTAGGCCGTCACGCCCGAAACCAGCGCCACGTAAAGGAACAGCGGCGACCATTTGGCGATACGGGCCAGCAGATCACGCCGCCGGTCCAGCACGAAGCCCAGGCCGAAGGCGAGGCCGAATCCGACCAGGGCGGGGGTGTCCGGGATCACGCCCGCGTCCGGCGTCGGCACGGCGAAGAAGGCGATCCACTTCGGATCCAGCCACAGCACCAGGGCGAGCGGAACGGCCAGCACGGCAGGCGTCCACGGGCCGATCAGCGCGCCGGTGATCCTGTCCACCACCGGCCCCGCCCGTCCGTTTCGATCCAGCACAGCCAGCGCCGCGCGAACGATCAGAACGACGGCGTAGAACAGGGTCAGCACCCACAGAAACCACAGGTGGGTCAGCGGAAAGTTGGTCCAGTCATAGGTCGGCGGCGGCGGCGGCGCGCCGGGCGTCACCAGACCATTGGCATGAGCATTCCAGACCAGGGCCGTGACGATCCCCGCCATGACCGGAAACCAGAAGGCCGCCAGCGGCCCGGCGATCCGCACCGCCCGATCCCTGGCGAAGGCGGCCCAACCTCGCCGCGCCAGCATCCTGTGCGCGAACAGACCCGCGATAAGGAAGAAGGCCGTCATGCGAAACAGATGGATGGCGAAGAACAGCCAGGCGGCGCCGATCGACCGGCTGTCGTCCGCCACAATCCAGATCTGCGGCGGGACAAAGGACAGGCTGGCGTGCAGCACCACCCCCAGCAGCAGCGCCCCGGCGCGCAACGCATCCAGCCCGTGCAGCCGTTCCCCCTGCTCTGCTTTCGATATCAACATGACGTCCCTCCCACAATTGAGACCGCCATATCTCACAGACATGTTTGTGATGCAAACTTGTTCGTCGAAATGGTTGTTGCGCTGGCCAGTGGATCAGCCAGACGCCCAAAGAAAAACCCGCCGGGAGATCGCTCTCCCGGCGGGATTCCCGCATTTAGATCAGGCCTGGGTTCAGTGAACCGTCGGCACGCTCGTCGCGGCCGGCGCGGCGACCGGAACCTCGATGTCCGTGCCGTCCGACACCGGCGTCACCGGCACCGAGACCGAAGGCCCGGCGTTGGGGAAGTTGTTCTCGTCGCGGTTCGGCGCGACGCCCTTCTCCAGCAGGTCCTTGATCTCCTCGCCCGACAGGGTTTCGTATTCCAGCAGGGCCTGCGACAGCTTCTCGTGATCCTCGGCCTTGGTGGTCAGGATCGTGCGCGCCTCGTCCCAGCCCGAGGTCACCAGGCGACGGACTTCTTCGTCGATGGTGCGCGCCGTCTCTTCGGAGATGTTCTGGCTGCGGGCGACCGAGTGGCCCAGGAACACCTCTTCCTGGTTCTCGCCGTAGGCCACGGTGCCCAGCTTGTCCGAGAAGCCCCAGCGGGTGACCATGGCGCGGGCCAGCTTGGTCGCCTGTTCGATGTCCGAGCTGGCGCCCGAGGTGATGTTCTCCGGCCCAAAGATCAGCTCCTCGGCGACGCGGCCGCCCGCCATGATGGCGATCCGGTCGATCATCTGCTGATACTTCATCGAATAGCGGTCGCCTTCCGGCAACTGCATCACCATGCCCAGCGCCCGGCCGCGCGGGACGATGGTCGCCTTGTGCACCGGGTCGGCCATCTTGACGTTCATGGCGACGATGGCGTGACCGGCCTCGTGATAGGCGGTCAGACGCTTTTCTTCCTCGTTCATCGCCATGGAGCGGCGTTCCGAACCCATCAGCACCTTGTCCTTGGCGTCTTCGAAGTCGCGGTGGGTGACCATGCGACGGTCCTTGCGCGCCGCCATCAGGGCCGCCTCGTTGACCAGATTGGCCAGGTCGGCGCCCGAGAAGCCGGGCGTCCCGCGCGCGATGGTCTTCACATTCACATCGGCGGCCAGGGGCACGTCCTTCATGTGGACGCGCAGAATGCGTTCGCGGCCCGAGACATCCGGGTTCGGCACCACCACCTGGCGGTCGAAACGACCAGGCCGCAGCAGGGCCGGGTCCAGCACGTCGGGACGGTTGGTCGCGGCGATCAGGATGATGTTCTCGGACGCCTCGAAGCCGTCCATCTCGACCAGCAGCTGATTCAGCGTCTGCTCACGCTCGTCATTGCCGCCGCCGAGACCCGCGCCGCGGTGACGCCCGACGGCGTCGATTTCGTCGATGAAGATGATGCAGGGCGCATTCTTCTTGGCCTGTTCGAACATGTCGCGCACGCGGCTGGCGCCGACGCCGACGAACATCTCGACGAAGTCCGAACCCGAGATCGAGAAGAAGGGCACGCCCGCCTCGCCCGCGACCGCGCGCGCCAGCAGCGTCTTGCCGGTGCCGGGAGGGCCGACCAGCAGGGCGCCCTTGGGGATCTTGCCGCCCAGACGCTGGAACTTGCCCGGATCCTTCAGGAAGTCGACGACCTCCTGCAGTTCGTCCTTGGCCTCGTCCACGCCCGCGACGTCGTCGA
Source organism: Brevundimonas sp. KM4 (assembly GCF_000964075.1). Lineage (NCBI taxonomy): Bacteria > Pseudomonadati > Pseudomonadota > Alphaproteobacteria > Caulobacterales > Caulobacteraceae > Brevundimonas > Brevundimonas sp. KM4. The sequence goes on along the minus strand of NZ_JZRG01000005.1, from coordinate 37,453 downwards.
AGGTCTTGCGGCCCTTGTGCTCGGTCAGCAGCTTGGCCTTGGACTTGCCGAAGCCCATGGCGCCCTTCGCCCCGCCCTGCATCTGGCGCATGAAGAAGATCCACACGCCGATCAGCAGCGCGATCGGCAGAATGCCCAGCAGCAGGCTCATCCAGATCGACTGGCCGCCCGACTTGGCGTCGATCTCGACGTTGGCGGCCAGCATCTGGGCCACCAGCTGTTCGTTCGGATAGACGGTGGTGGAGGTGAAGCGTTCGCCGTTCTTCAGCTCGCCGTTCACCTTGTCCAGGCGGATGGTCACCTGTTTGACCTCGCCCGCGTTCACACGCTGCACCAGCTGGGAATAGCTGATGGCCTCGGGCTTGCCGGCCGGCTGGCCCGTCACGCCGTTCATGGCGCCGCCCTGCGACAGCGCCGCATAGCCCGCCAGCAACGCCAGAATGATCACGCCGGTGATCGCCAGATTACGCAGGTTCATTGAGGTCCTCGGTCGTCCGCGACCCCGGTGGGATCGACGGTCTGGATGTGTCTGTCTGGGAAAATAGGGGCTTAATCAGCGTTACGCTATCGGGTGGCGGAAATCAGGTCGTCTTCGTGCGTCGTTTCGTCCAGCGCCAGCCTGAGCCGTTCCGTAACAAGGCCGCGCCGTTCGACCCCTTCGCCTGCAAGAACCGGAGCCACAGCGCCGTCCCTGATCAACACAGGCCAGGCCCCGCGCGTCCCCGCCGGCAACCGATTGATCTCGGCCCTGTCGGCGTCCGACAGACTGGCCAACCGCCCCCGCGCCGGAACCACAGACCAGCCTGGACGATCGGCGCAGAAGAGGAACCGCCCGTCCCAAACCGCCTCGACGCCGGGCTTCAGCGCCAGCGGCGAAATGTCCCGCCTGCGCAACTCGCCGGCCTCGCGCATCAGCCGCACCACCGCGCCGACAGCCTCGATCCGCGCCCCGCACAGGGTCGCCGCGAAATCCTCGCCCGCCTTCAGCCGCGCCATCAGGGCTTCCAACCGCGCGCCACGAGGCGGCGTCGATCCGCCGCCGACGCAGACCAGGGCCGCCGCCAGCGCCCGCGCGCCCACGTCACGGTCCACATGCACCATGGCCTCGCCCTTGATCATCGGTAGCGCCCCGGTTTGCGCCGCCGCCTGCTCGACCGGTTGCGGCGCCGCGCCCGCCAGCGCCTGCCGCGCCCGGCTGCGCCCGAAGCGGGGATCGGCGTTGGCGGGGTCCTCGATCCAGTCGCCCCCCTGCCTCGCCAGCCAGTCGCGCAAGCCCCGCCGCCGCTCGCCCAGCAGCGGCCGCAACAGCATCAGGCCTCGACCCTCGGGCCAGGCCGGAGACGGCGACCATTCGCGCACCCGCCCCAAAGTCGAGCCTTCGCTTCGCATCAGATCGGCCTCGGCGATGTCGTCGGCGGTGTGGGCGAACAGGACGACCGACGCCCCCGCCTCGCGCGCCGCATCCGCAATCAGTGCATGCCGCGCCGCCCGCGCCGCCGCCGTCAGGCCGGCCGCGGGCTTGTCCGCGTTCCAGCTCAACCCGCGCCAGTCGGCCCCGGCGTCCCTCGCCGCCCAGGCCGCAAACTCGGTCCAGCCACCGCTGTCCGCATTCAGCCGATGATCGACGGTCAGGGCCAGCACCGAACGCCTGCGCGTCCGCGCCCACTCCGTCGTCAGCCGCAACAGAGCGATGGAATCCCCGCCCCCCGACAGGGCCAGCGCCAGCGGCCGGCCTGTGTCCCGCGTCAGTCGCGCATCCAGCCGCGCGAACGCTCGCGCTCTGAGATCCGGGTCAGCCGTCAGGCGCAGGAACCCGTCGTCTTCAACTGGGCCGCCCGCGCCTTTTGCGGGTCAGAAGCGGCGGGCGCATAGCGGCGCGTGAACTCCGCCAGGGCCGCGCACCCTTGCGGCTTCCGCTGCGTCGCGAACAGGGCGTCGGCCAGTTTCAGCGTCGTATCCGCCGCCCAGCCGATGCGCGGCCAATCCTTCAGCGCGGCGGCGTAATAGGGCACCGCCCCGGCCTTGTCGTTCGCCGCCACCCGCAGGTCGCCCAGACGCGAGTTGGCCTCACGCGATTGCGGCGTATCGGGCCAGGCCGCGATCACCGTCTCCAGCGCCCGCTCGCCGCGCGGCTTGTCGGTCGCCAGCAGGGCCACCGCCGCCGCCAGATCGCGGGTCGCGTCGCCGGTGGGCGAGGTCGCCTCGATCGGCGCATTCAGTTCGGCCTGGGTTTCCAGCTTCTGCAACCGGCCCTCGGCGTCGGCCAGACGCGTCTTCAGCGTCTCGTTCTCGCGCGTGGCCTCGTCCAGCTCGAAGGTCAGCCGCTCGTTGTCGCCGTTGATCCGGCGCACCGTGGCCTCCAGGTCGCCCAGGCGTCGGTCCATCAGGGCGAACTGCCCCTGAAGCGTCACCACCTCGGGGTCCGGCTCGACCAACACGGGCTGGCCGACGGCGTTCCTCTGGGTCAGCGCCCGCTCCAGACGGCGCACATTGCGGTCCAGCTGGTCCAGGCGGCGATTGTCCCACTCGGTCCGCTCCATGATGTTGGGCTGGACCTGCTGGGCGACCGCGCCGCCTCCGATCAGGACACCCCCAAGGGCGGCGGCGGCGAGCAGATGAGCACGAGAGATCGAGAGCTTGGTCATGCGTCTAGCTTTCACCGATTTGGGGCCGCCGCAAGGCCGAGCTAGTGGCCCAGCCCCAGATAGACCATGGCCGCGATGAACAGGCCGACCACGATGTTGCAGAACACCAACAGCGCGATCGTCCGCCACAGGGCCGAGAACCAGGACAGCGAATAGGCGCCCTTCATCTGGGCGAACATGTGCACCGGGATCGATAGCGCCGCCAGATTGATCACCACCAGGCCGAATGTCCCCCAGAAGGTTCCGGCGATGACCATCAGCATCAGCAGCATGGCCATGAAGGTCAGCGAATACAGAACGAACACCCCGTGGTCGTACAGGGTGAAGCCGCGCTTCCATAGGAACAGCAGGGCCACGAACGGGATCGACAAGGGCACCAGCAGGAAGGCGAACTTGTACACCGTCTGCTGGAACTTATAAACCGCCAGGTCCGGGTTCTGTAGCTTCTTCAGGACCGTGGCGCCGATGCCGTGCCCCTCCTTCTCGGCGTCCTTGCCCATGACTTTCAGCTTGGTTTCGCCGGCCTCTTCGGTCGCCATGTCCTTGATCCCGGCCTGCCAGCTGCCGGGCTTCAGACCGTCGGCGCGACCGTCGCGCTGCTCGGTCTCCAGCCGGACCAGGGCCGCGCGGCGGTCATCGACCAGCTTTTGTCCGGCGTTGATCGCCATCTGCATCGTCGGGTCCGGCTGGGCGCCGCTTTCGGCCCGCATCTGGATCAGGGCCTTTTCCGCCTCGGCCAGACCGACACGCTGGGACGCGATCCGTTCGGCCATCTCGGCGCCTTCGGTCTTGGATTCCGGGTGCGGCATGAAGCTGAGCGCAAAGAACATCACGAACAGGGTGAACAGGAAGATCGCCAGCGGGGAGACGTAGCGCGTGCGCTTGCCCTCGACCCATTCGCGCGTCAGCCGGCCGGGGTTCAGCCACAGCAGCGGCAGGGTGCGCCAGATCCGGGCGTCGAAATGCATGACCCCGTGCAGCAGCTCTTCGCCCAGGTGCAGCAGGCTGCGGTGGACGTGGGTCGGCTGGCCGCAGTTTGCGCAGAAGTTGCCGCTCGTTTCGGCCCCGCAGTCGGAACAGACGCCGTGGGCGTGGGCCTCGCCGGCCTTGCCCGTCGGCTTTTCAATCGCGCCTGCGACCAGTCCGGCCGTGACGACGGCGCCCGCCCCTTCGATATCCATCCGCTGATCCCCCGATCCCTGTGATGACGGTTCTGCCGCCAGCCCCGCGTCAGGACAAGCGCGGAAACGAAAAGAGGCGCCGACCCTGCGGCCGGCGCCTCCTTCAGATCAGCCGATCAGCCGGTCGTCAGCGCGGCGCGCCCGAGACGATGGCGGTGTGGGCGTTACGGTTGCGGGCGAAGGCGTCTTCGTTCGAGCCTTCCGCGATCGGCCGTTCCTTGCCGAAGCTGATGGTGTCGATCCGGCCGGCCGGAATGCCCCGGTTGATCAGATAGGTGCGCACCGATTCCGCACGGCGGGCGCCCAGCGCCAGATTGTATTCGCGCGTGCCGCGTTCGTCGGCATTGCCTTCGATGCGGACCGTCACGGACGGATAGCGCTGCAGCCACTGAGCCTGGGCGTCCAGGCGCGGCATGGCCTCGGGACGGACCTCATAGGAATCCAGGTCGAAATAGATGCGGTCGCCGACGTTGACGACGAAGTCCTGTTCGGTGCCCGGCGCGGCCGAACCCATGTTTCCGCCGGTCACCGGCCCGGTGGGCGCGGTCGGATAGGCCGGACCCGTCGGTTGCGTCGTGCCGTCGTTCGGACCGGGCACGCCGGTCTCGACCGGGGGCTTTCGGGTGCAGGCGGCCATGGCGGCGACGGCGCAGCCGACCATCGCCAATTTGAGAATGCGGGAAGTCTTCATGGGGTCGTCTCCTGACGTATCGTTTCTGGCAAGGGCGGGCCTCAAGCTTGGCTTTACTGTCTGCCTCGGCCGATTTTTCGACGCTAGAGGCGATAACGCACAGTTGAGCTTTAAGGCTCCGACGGTGTCGGTGCGGCGTTTAGGCGGGGCAGCTGTCGGCGCCCTGGTTCACGCCCAGATTGCTCGGGCCGCGATCGAGCAGCGGCGACCAGGCCGGGTCGGTTCCGCGTCCGTTATAGCCCGCCTGCGACACCACGCGTCCCGACAGGTCCACGGTCCACAGACGCGTGTCGCCGCCCGGCGTCTGGCGCGCGAACATGACGTAACGACCGTTCGGCGCCCAGTTCGGGCCTTCCTCGAAATAGCTGGACGACAGGATGCGCTCGCCCGAGCCGTCGGCGTTCATCACCCCGGTCGAGAACCGGCCGCCGCCCTGTTTGGTGAAGGCGATCAGATTGCCGGTCGGGCTCCACGACGGGGCCGTATAGATGCCGCCGCCGCGCGAGATCGGCCGCTGGCCCGATCCGTCCGACCGCATGACATACAGGCGCGCCGAACCTGAACGGTCCGAGGTGAAGACGATCTGGCTGCCGTCCGGGCTGAACGACGGCGAGGTGTCGATGCCCGGGTCGCTGGTCAGGCGCGTGATCTGGCGGCTGCGCAGGTCCATCACATAGACGTCGGTGTTGCCGCCCCGGATGATCGAAAACGCGATCTTGTTGCCGTCGTTGGAGAAGCGCGGCGCCAGCACCTGACCGTCGAACTCGCCCAGGCTCTCGCGCCGGCCGGTCGTCAGATTATACAGGTAGATGCGGCTGTAATCCTTGCCCAGCGCCACATAGGTGATCTCATCCGGCTGCGACAGCGAGAAGCGCGGCGACATGATCACCTCGTCGCCCTGCGTCAGATAGGTCGGGTTGAACCCGTCCTGATCGGCGATGGTCAGGCGGTTGATCCGGTTCAGTTGCGTGCCCTCCTCGGACACGAAGATCACGCGGGAATCGAAGAAGCCGGCCTCGCCGGTCATGCGCTGATAGATGACGTCGGAAATCTTGTGCGCGATCCGGCGCCATTGCTCCTGGGTCGCGGTGAACTGATAGCTGACCAGCTGGCACTGGCGATAGGGATCATAAAGCCGGAAGCCGACGTCCAGCCGCCCGTCGCCGCGCGTCGTCACACCGCCGTACAGCACCGCCTGCGCGCCGATCTGGGTCCATTGGGGAAAGTTCGGCGCATTGGCCAGGGTCAGGCCGGTCTCGATGAAGCTGGACGGGTTCAGCGGCTCGAAGAAGCCCGACCGCTTCAGATTGGCGCTGACCACATTGGAGATGTCCGACCCGTGCGTCCCGGCGAACGGCACAACCGCGATCTGAAGGGGACGCAGCACGCCGTCATCAACCACCACATCCTGCGTCTGCGCGTTCTGAGGCGCAGCTTGGGCGTTTAAGGGATTAAGCGATACTGGCCCAGCGACTAGGGCGACGGCGGCGGATGCCATCAAAAGGTTCAGACGCATAATTTGCTCCCAAGCATTGGAAAGACAGTCTCGCCCTTATCATCGGACGTTATGACAACCGCCAGCTTCATGGCGATTGGGGCGACATTCGGTCGGGAACAGGCCTCTTTACCTGACCTCTATCGATTTCCGCATTTTCTAGCGGTTTCAAACCGGAAGGGCACTTCTTGTGCCTGAAAACCTGCGGGCACCCTAAACGGAGAGGCAGCGCGCAATGCTCTGAGCATTGCGTCCGATGCTGCACGCCACGACGCATCACTTTGTGGATTCTGCAAAGTGGGAGAACCCACAATATTTCCATCTGCCGTCAAGCGAACAGTCACCCTGATGACCATTCTGTCCATGCCCGGCATTTCACAGTTGATGTTCCAGTGCGGGCTTACTTGACCAGCAAGCGCGGATAGCTGCGGGCCCGTGGCCTGGGACGCGGCGCCCGCCCCCTGCTGCCCCGTCGCCGGTCGGCCGCGATTGTTGGTCGGGCGCGTCGGTCCGGCTAGGGCGTCCAGATCCAGGCTCGGCTCTGTGCGCTGGGGCGCCGGGCGGGCGGGCGCGGGCGTCGCCGGGCGCGGAGTCGGCTGGGCCTTGGTCGGCGGCGCAGGCGTTGGCGGCTGGGGTCGAGGCGTCGGACGCGGCGGCGTCGGGGTCGGCGTGGGCTTCGGCGTTGGCGTGGGCGTCGGCGCCGGGCGCGGCGGCGTGGGCCGCGGCGGCGTCGGGGTCGGGCGCGGCTGGGGTTGCGGCGGCGTCGGTTCCGGCGTCGGCGGCACGGGATCGGGCTGCTGCACCGGGGCGGTTGCGGCGTCGTCAGGCGAAAGTTCGGGCTGCGGATTGTCCGCCGGCGCCGCCTGGATCACCTCTTCCGACACGATGGTCACCGGCACCGAGGCCACCAGCGGCGTCTCGTCCTCGTCCATCTTGTGCGAAAAGGTCACGAAGGCGAGCGCGATCACCCCGGCGTGCAGGGCCAGTGATCCGAGGATGGCGGGGCTCGGCCGACGCAAAGGGTTCAGGCCTCCGGCGCCGTGTCGGTGATCAGGTTCAGCTTGGTGAAGCCCGAGGCGCTCAACCGCGCCATTACCCGCGCTACCGCCTGATAGGGCGCGCGCCCGTCGGCCCGCACGAACACCGGTCGCTCGGCCGCCTTGTCGGCGCCGCCCGCCTCGGTCAGCAGGCGCGTGGACAGGACGTCGAACGCCGTCTCGCTGTCGCCGACGAAGATCGCGCCCTGCTGGTCGATGCTGACCGACAGGGGTTCGGACTTGATCTCGACTGCGCTGGCCTCGGTCTTGGGCAGTTCGACCGGCACCCCCACCGTCAGCAGGGGCGCCGAGATCATGAAGATGATCAGCAGCACCAGCATCACGTCCACCAGGGGCGTGACGTTGATCTCGGTCAGAGGCCCTTTACGCCCCCTGCGTCCCCGGCGCCCGCCGCCGCTCGCAGCACCGCCCAGGGCCATGGCTCAGACGCCCCGCTTCAGGCTGAGGTCGCTGGACGGCGGGGGCGGAGGCGGCGGGGCCGACGGGCTGCCCAGGCGGCGCGCCACGGCGGCCTGCAGATCGTCGGCGAAGGCTTCCAGGCGCCCCGTGAACTTGCCCGCGTCGATCGAAAACTTGTTGTAGGCGATATAGGCCGGGATGGCCGCCGCCAGGCCGATGGCCGTGGCGAACAGGGCTTCGGCGATGGCCGGCGCCACCGTGGTCAGATTGGTGTTGCCCGCCGCCGCGATCCGCCCGAACGCATTCATGATGCCCCACACCGTGCCGAACAGGCCGATGAAGGGCGAGGCCGTCGCCACCACCGACAGCACGCCCAGGCCGTTCTCGATCCGCTGGCCCTCGCGCGAGATCAGGCTGTTCATCGCCTTGTCGATCCGCACCAGCAGCAGCTCGCCCTGGTGCTCGTTCAGCGCCCCGCGCTGACGCGCCTCGCGCCAGTCCGACAGGGCGATCACCAGCATGCGCGGCAGGGCGTGGTCCGGATCCGGTCCCGCCTGCGACGCCACCTCTTCCAGCGACCGGCCCGATTGAACCGACTTTTCGAACTCATCGGCGCGCTTGTTCAGCGCCGTGAACCGCACCGCCTTGTCGATGATGATCGTCCACGACCAGATCGAGGCCGCCGCCAGCCCGATCATCACGCTCTTGACCACCCAGTCGGCGGTCATGAACAGCTCGACCGGGTTCATCATCGCGGCGTCGACAGGCGTGGTCATTCAGGCGCTCCGGGCGGAATCGAGATCGTCACGTCCCCTCTTCGACCGAGCGGACGTGACCATTGTGTGGCGTCCGGCCCGTTTAGCCCCGACCCGTCCGCCCGTCATCTGACAGGCGCGTCATAAGGGTTAACGGCAGGTTACTCGGACGCCGTCCGCCGCGCGTTCGGATCGACCGCGACAGAGACCGGGGCGCCGACGCTGATGATGACGCCCTCGTGGCCTTCCTTGGCGATGGAATAGGTGGCGGCGTCCTTCAGCAGCTGCTCCTCGCACTGGCGATCGCCCGCCCGGCCCAGTTCGGCGCAGCCGCGCTTGGCCGCATCGGTCCAGCCCAGGACCCGGCGCGTCGCCGCCTCGGCCCGTTTGATCGCCGCCTCGTCCTCGGCGGCGGCCTGCGCGATCAGGGCCTGGCGCGCCCCCTGCTGGTATTGCAGCTCGGCCTGGCCCGCCATCTTGCGCTCCCAGACCTTGTAATAGGGACAGCCCACCAGCCCGCCGCCGATCAGCAGCACGAACAGCAGGATCGTGACGATCACCGCGCTGGCGGACATTTTGTAGGTTTCTGCGGCCATGACGTTTCCCCCTCGTTGGCGCGATCCTAGTCGGCGGTTCCACTGGCCGCCAGCCACGGCGTGACCTTCTCGACCAGTCCCTTCGACGGCCGTCGCGGCCGTCCGTCCAGATGGATGCACACCGCCGTCACCTCGGCCCGGCACAACACCTCGCCGGCCCGCTCCACGCTCTGGCGGATGATCAGCCGCACGCCCTTCACCTGCTCGTAGACGGTGCGCACCACCAGGGCGTCGTCGATCCGCGCGGGCTTCAGATATCTGATATTTAACTCGGACACCACGAAGGCCAGCGGCTCGGCCTCCTCCAGCAGATCGGCGTGCCCCACCCCGATGGCGCGCAGGAAATCGGACCGCCCCCGCTCGAAATAGCGCACATAGTTGGCGTGATAGACCAGGCCAGTGAAATCGGTGTCCTCGTAATAGACGCGCACCGGCAACAGGTGATCGCGCCCTTCGAAACGGCCGGCGGTGGGTTGGTCGGAGATTGCGGTCACTGAAACCTCGTGCGTCGTGCAGACGCCATAGCCAGTCCGACCGCGACAAGCCATCCGATCACGGGCGAAGCGCCATATCCCACCACCGGCGCCGGATAGGCGCCCAACAGATTGGCCGCCGACAGACCGATCCAGAAGCCGGCCATGGCCAGTCCGACGGCGGCTCTGGCGCCGCGCGTGCGCCATCCCATCCACAGCAACGGAGCCGACAGCACGACTAACGCCAGGCCCGCCGCCACTCCGAGGACCGGCGCCACGGCCCAGACCGTCGGCACGACATCCTCGACATGGGGAACGCGCGGCAGGGCCTCCGGACGCGTCAGGCTCCAGAGCGCCAAAATCCAGGACAGGGCCGCCAGCGGCGCCAGCGTCTTCCACGACCTTCTCGCGGCCGTCAGCAACCCGGTCGTTCCCACCGCAAAGGCCAGGCTGGCGGCCCCGTCGAAGCCGAGGCCGAACGTCAGGATCGCCAGGGCGGCGACGCCTGCCGTCCACACATCGTCTGCATCCTGCGCCACGAGCCAGAGCAGCGGCGCGCCCAGCAGCGAGGCGGGATGGATCAGCACCGGCCCCAGCGCCAGCCAGCGACGCGCGCCCTGCATCTCCACGCCCGTCGTCAGCATCAGGACGGCGACGACCAGGATCGCGGCCGCCGAGATCAGCCTCGAACCCCGGCCCGGCCGCGCCGTCCGCGACGCCGCCCACAGCGCCACGGCCCCGATCAGAAACGCCGCGCCCTGGACCACGACCGACGCCGCCCCCGCCCCGGCCGCCCGGATCGCCAGCAGGCTGATCGCCGCCGTCGCCGTGATCTGTGCGATCAGGGCGAGTGCTGGCCCCTTCAACCGACGACGGATCACGGCTGGCGGTTCGGCGCGGCCATGAAACCGGGGCAGTAGCTTTGGCGCATTTCGCGGAACTCGGTCGGCAGGGGGTCGTCGCTGAACAGGATGCGGTTGGGGATGGAGACGAAGCCCACCGCCGGTCCGCCCGCGACGCGCCCGACATAGCCGCACACCGATCGCCTTTCGCCGTTCTCGGCGTAGCGCAGCTCGGCGCCGCGCCCCGCCTGGGTGCGGATCTGGCGCATCACCCGCGGATCGGCGGGCTCGGGCGACGGGGTGTTCGCCGGCTGCATCAGCACCCAGACGCCGACCGCGCACAGGGCCAGAACCAGCGCCGCCGCGATCATCAGACGCTGCTGAAGCGGGCTGCGATGGCGCATCACCCTCATGCGGCGGGCGCTTCCAGGGTGAAGTCCAGCGGCGTGTCGGCGGCGGGCAGGCAGGTTCGATCCACCGGCCTGGACGGATCGCGCAGGAAGTCGCGCGCCATCTTGCGCGTGCAGGGGCTGGCGTTGATGACGCCGTGGGTCGCATTGGTCACGATCACGACCTGGCTGTTCGCATAGCCCTTGGCGGCGGCCTCGGTCAGCGGCGGCGGACAGCTCGGATCGATCTCGGCGGCGACGAACAGGGTCGGGATGTCGGTCTGGACCGGCAGGTTCTCGATCGGCGCCGCCGGCCGTTCGCCCACCGCCGCGCAGACGTCGAACAGCCGCGACAGCGACGGGACCAGCACCTCAGCCACCGGATCGCCCGCCGCCCCGGCCGCCAGCCGCGCCTTGGATTCGAACGGCAGTTCTTCCTTGCACAGATGGGCCATGTGCTGGCCCTCGAAATAATAGGTCCGGTCCTCGGCGATCTCGGCGACCGGCGTCAGGTCGCCGGCGATGATCTTGTCCAGATCGACCGGCAGGCTGCGCACCCCCGCCGCGCTATAGGTCGTGTCCATCAGGAAGGCCGACAGGTCGTCGACGTTGAAGGTGCGCCGGTCCTTGCCTGTCACCGGACCGGCCAGCCATTTGCGCGCCTCGGTCTCGAACCGCGCCTGAAGGTTCGGATGCTGCGCCGCGCAGGCCGTCTGGGCCGCGCACTTGGCCAGGATGATCTTCACCGCCGCCGACACCTGTTCAGGTGTGCCGACGGCCCAGTTGCCCTCTGGCGGCCAGGGGCTGTCCATCACGGCCGCGCGCACGATCTGGGGCTGATGAGTGATCACCGCCGCCTCGATACGCGGCCCGTACGATCCGCCCCACAAATCGATCTTGGCCAGACCCAGGGCCTGGGCCATGTCCTTCACATCGTCGGCGATGGCGGCGGCGTTGTACTGGTTCAGGTCGATCCCTTGCGCCTGATAGCCCTTCAGACAGGCGATCAGCCCGTCGCGGTCCTTGTCGGACGGCGGCCCCGCATCGGTCAGTTCGACGCCCGGACAGTCCATCGACGGGTTGCTCGCCCCGCCGCCCCGCTGGTCGAACAGGATCACATCCTGATCCACCGCAAAGGCTTCTGGATTGCGACGCAGCGCCGCCAGCATCCGCCCCGCCCCCGGCGTCAGGGCCCCGCCCGGCCCGCCGTGGAACAACACCATCGGCGGCAGCGCCTGGCCCGAGGCGTCCTTGTAGGGCGCGCTGGCCTTGAAAATGACCACCGCGATGTCGATGCGCCGGTTGCTGACCGAGCCTTCGCGCGCCTCGTCCACCGTCAGGGTCCCGCACCGCACCTCGCGCAGACCCGTCGGCCAATCGCCGGGACAGGCCTTGTCGGTGAAGACAGGGGCCGCCGCTCTTGCAGGCGGCGCCAGACCGGTCAGGCCGACCGCAAACGCCATCATGGCCAGGGTGCGCAGGATCATGGGACGACGGCTCCGGTTCGCCCCCAGCAAACCCCCGCCCGCCCCGCTTGGCAACCGCCTACCGGAGATTAGGCGGCTCGCTTGGCCTGAGCGGCTGCCGCAAGCGTCGCCGCCATCCGCTCTTTCCAGTCGTCGCCTTCCTCGGCGAAGGCTGCGATGGTCTCGGGAGAGAGTTCGAGTGCAACGGCCTGCGATGTCAATTTGGCGAACATATCGGGGAACACGTCCCGGAACGGCCGCCCTTTGGCGAAATCCGCCTCGGTTAGTTCAGGGTTCTCGGGATCGTCGATATCGACGTCATCATAATGATCCGGGTTCAGCCAGTCGTCCTTGGGATCAGCCATATTGGATTACCTCGCGCCGATTAGCCTTTCTGAGGCTGATGATCCTCAACACGCCGCCTCTCGGCGTGACGATCAACACATGCAGCCTATCCAGCACCTTACCATAAATCTGGTACCGAGGCTCCTGATAGTCGTGACGCCTGTCCGGTATGACCGTGACGTGGTTCCAATCGATGCGACGCGCGACCTCCAGCGACAGCCCGTGCTTCAGCCTGTTGGCTGCATCCTTTTCAGGATCATATTCGAAAAGGCCGTCTTTCATTCGAACAGGTCGCCCGGCACGGGTCCGGCGGCGGGTTGCGTCGGCGCGCTGAGGCCCAGATGCGCATAGGCCTTGGCGCAGGCCATGCGGCCGCGCGGGGTGCGCATGATGAAGCCCTGTTGCAGCAGATAGGGTTCGATCACGTCCTCGACCGCGTCGCGCGCCTCGGCGATGGCGGCCGCCAGGGTGTCCATCCCGACCGGCCCGCCGCCATAGTTCTCGATCAACGCCTTCAGGAAGCGCCGGTCCAGGCTGTCCAGCCCGGCCTCGTCCACTTCCAGCCGCGCCAGGGCCCGCGCCGCCACCAGTTTCGAGATCGTCTCGGCCCCTTCCGCCGAGGCGAAATCCCGCACCCGGCGCAGCAGGCGCCCGGCGATGCGCGGGGTGCCGCGCGCCCGCGACGCGATCTCGCGCGCGCCCGCCTCGTCGATGGCTGCGCCCATCTTGCGCGCCGTGCCGCGCACCACCGCCGTCAGTTCGTCGGGGGTGTAGAACTCCAGTCGCAGCGGAATGCCGAACCGGTCGCGCAACGGCGTGGCCAGCAGGCCCGCCCGCGTCGTCGCCCCCACCAGCGTGAACGGCGCCAAGTCGATTCGCACCGAGCGCGCCGACGGCCCCTCGCCGATGATCAGGTCCAGCACATGATCCTCCATGGCCGGATACAGAATCTCCTCGACCTGGGGGCTCAAGCGGTGGATCTCGTCGATGAACAGGACGTCGCGCGGCTCAAGGTTGGTCAGGATCGCCGCCAGATCGCCCGCCTTGGCCAGGATCGGTCCCGAGGTCGCCCTGAACCCCACGCCCAGCTCGCGCGACACGATCTGCGCCAGCGTCGTCTTGCCCAGTCCCGGCGGTCCGAACAGCAGCACATGGTCCAGCGCCTCGGCCCGCCCGCGCGCCGCATCGATGAAGACTTTCAGATTGCCCTTGGCCTGCGACTGGCCGACGAATTCCGACAAGGTCTGCGGCCGCAGCGCGCGATCGAAGGCTTCGCCGGTCTCGGCCTCGGGGGAGATGACGCGGGTCATGGCTGGCCCGAGTGGCGAGTGGCTGTTGAGTGGCGAGTGGCGAGTGGCGAGTGAAGAGTGAAGAGTGAGCCGGGAAGTGAGCGCAGGGGTGAGCGGATCCGGAAGACCGCAGACGCGCCGCAGTTCACCTCTTGCTCACTAGCACTTCTCACGTCTCGCCACTCGCCACTCGCCACTCGCCACTCCCTTCCAATCACCGCCCCAACTCCTGCAGCGCCGCGCGGATCACCGCCGACAGCTCCGCCTCTTCGCCCAGACGGATCAACGCCTGATCCACGGCCCGGCGCGCATTGACCTCGGCGACGCCCAGTCCAAGCAGGGCCGACACGGCCTCGCCGGTGATGGACGAAACGGGCGGTGCGATCTCGACGTGCATGCCGGGTGCGACAGGCGCAAAGGTGGCGTCGCCCAAGGCCTTGCCCTTCAGCTCGGTCACGATCCGCAACGCCAGCTTGGGCCCCACGCCGTTGGCCCGCGCCACCGCCGCCTTGTCCTCGCGCGCCACCGCTGACGCCAGTTCGCCGGGCGGCAGAACGTCCAGCACCGCCAGCGCCGCCTTGGGCCCCACGCCCTGAATGGCCAGCAGGGTCGTGAAGGCCCGCCGCTCGTCGCGCGTCAGAAATCCATACAGGCGCGGCCCCGCATCTTCGCTCCACTGGGAATGGACATGCACCGTCGCCTCGTCGCCCGGCGCCGGCAGTCGCCCCAGCGTCCGCGCCCCGCACGACACGACATAGCCCACGCCCGCGCAGTCGATCAGGCATTCCGCCTCCCCGACCTCGGCCAGCACGCCTCTCAACCGCCCGATCACGCCGTCCCCCGGTGCATCGCTTCCAGCAGGGACCGCTTCCTGAGTTGCGCATGGGTGATCGCGACGGCCAGGGCGTCGGCCGCATCCGCCTTCACGTCGCCCGCGGTCGGCAGCAGCCGTTTGACCATGAAGGCGATCTGGCTCTTGTCGGCATGGCCTGCGCCCACCACCGCCTTCTTGATCAGGTTCGGCGAATATTCCGCCACCGTCAGACCCGCCTTGGCCGGCGCCAGCATCACCGCTGCCCGCGCATGACCCAGCTTCAGCGTCGAGGACGGGTTCACATTGACGAAGACCTCTTCCACCGCCGCCTCCTCGCAGCCGTGTTCGGCGCAGATCGTTGCCAGCGCCTCGAACAGATGCAGCAGCCGCTCGCTGAACGGCGCGGTCTCGGGCGGGGCCACCACCCCGTGCGCGATCCAGCGCAGGCGCGCGCCGTCCGAGGCGATCACCCCCCATCCGGTGCGTCGCAGACCGGGGTCCAGGCCGATGATACTGACAGGTTCGTTCGCCATCCGTTCCCCTCATGCCGCAAAGAGGGTTATCGGGCAATGAACGCTTTCAGTCGTCGCGCGGGTCCAGGCTGTAGGCGACCACGCCCGGTATGGCGCACAGCTGTTCCGCCAGCCGCTTCAGCTGGCTTTCCTCGGCAGCCTTCAAACGCCAAGTCCGTCGAACGGTCTGGCCATCGATCAGCTCGAACCGGTCGTGTCGCGCGTCCGCATCGATGGCTTTCAGCGCCGCCTCGATCGCCGGCTCCGGCGACGCCTCGCGCCTTTCCCAGCACACTTCGGCGTCCACCACCGTGCGCGCCGGCAAGCGCCCGCTGATCAGCTTCAGCACGATCAGGATCAGGGCCGTGACCACCGTCGCCGCCGCGCCCAGCGCATAGAGGCCCGCCCCGAACAGAATGCCGATCGCCGAAGTGATCCACAGCGACGCCGCCGTGGTCAGCCCATGGATCGAAAACCCGGTGCGGAAGATGACCCCGGCGCACAGGAAGCCGATCCCCGTCAGCACGCCGTGCGCCATCCGCGTCGGGTCTGTGACGATGTTCTCGTCGGGCAGGGCGCGGAACGCCCAATCCGCCTGCGACATGGCCGCCAGCATCAGCAGGGCCGACGCCAGGCTGACCAAGATATGCGTTCTCAGGCCCGCCGCCCGGCCTCGCCATTCGCGCTCGAAGCCGATGACCCCGCCCGCGATCACCGCGCCGAGGATCGGCAGGACGGCGCCTTCCAGACTACCCAGATTCATCCGCGCTCAACGATGCGCCGGGCGCTGATGTTCCTTGGACGGACGATGCTGCGACATCGTGGTCGCAGCGGCCGCCTCAGCCGTGCTTTTCGATATAGGTCTCGGGGTCCTTGTTCACCGGCTTGACGCCGGTGATGTGCTCGGCCTCGAAGGCGGCGAACTTGACCGCCAGCGCATGGCGCGTCTCGACGTCGGCGTTCATACGGAAATCGGTCAGCCCCTGCCGCTCTTCCTCACCCATGTGTTTGGAGTTGACGACGTTCGCCTCGCCCACGGCGTCGAACCAGGCCTTGGTCCCGACCTTGTGCTTTTCGACCGCCTTGACCGCGTCGCGCAGCTTGTTGTGGTCCTCGATGGCGTCCTCGGTCTCGCCCTCGACCGTGCCGTCCTCGGCGTCATTGGCGCCCTCGCCCTGCTTCAGCAGCTCGGGATAGAAGAACCGCTCCTCGGCCTCGGCGTGCACATCCAGGAACGCCGACAAACGCGACCAGACGGCGCTCAGCGCATCGGTGTCCTTGGGGTCGATCTGTTCGATGATCGCGAACAGTCGACGCTGTTCGGCATGGTCGTCGAGGATCAGCTGGGTGATGTCCATAGGGGGCTCCAGGCGTAACGGTGAAGCCTCGTTACGCCCGGCGCACGACCCGGTTCCGTGCGAACGACTCGCGTGGCCCGTCGCCTTGGCGAACAGCGGTCTGCGTGACATCCTCCGTCGGAAGCTGGTGGAAGAGAAATGCCGTATCGTCATGCCGCATGGGCCATGCTGCTGCTGGCGCCGGTCGTGCTGTTGGCCTTCTGGCCCGCCTATTTCGGCGTCTTGCCGTCCGCCTCCTTCGCCTTTCATGCCCACGGCATGACCGCGACGGTCTGGCTGGCCCTGATCGGCCTTCAAAGCTGGAGCGCGCACCGCGCGGATCGTCGGCTTCATCGCGCGGCGGGTCTGGCCGTGTTCGCCGTCGTGCCCCTGTTCGCCGGCGCGGCCGTTCTTGTGCTGCACAGTATGGCGACCAAGTTCGCGCTGAAGACCGATCCCTTCTACGCCGCCCTGGGCGCCCGTCTGGGATTGCATGACATCGTCTCGACCGTCGCCCTGGTCGGCTTCGTGTCTGTCGCCATGGCGCGACGCCGCAACATCGCCGTCCACGCGGCCTGCCTGCTCTCGACGGCGATCCTGGTGCTGCCGCCGGTGATCGCGCGCCTGCCGATCCCACGCTTCTTCCATTCGGGCGAACTGAGCGCCATCGCCGTGGCGCTTGCAGCCGCCTGGGTCGAACCCCGCGGGCGCTGGCCCTTCCTGATCGTCGCTGCGATCATGGTGGTCCATATCCTGCTGTTCGAGACCATCGGGGCCTCGACGGCCTGGGCGCGGATCGCGGTAGGCTTCAGCACGCTGCCCGTCGCCCCCTTCGCCCTCGCCGCGATGGCGGCGGCGCTGGCGGCGCTCGTTCTGGCGTGGAGACGCGTTCCGCCGCGTCGGTCGCCGGTTCGGCCGTCAAGGGCGACGGCCGAACCCGCCTGACGTCAGCCCGCGTACTTGGCCGCGTCCTCGTCGGAGATGTCCTCGTTGGAATAGACCGCCGACACGTCGTCCTCGGCGTCCAGCGCGTCCAGCAGCTTGAACAGCGTGCCGACGGCCTCGCCGGTCACCGGCACTTCGGACTGCGGCTTCCAGACGATGGCGGTGGACTTGGGATCGCCCAGCACCTTGGACATGGCCTCGGCCACGTCGTTCAGGTCTTCGAAGGCGGTCCAGATCGTGTGGCCCGGCGCGTCCTCATAGATATCGGGCTTGACCAGGTCGCTCTCGACGTCCTGGGCGCCGGCCTCGATGGCGGCCTCCATCACGGCGTCTTCCGAACCGGCCTCGGCGGCGTAGGTGATCTTGCCCACCTTGTCCCACATGAAGGCGACCGAGTTCATCTCGCTCAGCGCGCCGCCGTTCTTCTTGAAGGCCGCGCCGATGTTGGACGCCGCGCGATTGCGGTTGTCGGTCAAAGCTTCGACGATAATGCCCACGCCGCCCGGACCCCGGCCCTCGTAGCGGACCTCTTCCATCGTATCGACGTCGCCGCCCGAGGCCTTGTTGATCGCGCGCTGGATCACGTCCTTGGGCAGGCTTTCGGCCTTGGCGTTGTTGACCGCCAGGCGCAGGCGCGGGTTCGCGGCCGGATCGGGCAGGCCCGACTTGGCCGCCACGGTGATGTCGCGCGACAGCTTGGAGAACAGCTTGGAGCGCTGCGCATCGGCGCGCCCCTTGCGGTGCATGATGTTCTTGAATTTCGAGTGGCCGGCCATGGGATCGTCTTTGAGCGTTCTGAACCTGAGCGGGCGGTCCTAAACGAAGAGCGTCATCCTGTCACGATAGGCAGCGGGGGTGGAACCTCGACCGTTTGGGCGTATTGATCCGGGCGAGACAGACGGAGCGTAAAGTCATGACCGCCGACGACACCATCTATGAAGCCGAAGGCTATATGGACGAGGACCTGCACGAGGCCGACATCGTCGAGTGGTACGAAGCCCGCCCGGTCACCGTCCCCACCGCCGTCGCCGCCGGCGCCATCGTCACCGCCTTCACCCTGGGCGCCCTGACCGCCGTCGGCGCCCTGTTCCTGATCGGCCGTCTGGACGACTGATCCACACGACTAGGCGTCGGGCCGTTCGGGCGTCTGCGGGATACGGTCCGTCAGCAGTTTCAGCACCTTGGCGGTGATGGCCAGTTCCTCGTCGGTGACGCCGGCCAGCAGTCGGGTGCGATCCTCGCGCGCCAAACGATCGGAGGTGTTCAGCGCGTCCAGTCCCTTCGGCTCCAGCCGGATCAGGTTGGCGCGTCCGTCGCCGCAAAACGGATGGCGCGAAACAAGCCCCTCTTCGATCGACAGCTTGATGCGGCGTGACAGCGACGCCTCCGATATTCGCAGGATCGCCGCCAGCTCCGACTGCGTCAGCCCCTTGGGCTTGGACGCCAGAACATACAGGTGCGCGCGCTGCGCCGCCGTATAGCCTCGGCCGCGAAACAGCGCATTGGCCCGCGTGATCCACGCCCGGGCCACGAAGGCGATGCGCATGGACACGACCAGTTCCAGGCTTCCGCGCGGATCGTCCCCGGTCGTTGATGCATCCGCCTCCGTAAGGCTCAGATAGAAGGCGTCATCGAGATCGGCGGGGTCGGAAGACATTGGCATCACGGGAACAGGCGCTGGATTTCAGGCGAAAGGCGAAAGCCCCTACCCCGCGCGAAGATTCTCCACCACGCTTCTCAGCCGCGCCGGCAGCGGCTTGGGCCGGCGGGTTTCGGCGTCGACATAGACGTGGACGAAATGGCCGATGGCGGCGGGGACGTCGACGCTGCGCTTGAAGACCGCAAAGCCGTAGGTGACGCTGGAGGTGCCGATCGCATCGACCTTGATCCCGACCTCGATCACATCGGGGAACTTCAGCGACGAGGTGTAGCGACAGCCCGAATCCACCACTAGGCCGATCGATTCCGTCAGCGCATTGGCGATCAGCAGATGGGCGTTCACCGCCGAGTCGACGAACTCGTAGAATTTGGCGTTGTTGATATGGCCGTATTGATCGTTGTCGGCCCACCGGGTGGAGACCATGTGAAAGGCCTTGTAGGTCGCCCGTTGCGCCAGCGCGCCCTCGTCTCGTTTCGGCATCGTCGTCTCCCTCGGCGACGCGAACCGTCGCTCTCGATGACGACGCTCTAGCTTGGACGACGTTAGGTCAAGCGCCTATCGGTAGGTTGTTGATGACGAAGGCTTGACCACATGATCCTCACGACTCGCGCCGCCGTCCTGTCCAACAGGGGCGCCGCCCGCCCCTACGCCGATAGCCGCCCCCTGTCGGTCCAGGCCGTCACGCTGGACCCGCCCGGCCCCGGCGAGGTGCTGGTCGCGATCAAGGCGGCGGGCCTGTGCCACTCGGACCTGTCGGTCATCAACGGCGACCGCCCTCGTCCTCTGCCCATGGCCCTGGGGCACGAGGCGGCGGGCGTGGTCGAGGCCCTCGGGGACGGCGTGACCGATCTCGTCGTCGGCGATCACGTCGTCATGGTCTTCATGCCGTCGTGCGGTCATTGCAATCCGTGCGCCGGCGGTCGTCCCGCCCTGTGCGAACCCGGCGCCGCCGCCAACGGCCGGGGCGAGCTTCTGTCCGGCGCCCGGCGCATTTTCCGCCAGGGCGAGCCGGTCAACCACCACCTCGGCTGCTCCGCCTTCGCCGAGCGCGCCGTCGTCTCGCGCCGCTCCCTGGTCAAGATCGATCCCGACCTGTCGTTCGAGGAGGCGGCCCTGTTCGGCTGCGCCGTCCTGACCGGCGTCGGGGCCGTGGTGAACACCGCCCAGGTCCGCGCGGGTCAGAGCGTCGTCGTCATCGGCCTGGGCGGCGTGGGCCTGGCCAGCGTGCTGGGCGCCCTGGCCAGCGGCGCCTCCCCCGTCGTCGCCGTCGACCTGTCCGAGGACAAGCTGGCCCTGGCCCGTACCCTCGGCGCGGTCGAAACCGTCAACGCCGCCGACCCCGATGCGGTCGATCAGGTCCGCGCCCTGACGAACGGCGGCGCCGACTTCGCCTTCGAAATGGCCGGTTCGGTCCGGGCGCTGGAGGCGGCGTGGAAGATGACCCGGCGCGGCGGAACCACCGTCACCGCCGGCCTGCCGCCGCCCGACGCGGCCTTCGCCGTCAACGTCGTCTCCCTCGTCGGCGAAGAGCGCACGCTGAAGGGTTCCTACATCGGCACCTGCGTCCCCAGCCGCGACATCCCCCGCTACGTCGCCCTCTACCGCCAGGGCCGCCTGCCCGTCGATCGCCTGATGAGCGGCGTCATCGCTCTGGACGACATCAACGCCGGCTTCGACCGCCTCCACGCCGGCGAGGTGGTGCGGCTGATCGTACGACCGTGACGAGACGCGGGCCTGTTCACAAACCCGGCGCTGATCGTCATTCCGGGGCCGAGCAGAGCGAGGAACCCGGAACCCAGGTCAGCATCTGCGGTGCCTGCCGCGTCAGCCACCGGAAACAGTCCCCTGGGTTCCGGGTTCGTCCTTCGGACGCCCCGGAATGACGCAGTTCAGCGGACCTGGAGCGGCGTCTCAGTTCGTCGCCGGCTTCGGCGGGGCGTTCTTCACATATTGGTCCAGCCAGCGGGTCATCTCCCACAGGGTGTGACCCACCGATTCCCGCGCGCGGTATCCGTGCGCCTCCAGCGGCAGGGTGACGTAACGCGCGGTCGCGCCCAGCCCCTTCAGCGCCGCATAGAACCGCTCGGACTGCACCGGGAAGGTGCCCGAGTTGTCGTCCGCCTCGCCGTGGATCAGCAGGATCGGCTCGTTCAGCTTGTTCGCATAGGTGAAGGGCGACATCTCGGTATAGACCTCGGTCGCCTCCCAATAGTTGCGCTGCTCCGACTGGAAGCCGAACGGCGTCAGGGTGCGGTTATAGGCCCCCGAGCGCGCGATCCCGGTGCGGAACAGATCGCTGTGCGCCAGCAGGTTCGCCGTCATGAAGGCGCCGTAGCTGTGGCCGCCGACCGCGATCCGGTCGCGATCCGCCACCCCCATCGCCACCACCGCATCCACGGCGGCCTGGGCGTCGGCGGTCAGCTGCTCGACATAGGTGTCGTTCGGCTCGGCCCCGTCCTTGCCGATGATGGGCATGGAGGGGTTGTCGAAGATCGCATAGCCCTGGGTCAGCAGGAACAGATGGCTGGACCCGCCCGGCCGCACGAAGCGGTTCTGCACGTCCACCGTCTGGCCCGCCACCGCCGCGTCGGTGAACTCGGCCGGATAGGCCCACATCAGCATCGGCAGCGGCCCGTCGCGGTCCTTGTCGTAACCGGCCGGCAGATACAGCGTCCCCGACAGCTTGACCCCGTCGGCCCGCTCATAGGTCACCAGTTGCCGCGTCGCCTCGGCCAGCTGCGGCGCCGGATCGGGGAAGTTGGTCAGCCGCGTCGTCTGGCCCGTCGTCAGATCGCGGATTTGCAGGTTGGGCGGATCCAGCCGCGTCTCGCGCTGCGTCACCACCCGCTTGCCGTCCGCGTCCAGGAAACCGACCACCGCCTCGTAATCCGTATTGGCCGAGGTCCACAGCCGTTCGCTGCGTCCCGTCGCCGGATCCATCGCGGCCAGGAACGGGAACTCGCCCTGCGGCGTCGCCCCCGCGCCCGACATCAGGATGCGCCCCTGCGGATCGAAGCGGATCACCGAGCGCCCTTGAGCATTCGGCTGGGTCACCGGCTGACCCGGATTGTCGTAGCGCGCCTGATAGTTCCGCTCCAGCAACACCCGGCCCTCGCCGGGGTTGGACGGATCGACCACGAAGCGCGTCTCGTGCCGGGTGTTGAACCAGCGGCTGTTGACGATGGCCAGGTCGTCCCGGCCCCACACGATCCCGCCATACCGTTCCTTCAAATCGATCAGCTTGACCGGCTCGCTCGTGAACGGCGCGGCCTGCATGAAGACCCGGTCCCGGAACTCGGCCTCACGCCGAATGTCCCCGCCGTCCAGCGCCTCGACCCAGGTCAGGGTCGCCGGCGCATCGGCGCGCCAGCCGACCGAACGCGGCCCCGGCGCCACGGCGTCGAAGGCGGTCGGCACGTCGTCCCGCAGCGGCAGGTCGGCGACCGTGCGCACCACACGACCGTTCAGATCCGTCACCACAATCTCGGTCGGGAACAGGTCGTCCGGCACCGCATAGGAATAGGGCCGCTTGGCGATCTCATGCAGGATGTATTGGCCGTCCGGCGACACCGACGCATCCAGATAGACCGCCGGCGCGCCGATCGTCCGTGCACGGCCGTTCAGCGGAACCAGCGTCAGCTGGCTGGTGAAATAATGGTCGAACAGGGCCTCGTCGCCGGGGTTCGACAACAGGTCCTGATAGGTCCGCACCGGCGCGACCCGCCCGGCCGTCTCCTCGATGTTCGGCCCCGTGGGCGCCGCCGTCACGTCCGGCGCCGGACCACGCCCGGCCGGGACCGCCTCGACCAGCAGGCCCGAACTGTCGGGCAGCCACTCATAACCCGTCCCGCCCGTCATATTGACCACCGGATCGGTCAGCTTACGCGCCCGCGCCGTGGCCACATCCACCACCCACAGCTCCAGCCCCGTCGGCCGGTCCAGCACGAAGGCCAGCGACTTGGCGTCCGGCGAGAACCGCGGCGCCGTGAATCGCGCGCCGTCGGGCAGGGCCACGACGCGAGGTTGCCCGCCGTCCACCGCCTGCAGGCTCAGCCCCGTCAGCCACGCCACCCGGCTTTCGGCCGCGCCGTTGTTCCTGGGATTGATCCGCGTCCCCGCCAGCCGCAGCATCGGCTCGGCCAGGGCCTTGATGCTGGGCAGGTTGGACCGATCCATCAGCACCAGCGTCCGCCGATCCGGGCTCAGCATCGACGACGGCGTCGGCTTGGCGTCCAGGATGTCCGCGATCGGCGCCGGCGGCTGCTGATAAACCATCGGTCCCGCAGCCGGCCCCGCGTTCTGGGCCAACGCCGCACCCGCCACGCCGCTCAGCAGCACCGCCGCCAGAACCAGCCCAACCCCACGTCCACGCATCATCATCGTCTGAAGTCCCCACAAAACCCGTGGGCTAGACCTAACCCCGCCTGCGCGCCAGCGCCAACCCGTTTTGGGTCAGGCGGTCATTAGGTCGCTGGCGGCATCAGACGACGATTTCCCCGAACGCCGGTTCAATCCCTCGCGTCGTTTCCAACCGCAGAACATAGTCGCCGGGCCTGAGCATCATGGTCCCCCGCGCCTGGCCCGCCTCCAGCAGAAAGTGATCTGCCGGGATGACCATGCCTTCCTGCATATGCAGCGCTTGCACCAGGGCCGGGCCTTCAAAAGCCGGGATCGAGACCTCGACCGCCTTTCGCAGGGGGTCAGCCGCAAGCCAGCCCGGCCGTCCAGCCACGCGCTCCAGTCTCGGATGAAAGACGCTCAGGTCCACTCGACCTTCGAAATCGCTGTTGGCGAAGGCGATCCCGTTGCGCGACACAACGATAGGCGCGGTCGGCTGGAAGCGCTTCAAGACAGCGGCGACATGCGGCGCATCGGCTTGCGGCCGCGTTGCAGGCCAGTTCCAGGACTGCTCGATCGTCAGGGGATCGATGCCGGTCAGCGCCTTCAGCCGAGCGGCGAACCACAGGCCCCCGCGCCCTTCAAGCTCCATGGCATGACTATAGCCGCACAAGACGAAGATTCGCGCATCCGGTCGGTCTTTCAGCACGGTCTCGACCAAATTTTTGGCCTGCGCCGCTTCTCGCGCGGCGATCTGCTCATCTCCTGACACCGTCGCCGGCGGCCTTTGGTCCCAGCGCCATTCGTAGTCCGCGAATGTGTAACCGAGCGCCGCCGCCTCCCTTACGGCCTCCGCATAGACCGGGTCGGCGATGTAGTATCCGAAACCGGAATGGAAGGGATCGCCGCGCCTGTATCTGCGTATCGTGGGCGCCGCCTCTTGCTGCGGCTGAACGAAGGTCTCGGCGGCGAAGGTGTCGAAACCCAGCGGTCTCAACGCCCGCATGACGCGCGTCGCGAAACCGCGATGGCCCGATATGTTGTGCGCCTCGTTGAGTATGACGATCTGCCTGGCTGTCGCGGCTTCGACGATGGCGTACAGGGCATCGCGGCTCTCGGCATCCGACAGGTCTGGCAGTTCGGCGTCGGCCGGCCGATCCTCTTCATCGCCGCCGATCGCCGTCGCCTCGTCGCCAAGAAAGGCGGCATACTGCGCCAGGAAGCCTCCCGCCGCCGGACGGCCTGCGGCCGCCTGCGCCTTCAGCTCGAGGTACTGCGGCAGATACCGCCCTTCGACCATGAACTGCTGCTCGGCGCTCAATGGCGTCTGCGACCAAGCAGGTCGCACAGCCAGCGCGCCCGTCGCAACGGCCGCCAGCCCTAATCCTCGTCGTGTCAGCATTCGCCCCTCCATTTCCTTTAAATCGCAGGTTGTGCTTGGCGGAAATATGGCGAGCTGTCGCCGCGCCGAAGGTTTGCGTGTGAACGGTGCCTCTTTCGGCCTTGTTGCGCATCGACTCGATTTCGACTGCCACAAGAAAATCGTAGCGGCCTGCGGCGTCTTCGGAGTTTCCGCTCTCGGCGCCTTTGCCTAGGAACGACAGGCATGTCCGTTCGGCGCCATTCCATGTCTCTAAATCTCGACCGTCTCACCGCCCAGGAACAGGACCTGCTGCGTCTTCTGGCTCAGGGTCACACCGCCAAGACCATCGCCAATCTGACGGGCCTGTCGGTCAATAGCGTCAACGAAAGGCTCCGATCGGCACGGCGTAAAACCGGCGCAGTCAGCAGCCGCGAGTTGGCGCGCCGTCTCGCCGATCAAGCTCCACAGCCGCCACAAGAAATTCGGCCCAAACTATTCGGTGTTGGCCGCCAGACGCCCGAGCGGCACTGGTCGGGCTCGTATCGAGCAGCGACCGGCAAGGTCAGTTTGTGGAAAACAGCGATGGCGTTCGGAGTAATTTTTGCGGCCGCATTGGCGGGCCTCGTCACCAGCAGGTTTCAATATCCGGCTGTCTCATCCTCTCAACCCACATCACCGCTAGGGTCGGCCGCGCATAGCTCTGGAGGGGAGGAATGGAGAGGATTCTTTAGCCCTAACGTCCCGGCCGTCGCCTTCCTGGTTCCCAATCCGTCCAAACCGTACAGTGCGACCCCGCAGGTCATGCTAGTCTGCAAAGGCCTATCCATGACCGCCATCGTGCGGGGATTTTCACCCCGCGATGCATGGCCCCAACCTGAAATGGACCTGCGGGTCGGCGACGGGGTGGTCAGAACAGGCTCACCTCGGGTGAAAGGCGATGCTGACGATCCCGCCCTTGAATACGCATTTTCGATCGCAGACGAGATTTTGGAGCCCTTGGCGCAGGGCGCATCCATCGCCTTCACCTTTGATGGCCAGACCATTTCAGCGCCGACAATTTCCGAACCCTGGCGCAGCCGTTTCGTGAAGGCGTGCGGTAATCTGGTTCATCCCGGCATGCGCCGACGCGGCGCCGTCAGCGCCCGCGTCTATTGAGCGTTGAGCAGCGCCTCGACCTGATCGCGCTCCGGCGCCGAGGGTTGCGCGCCCGGGCGGGTCGCGGCGAAGGCTCCGGCGGCGCAGGCGAAGCGAAGGGCCTCGGCCGGGTCCATGCCTTCCAGCAAAGCCACCATGATGGCGGCGACGAAGGCGTCGCCTGCGCCCGTCGCATCGACCGCCTCGACGGCGGGCGGGGTCGCCCAGGCCATCTCGACGCCGCGCTGATACATGGCCGCGCCTCGCGCGCCCTTGGTCACCACCACTCGACCGCCGCCCCGATGCAGACCGTCGCCGTAGAAGGCCGCCTCGGTCTCGTTGACGACGATCAGGTCGGCGCGGCGCAGCAGCAGTTCCGACACCGGCGCGGCGGGCGCCAGATTGGCGCAGACGAAGCCGGTCGCCCGGCCCACCGCCGCCTCGACCGTCTCGATCGGCAGCTCCAGCTGTACAATAAGCGCCCCCTCGATCCGCTGGGGCAGCTGTTCGGGCGTGACCATGTGGTTGGCGCCGGCCGCGACCACGATCTGGTTCTCGCCGGTCGGATCGACGGCGATCAGGGCGACGCCCGTCGGGGCCGCCACATCCACCTCCACCCCCGCCAGATCGACGCCCAGATCCTCCATCAGGGCCAGGGCCTCGCCGGCCATGGCGTCGTTGCCGACCCGGCCGATCAGACAGACCTCGGCCCCCAGCTTCTCGGCCGCCAGCGCCTGGTTGGCGCCCTTGCCGCCGGGATGCCGCGCCAGGGTCGCCCCGGTCACCGTCTCGCCCGGCGCCGGCAGTTGGGGCGCGGTGGCCACCAGATCCAGGTTGATCGAACCGACGACGGTGATCCTCATGCGCCGGCCTCCAGCGCCTCAGCCTCCAGAGCTTGGGCCTTCAGCTTGGCGACGATCAGATCGAACACCCCTTGCGCGTCCGCCGCGACCGCCCAGCGATGCCGCGCCGTCGCCGGATCGATCCGGAACTCCACCGCCGTATGCCCGCGCGTCAGGTCCGAACCCGTCTCCACCTCGATCCGGCAGGGCTTGGTTTCGAACAGATCAGGCTGGATCAGCCAGGCGATGGGACACGGGTCATGCAAGGGGGCTGCATCCCAGCCCACGATCTCGCGCTCCACCCGCTGCGAGAACCGCAGCGTCGACGCCGCCGCCCGCGCGGCCTCGCTGTCGATGGCCTCTATCGCCGCGATCCGGGCCTCGGTCGCGCGCACCTGATGGGTCGCGTCCAGGCCGAAGGCGACCACCTGACACCCCGATCCGAACACCACCGCCGCCGCATCGGGATCGGCCCAGATGTTGAACTCGGCCGATGCGGTGACATTGCCGCCTTCCGACCGCGCCCCGCCCATCACGACCACCGGCCCCAGCCGTTCGGCCAGCCGCCGCTCGCGCCGCATCGCCAGCGCCAGATTGGTCATCGGCCCCAGAACGGCGATGGCGACTGAACCTTCGGGCCGGCTCATCACCAGATCGACGATGGCGTTGGCGGCCGGTCCGTCGCCGACGATCCCCGTCGGTTCGAACGGCTCCAGATCGCCCAGACCCTCGACCCCGTGAAACTCGCTCGCCCCCGCCGGCGGACGTTTCAGCGGCCGCTCCGCCCCGCCGAACACCGGCACCTCCTCGCGCCCGGCGATCTGGCGGATGATGCGCGCATTGCGCTGGGTCTTGGCGGCGGGGACATTGCCCCCGACCGTGGTGACGGCCAGCAGCTCCAGCTCGGGCGCGGCGAAGGCCAGAAACAGCGCCACAGCGTCGTCCACGCCGGGGTCGCAATCGATGATCAGGGACTGAATAGACACAGCTCATGACTAGGCAGGCGGGCCGCGCGGAGCAAGCCGCAACCGCGCCTCAGACCCGACACGCCGTCACGCACGCCTGGGCCAACACCTCGGCCGAATCCGTAAGGGGGACCGGCGCATCTTCGGCCCTCAACAGCAGCGGCACCTCCGTGCAGCCGGCGATCAGCCCGTGTGCGCCCGCGTCCGCCAGGGTCTGAGCCAGCCGCGACATCCCCGCCCGCGCCGCCTCGCCGACATCGCCGCGCTTGACCCCATAGACCAGCGCCATGAAGGCCTCGCGGTCAGCGCCCTCCAGCAGCACCGTCTCGATACCGCGCGCCGCCAGCGCCTGCGTGTAAAGCCGCTCGCCCCCCGGCGTCGCCAGCACGCCGATCCGCTTCACTCCAGAGGCCGCCGCCGCATCCGCCGTCGCCGCGATCATGTCGATGAAGCCCAGGCCCTTCGCCTCGCACGCCGCGCGGATGGCTCCCGCCTGGGCATGGGCGGTGTTGCAGGGCATGGCGATCACCTCGGCCCCCGCCGCCACCAGCCCCTCGGCCATCTGCCCCAGCACCACCTCGGCCTCGCCCGGCCGCGTGTTGCGATCGGGCACCTGGGGGTTCAGGTCCATCACCACCCGGATGTGATCGGCGTCGCCCTCGGCCGGCGTCAGCGCCTGCACCCGCGCCAGAAACGCCACCGTCGCCGCCGGTCCCATGCCGCCGATCACGCCCAGGATCTTGCTCATCGCATCACGCCCCATCCCACGACCGCCGCGGCGGCCAGAACTGCCGGCACGGCGTAGCGGCTCTTCCAGGCCCACGCCACCGCCAGGGCGACCGCAAAGATCGCCACGGCCGCCCCCATCGACGGCGCCCGCTGCAAGGTCGCCCAGCCCAGCTCCACGCTGGTCGCGGCGATGATCCCAACGACGGCGGCGGCCACCCCGGCCAGACCGTCGTGCAGCCGCCGGTCCTCGACCACCGCCTCCAGCCGCTCATAGAAGATCATCGAAAAGGCGAAGGCCGGTGCGAACACTCCGGCCGTCATCGCCAGCGCCCCGCCCCAGCCCGCGACCACAAAGCCGACGAAGGTGCAAAAGATCACCAGCGGCGCCGGGATCACGCCCGCAAAGGCGATCCCGTCCAGAAACGTCCCATCGTCGATCAGCCCGCGCCCCACCGTATCGGCGCGCACATAGGGAATGGCGGCATAGGCGCCGCCGAACGTCAGCAGCCCCGCCTTCAGCCCCGTCCAGAACATCGCGACCCAGCCGCCGTCGCCGCCCTGCCCCGCCGTCTGTCCAAACACCGGCCCGCCGTCCCCTAGCCCGTGCATCGCCAAGGCTGCGAGGACCGCCAGCGCCACGACCCCGACGGCCAGGCCGACCCGCCCGGCCCGGACCAGCAGATAGGCCGCCCCGCCCGCCGCCAGCACGATCCAGAACGCCGCCCCGGCCAGGGTCGCCGCAAAGCCGACGACGGCGACGGCCCACAGCCAGCGATCCTCCAGAATATGCGATCCGATCTTGCAGACGGCGCGCACGATCACCGCCACCACCGCCGCCTGAACCCCCAGAAACGCCCCGGCCAGCAGGCCCACGACCGGCGACAGCGCCACATAGGCCCAGCCGATCCCCAGCATCAGGATCAGCCCCGGCAGCATGAACCCCAGCCCCGCCAGCAGGCCGCCGATCCGCCCCCGCGCCCGCATGCCCATGTGCACGCACAGCTCGTGCGCCTCCGGCCCCGGCAGGACCTGCAACACCGCCAGCAGCCGGTTGAAGCGCGCGCTGGACATCCACCGATCCTGATCGACCAGTTCGCGCCGGATCATCGCGATCTGCGCCACCGGCCCGCCGAAAGCCAGCAGCCCGAACCGCAAGAACCGCACAAACACCGCCGCCAAAGACAGCGCCGGCGGGACAGGTTCGATCTCGCGCACCGTCACCCGCCGCCCCCGTCTTCACCGCCTCGAGCCCTAGCGATCCGATAGGGCCCCGCACGCAACGCCAGCGGCCGTCCCTTCCAGCTCAGTCGCACAGCGCCCTCGTCCACCAAGGCGTCCACTGCGGCGTGAACGTCAGGCATCGCCTCGCGCCAGGCGCCGTCTTCGCCCGCAACCGCCCGCGCGACCTCGCTGGGGCAGACGGTGGCGTCCTCGGCCCGCGCGGCCAGCAGCGCCAGCGTCGCCTCGCGCGCGTCCATGACGGACGGCGCGCCTACAGCGCCCCTTCGATCTCGGTCTGATAGCCGAACAGCCCCTGCGCTCCGCCAGTGTGCAGGAACACCACCGTCTCACCCTTGAACCGGCCGGCGCGCGCCAGGGCGATCAGCCCCTTCATCGCCTTGCCGGAATAGACCGGGTCCAGCACGATCCCGTCCAGACGCGCGGCCAGGGTCAGGGCGTCGATCACCCCCTGGTCGATCAGGCCGTAGCCCTCGCCGACATAGTCGCAGTCGGCGACCACCATCTCGCGCGTCACCCGGCCCGGCTGGCCCAGCAGGGCGGCCGTCTCTTCGGCCAATTTGAAGACGTTCGCCTCCTGCCTGTCCTTGGGCGCCCGCACACCGATGCCCAGCACGGGAATGTCCGCCCCCATGACCGCCAGTCCGGCGACCAGGCCCGCATGGGTGCCCGCGCTGCCCGTCGCCGTCACGATGCGGTGCACCTCCAGATCCATCTCGTCGGCCTGGACCACGATCTCGCGCGCGCAATCGACATAGCCCAGCGCCCCGACCGGGTTCGATCCGCCGCCGGGGATGACATAGGGCTTGCCGCCCCGCGCCCGCACCTCGGCCGCCGTCTTCTCCAGCTCGGCGACCATGTCCGTCCCGCCCGGCACGGTGCGCAGGGTCGCGCCGAACAGCCTGTCCAGCAGCACGTTGCCGTTGCCGACATAGTCCGTCGCCCTGGACCCCGTCCGCTCTTCCAGAATGATCTCGCAGGCCAGACCGTGGGCCGCCGCCGCCGCCGCCGTCTGGCGCACATGGTTCGACTGCACCGCCCCTTGCGTCACCAGGGTGTCGGCGTCCTGTTCGAACGCCGCGCCCAGCAGGAACTCCAGCTTGCGGGTCTTGTTGCCGCCGCCGGCCAGGCCGGTGCAGTCGTCGCGCTTGATCCACAGATCCAGACCCAACTCTTCCGACAACCGAGGCAGCGGCTCCAGCGGCGTCGGCAGATGGGCCAGGCGGATGCGGGCGAAACGGGCGAGATGCATGGGACGGTTTCCTGTTCGCCGTCTTGATAGCCCGCGCCCGTGACATTCAAAAGCGCCAGCCCAGCCCACCGGCCCAGGCCGCCCGCCCCTTCGCCCCGCCCTCGGCCTCAGCCAGGCGCGCCGGCCTCGGCCACCCGCGTCGGCGCGACGAAGGCGGCGTCGCACAGGGCCTGGGCGAAGGCGTGGGACGTGACCGCCTGCCGGTCCATCAGGGCGTCCAGCACCCCGGCCCCCGCATCCACGGTCACGACCAGCGGATAACGCCCGACCACCTGACCGCCCTGGGCCGGATCGCGCAATTCGGCGGTCGCCCGCATCCGGTGTTCGGCGCGATCGCCGGCCAGAATGGCCAGGCGCGGCGCCCGGCTCAGCGCCTCGACATGGATGCTCAGGTTCAGCCGATGCCGGCCGCCGGCGCACAGCCCCATTTCGTTCAGCACCTCGTCGTTGAAGGTGTCGGCGAAGTCGTCCTCGGCATCCAGCCAGCCGGTCGTGGTCGTGACGCTGCCGATCCGTGCCTGTTCGGCCATGACGGGCGACAGGGCCATCGGCTCGCCGCCGACCTCCACCGAGGCGCAGGCCGTCAATCCCGCGCACGCCATGACCGCCAGGATGGCGGTCGTCTTGATCTGTTTCATCGTCCCCTCTCCCTCGATGACGCGACTAAGCTTGGCTGCGAATGAACGCCGCCTGAACGCCGTTCGACAAGCGGCCCGGAGCCAAAGCCGATGTCCAAGCGTTGCCGCCGCATGACCGCCGCCGCGCCGCCCTTGGATCTGCAACGCGAGCGCGCCTATGTCCGCGATCTGGGCCGCGCCTTCGCCGGCGCCCTGGTGTTCAACATCCCGCTTTTGATGACGATGGAGATGTGGGCGCAGGGCGTGATCATGGACCGCTGGCGGCTGCTGACCTTCATTGTCGCCGGCCTGCCGCTGCTTTACGGCCTGGCCTATTACGCCGGCTTCTCCAAGCGACGCGGGCCGGTCAACGATGCGCTGGACACCGCCGTGGCCTTGGCGGTCGGCTTCATCACCGCCTCGGTGCTGCTGATCCTGTTCGGCGTCGTCGAATGGGACGCGCCGCCGCGCGAGGGCCTGGGCATGGTCGCGCTTCAGGCCATTCCCGGCGCCATGGGCGCGCTTTTGGCCCGGCGTCAGCTCAGCGGGGATGGCGGAGGCGACACGGATGAGGATCAGGCCTCCTATTTCGGCGAACTGTTCCTGATGGCGGCCGGCGCCCTGTTCTTCGCCCTGAACGTGGCCCCGACCGAGGAGATGATCTTGATCGCCTACAAGGCGACGCCCGCCCACATCCTGGCCCTGATCGCCGTGTCCATCCTCCTGCTGCACCTGATCGTCTTCAAGGCGGGCTTCGCCGGTCAGGAAGAGGCCGATCATCCGATCAAGGCCTTCCTGCATTTCACCCTGCCCGGCTACGCCATCGCCCTGGCCGTCAGCCTGTTCACCCTGTTCCTGTTCGGCCGCACCGACGGCCATGCCGTCGCCGGCGTGGTCCAGACCATGGTCGTCCTGGGCTTCCCCGCCGCCATCGGCGCCGCCGCCGCCCGTCTGTTGGTCTGACCCATGCCCACAAGGAAGAAGCCCGCCGCAACGACCCGCCCTCTGTTGCAATGGGGCATGGCCTTGCTCGGCGCCGTCATCACCCTGACCGCCATCGGCATCGTAGTGTGGGAGGCGCTCCAGCCCACGGCCCCGCCCGCGCTCAGCGCTCGCATCGTCGCCGTAGACGTCACGGCCGCA
Source organism: Brevundimonas sp. KM4 (assembly GCF_000964075.1). NCBI lineage: Bacteria > Pseudomonadati > Pseudomonadota > Alphaproteobacteria > Caulobacterales > Caulobacteraceae > Brevundimonas > Brevundimonas sp. KM4. Next base: position 4,939 of record NZ_JZRG01000005.1, on the reverse strand, counting down.
GGTCAGGTCGCGACTGTCCGGGTCCAGAACGACGGCGACGACACCGCCGCCGCCGTGGATATCGAAGGGGTGCTGGGCGACCAGACGGCGACCGCCAGCCTGGACTACGTCCCCGGCCACGGCCACGCCAAGGCCTACCTCCGCTTCGACGCCGATCCGCGCGCAGCGGCCGTCTCGGTCAAGGGCTGGTCGGCGCCCTAGGGGGCGTTCAGGCCGCCTGGGCCAGCACTGCGTCCTGCATCCGCTCGACCGTCTGCTGGGGCGCGCCGGCGCCGTCCACCGTGGCCCGAAGCGTCTCCTCCAGCGCCGGAGTCACGCGCACGCTGGCCATGGCCCAGCCGGAAAAGCCGCGCGCCGGGATCGGCTTGCGCTCGATCACCACCACCTCGTCATGGCGCGGATCGCCCGCCAGCCGCGTCATCAGCCGGTCCAGATCCTGCGCGGCGCCCTCCAGCACCTGCAGGAACCGTCCGTCGTGGATCAGCAGCGCCCCGGTCAGCTCGTCGCGCGCATTGTTCCGCTGCGACGTGGCCAGGATGTCCACCTGCATCAGCAAGCTGTCCGAATTGCCCCGCGCGCGGCTGGTGTAGAGGACGCGTTCCAGGTTCAGGCTCATATCCTCGTTTCACTCCGCCGACGCCGGCGCCCGGCCCAGGCGTTGCGCATAGCCCAATAAATCCGCCGCGCCTACAACGACTTATGTGTGGCGCCGGACAACTCGACATCCGTCGCGACGCGGGTTAGCCTGCATGCGTTCTCCGGGGGGTCGCAATCGAGCGGCTGAGATTGAGGTTTCTCCTCTGACCCGTCGAACCTGATCCGGGTCATGCCGGCGAAGGGATGAGTAACGCTATCGGTCCTGACGTCACAGGACCCCTCGCGCCCGACGTCGGCGGACCTCAAACCGTTTGAGGCCGCCATGAACATCCAAGTCACGCCCCCCGCCCTGCCCGAAGAGCCAAACATCGAGCTCGCCCTCAAGGACGCGCGCGAACAGGTGATGAAGGAGACCGGGACCATCCCGACCGGCGAACGGGCGGGCAGCCGCAAGGTCTATGTCGCCGGCGAACTCTATCCCGACATCCGAGTCCCCTTCCGCGAGGTCGCCGTCCACCCCTCGGCCAACGAGCCGCCGGTGACCATCTATGACTCTTCGGGCCCCTACACCGACCCGACCGTGACCATCGACATCAAGCGCGGCCTGCCCCACGTCAAATCCAGCTGGCAACTGGACCGCGGCGACATCGCCCCGGTCGCCAATCCGCGCGAGGTCAAACCCGAGGACAACGGCCACGCGTCCGGCCGCCACCTGGCCCCGCGCTTCGACACCTCCAACCACTGCGTCTTCAAGGGCGTCGAGGGTCGCCCGGTCACCCAGTACGAATACGCAAAAGCCGGCGTCATCACCCCCGAGATGGAATATGTCGCCATCCGCGAGAACCTGCGCCGCGAGCAGAACAGCCCCTGCATCCGCGACGGCGAGGATTTCGGCGCCGCCATCCCCGACTTCGTCACGCCCGAGTTCGTGCGGCAAGAGATCGCGCGCGGCCGCGCCATCATCCCGCACAACATCAACCACCCCGAGGTCGAGCCGATGATCATCGGCCGCAACTTCCTGGTGAAGATCAACGCCAACATCGGCAACTCGGCGGTCCTCAGCTCCGTCGACGACGAGGTCGACAAGCTGGTCTGGGCCACCCGCTGGGGCGCCGACAACGTCATGGACCTGTCGACGGGCCGCAACATCCACAACATCCGCGACTGGATCATCAGGAACTCCAGCGTCCCCATCGGCACCGTCCCCATCTATCAAGCGCTGGAGAAGGTGGGCGGCGTCGCCGAGGACCTGACGTGGGAGGTGTTCCGCGACACCCTGATCGAACAGGCCGAACAGGGCGTGGACTATTTCACCATCCACGCGGGCGTGCGCCTGCCCTTCGTGCCGATGACGGCCAAGCGGGTGACGGGCATCGTCAGCCGCGGCGGCTCCATCATGGCCAAATGGTGCCTGGCCCACCACAAGGAGAGCTTCCTCTACGAGCATTTCGAGGACATCTGCGACATCATGCGCGCCTATGATGTCAGCTTCAGCCTGGGCGACGGCCTGCGCCCCGGCTCCATCGCCGACGCCAATGACGAGGCCCAGTTCGCCGAGCTGCGCACCCTGGGCGAACTGACCAAGATCGCCTGGGCCAAGGGCTGCCAGGTCATGATCGAGGGCCCCGGCCACGTGCCGATGCACAAGATCAAACAGAATATGGACGAGCAGCTGAAGCACTGCCACGAGGCGCCCTTCTATACGCTTGGCCCGCTCACCACCGACATCGCGCCGGGCTATGACCACATCACATCCGCGATCGGCGCGGCCATGATCGGCTGGTTCGGCACGGCCATGCTCTGCTACGTCACGCCCAAGGAGCATCTGGGCCTGCCCGATCGTCAGGACGTCAAGGACGGCGTCATCACCTACAAGATCGCCGCCCACGCCGCCGACCTGGCCAAGGGCCACCCCGCCGCCCGCCTGCACGACGACGCCCTGTCACGCGCCCGGTTCGAGTTCCGCTGGGAGGATCAGTTCAACCTGGGCCTGGACCCCGAAACCGCCCGCAAATACCACGACGCCACCCTGCCCAAGGAGGCCCACAAGACCGCCCACTTCTGCTCCATGTGCGGTCCCAAGTTCTGCTCGATGAAGATCAGCCAGGACATCCGCGACGCCGCCGCCGCCCAGAACGACGCCGGCGCCTCCCTGTCGGAAGCCGAAGCCGGCATGGCGGAGATGAGCGCGAAGTTCCGGGCTGGGGGTGGGGTGGTGGAGGTGAAGGTGTGAGCTGGGCAAAGCTTGACTAAGCTAATCCGTTCGCGCTCTGGTTGCTCATTGATAGCTTGATGGCATGACATGACAGCGAACCCAACGATTCAGCCATTCATCAGCTACGGCTTGCTTCCCGAAAACCTTCCACCTGTCATTTCATCGACTGGCCTATGGCAGCACTTTAGCGCCTACAACGGCGCATACATTCTAAACCAGAAGTGCGTCGGTTGGCTTTCCCCTTATGATGCTAGCAAGCGAGGAAATCAGCGCCGGGGTTTTGCGCTATCGCATCCAGCTTTTGTGTATGAGCAAGCGGCTTTCTTAGAAAAAAACTGGAACGACATCGTCCCGCTCTTTAGCCGCTCCCCAGGCAGTCAGTCGATACCAAGCTTCCCGACATCGGGGCCACGAGCCACAAGGATTACGCCTCACTCAGAACTACCTGCAATCCGCCTTCGAAAGCTATCGCGGTACAAGTTTTGTCTAGTCGCTGATGTGTCGCGGTGCTTTCCGTCGATATACACGCACAGCATACCGTGGGCGGTTCACGGAAAAGATGCGTCGAAATCTGATACAAAATCGCAATCGGCTACAGTATTCGCAAATCGTCTCGACGCCGCTTTCCGACAAGCACAAGATCGTCAGACAATGGGACTGCCTATCGGGCCTGATACATCCCGGGTCACATCGGAAATAGTACTTAGCGCTGTGGATGAACTATTTCTAAAAAATAACAGCGCGTCAAAATCGGCCTACGTTCGACACGTCGATGACTATTGGATTGGAGCAAATTCTGTAGAAGATGCCGAAGACCAACTAAGACGCCTTCGCCGTGCACTTAACGCGTATGAGCTCGATATCAATGAGCTAAAAACAAAGATTGTTAGATGTGACGCTGTGTTAGGGCAGAAATGGCCAGTTGAAATCGTTCGGGAAATCGACCGGGTTTTGGTTCCATATCCGCACGCCAATACTGACATAGTTTCTACTTTTGGAGGAATACTAGAGCTAGCTAATTCCGCTGAAGACGAAGGTATCATTCGTCATGTCATCAAAAAGGTCGATGAGCGTAAATCCTGGGATGTCCAATGGAAGGTCTTGGAACATTTCCTAGCTCAGTGTGCGGTACAATTTCCACATAGCCTCGATTACGTTGCTCGGGTCATTGCATGGCGCATCAGGTCAGATATGGACGTCGATCGACCGCTATGGATCGATATTTTTAGACGATCAATCGTCCGAGCAAGCGGATTGGGGCGTGACTCGGAAGTGCTCTGGAGTTTGTGGGCTTTGAAAGAGCTAAAGTCGCGCTTGCCGAAGATCCTGAGTGAATCGATCATTCAGAACAACAACGCGCTTACCTTAGCATTCTTAGCGCATATGTTTGCGAACGGACTTACCAGCGACAAGACGATTGGCCAGTCGCTTTGGGATCGTGTAGAGGGCAACACTTTCAGCGGACCCTATTGGCCGCTCAGCTTGGAACTCATGCACCTCGATGTAGCCAACGCAAATGCATCGGTAGTCACCGGCGCTGAGGCTGCTATCCGAGCTCTCCATGATAAAAAGCTATCTCTCTTCCACTGGTCGGCTGGGCCCGCCGTTTTCTCAAAATCGGGCAAGTCGAAGAGAGCTATCGAGGCATATACTTCAGACTACGATGACGTAGATGACAGCGAGTATGTACCCGTTGACATTTGGGTCGATGATGAAATCAGCTTCTGATTGGGGCAACTCTCCATGCCCACCCTCGTCCTCCTCGCCGGACCGAACGGGGCCGGCAAGACCACCTTCATCAACCGCTTCCTGCGTCAGCGGGCGGAGGCGTTTCGGTTCGTGAACCCGGACGAGGTCGCGCGGGGTCTGGCGGGGGAAGGCGCGGCGCGCGATCTGGCGGCGGGGCGGCTGGTGCTGGAGCGGCTGGACGCCCTGTTCGTCGAGCGGGCCGACGTGGTGCTGGAGACGACCCTGGCCACCCGCTCCCACGCCCCGCGCATTCGCCGGTTCAAGGCCGCCGGATACCGGGTCGAACTGATCTATCTGCGCCCGCCCTCGGCCGACTTCTCGGTCATGCGGGTGGCGCGGCGGGTCGCCCAGGGCGGTGACGTGCCCCTGAGAATTTCC
>NZ_JZRG01000049.1:0-7658 GCF_000964075.1 Brevundimonas sp. KM4 | reverse complement strand
TTGTAGGCCAGGGGGATGAACCGGCGGGGCACGCCCGACGGCCCGCCGATCAGGCTCTTGGCGCCGGGCTGCATTATGAAGATGTCGGCGTTCGACCGTTCGATGGTCGCGGTGAATCCCTTGCCGATGCCGATGAAGACGCCGGTCATCGCCAGGACCAGAAGCCCCGACAGGGCCAAGGCCATGACCGCCGCCATATAGCGACGCCACTCGAACAGCAGTGTTGATAGCGCAAGCGACATTGTCGTCGATAAACCCCCGGTACTTGCGCCTATCTGACCGTGCGCCCCCTCACCGCCAAGTTAAATCGGGGTAAGGCTTGTGAACCCTTGTCATTGCCGGTTCGAAATCAGGGGATTAAGGGCCTTACAGCCTCTTGGCGCCCGCCCTTCGTCGGCGCTAGTTACAACATAACAGATGGGACAGGCCGTCCCACGCTCTGGGAAACACGCCTTCATGTCCTTGCCCTCGCTTCGTCTCACCGCCTCTCTGGCCGCGCTCGGCGCCGCCACCGCCGTCCTGTCCGCACCCGCGACCTCCGCCCGCGCCGACGAGGGCATGTGGACCTTCGACAACTTCCCCATCACCACGGTGAACGAGAAGTACGGCACCAATATCGATCAGGCGTGGCTTGACCGCGTGCGCAACGCCGCGGTCCGCCTGCAGGGCTGCTCGGCCTCGCTGGTTTCGAACGAAGGCCTGGTGCTGACCAACCATCACTGCGTCGTGTCGTGCGTTCAAGACCTGTCCACGGCCCAGAACGACTACGTCAAGAACGGCAGGATGCCCGCCACCCGCGAGGAAGAGAAGAAGTGCCCCGGCCAGACGGCCGAAATCCTGACGGACATCGTCGATGTCACCGACCGCGTGACCGGCGCCGGCGCCGGTCTTGAGGGCGCCGCCTTCGTCCAGGCCCGCGCCGCCGAGATCGACAAGATCCAGAAGGAGACCTGCGGCGACGATCAGAAGCTGACCTGCCAGGTCATCAGCTTCTACCGCGGCGGCCAGTACAAGCTCTACAAGTTCCGCAAGTATGACGACGTGCGCCTGGTCTTCGCGCCCGAGTTCCAGGCGGCCTTCTTCGGCGGCGACCCCGACAACTTCAACTTCCCCCGCTACGCCCTGGATGCCGGTTTCCTGCGCATCTACGAGGACGGCAAGCCGGTCGCCACGCCGAACCACCTGACCTGGAACGCCAATGCGCCCAAGGAAGGCGACGTCACCTTCGTCGCCGGCAACCCCGGCTCGACCCAGCGCCTGCTGACCGTGGCCCAGCTGGAAACCCTGCGTGACCAGCAACTGCCCATCAGCCTGATCCAGACCTCCGAACTGCGCGGTCGCCTGCTGGAATATTCGACGACCGGCGAAGAGGCCAAGCGCGTCTCGGTCGATCCGATCTTCGGCCTGGAGAACGGCTTCAAGGTCAACTACGGCCAGCAAGGCGCCCTGACCGACCCGGCCTTCATGGCCACCAAGCGTCGTGAAGAGCAGGAGCTGCGCCAGCGCGTCGCCGCCGACCCGGCCCTGGCCCAGCGCATCGGCGATCCGTGGGCCGATCTGGAACGCGCCTCGACCGCCCAACGCGACCTGTATCTGCCCTATCGCCAGCTGGAATCGGCGGCCGGTCAGCGTTCGTCGCTGTACAGCTACGCCAAGGCCATCGTCCGCGCCTCCAAGGAACGCGCCAAGCCCGTCGCCGAGCGTCGCGCCGGCTATTCGGACGCCGACATCGCCGCGCTGGGCCGTCGCCTGGCGACCGAGACCCCGATCTCGAACGACCTGGAGAAGATCTATCTCGACTTCTGGCTGTCCAAGACCCGCGAATATCTGACGGTCGACAATGCGAACGTGAAGGCGCTGCTGGGCAAGGAAAGCCCCGAACAGATCGCGGAGCGTCTGGTGGACGGCACGCGTCTGGCCGATCCCGCCTTCCGCGCCCAGGCCCTGGCCATGACGCCGGAGCAGTTGGCCGCCTCGGGCGACCCGCTGATCCAGTTCGTCCTGGCCAATGACGATGCGGCCCAAGCCGTGCGCACCCAGTGGGAATCGGCCGTGTCCGGCCCGACCAGCCGCGCCGGCGAAAAGATCGCCCAGGCCCGGTTCGCGGTTTACGGCACCAACCTGTACCCCGATGCGACCTTCTCCTTGCGCCTGTCCTACGGTCAGGTGAAGGGCTGGACCTATCGCGGCGTGACGGTCGAACCCTTCACCCAGATCGGCGGCCTTTATGAGCGCAACACCGGCGCCGAGCCCTTCAACGCGGCCGAGGACTGGCTCGCGGCCGAGGGCAAGGTCAACAAGTCGACCGTCTATGACTTCGTCTCGACCAACGACATCATCGGCGGCAACTCGGGCTCGCCCGTGATCAACGCCAAGGGCGAAGTCATCGGCGCCGCCTTCGACGGCAACATCCACTCGCTGGGCGGCAGCTTCGGCTACGACCCCGAACTGAACCGCACGGTGACGGTCTCGACCGCCGCCATCACCGAGGCCCTGCGCACCGTCTACAACCAGCCGCGCCTGCTGCGCGAACTGGGCGTGCGTCGCTAAGACGGCGCATAAACGCTTCTCCCTCCCCGCTCCGGGGAGGGTGGTCGCGAAGCGACCGGGCGGGGAGGGCTCGGCGATCCTTTACAGGACCGAGCCCTCATCGCCTGCCGCCCCCACCCGTCTGGCGCTGCGCGCCAGCCACCCTCCCCGGCCGGGGAGGGAGAGTTCTGGAGCTCCATCCCATGCGCCCTCTTCTCCTCGCCTCCGCCGCCGTTCTCGCTTTCGTCGCCGCCACCTCGGCCAGCGCCGAGGAAGGCATGTGGACCTACGACAACTTCCCCATCGCCCGCGCCAACCAGACGTTGGGCACCAATATCGATCAGGCCTTCCTGGATCGGGTGCGGCTGTCGTCGGTGAAGTTCGGCGGCTGTTCGGCGGGCGTGGTGTCGGGCCAGGGTCTGGTGATGACCAACAACCACTGCGTCGCCACCTGCGTGGCCAACCTGTCCACGCCGCAGCAGCAGTATGGCGAGACGGGCTTTACGCCCAAGACGCGCGAGGAAGAGCGCAAATGCCCCGGCGCCACGGCCGAGATCCTGACCGACATCTCCGACGTCACCGAGCGGATGCACAAGGCCGGCGAAGGGCTTGAGGGCCAGGCCTTCACCCAGGCGCGCGAGGCCGAGGCCGGCCGGATCGAGACCGAAGCCTGCGGAAACGACCCCAAGATCCGCTGCCAGGTCGTCAGCCTGTACCGGGGCGGCCAGTTCAAACTCTACAAATACCGCAAATACAGCGATGTGCGCTTGGCCTGGGCGCCGGAAGACCGCGCCGCGACCTTCGGCGGCGATCTGGACAACTTCTCCTTCCCCCGCTTCGCCATCGATGCGGCCTTCATCCGCCTGTATGAGGACGGCAAGCCGGTCGAGACGCCGATCCACTTCGCCTGGAACGCCGACAAGCCGACCGAGGGCGAGGCCGTCTTCATCACCGGCAATCCCGGCGCCACCCAGCGCCTGCTGACGATGGACCAGCTGGCCACGATCCGCGACGTGGTCCTGCCGCTGGATCAGCTGATCGCCTCTGAGCTGCGTGGTCGTCTGATCCGCTATGCCGAAGAGGGCGAGAACCAGGCCTTCATCGCCATGGACCCGATCGTGGGCGTGGAGAACACCTACAAGCGTGGCCTGGGCCGCATGCGCGCCCTGACCGACGCCCAGTTCATCCAGGCCAAGGCGGCGGCCGAGGTCGACTTCATGCAGCGCTACGCCGCCGCCAACGGCAATGGTCCCGATCCCTGGGGTGCGCTGGAAGCGGTCCAGCCCATCGCGCGCGAACTCTATGCGCCGACCGCCCTGCTGGAAGGCGGCACGGGCCTGGGCACCACCTCTGTCGCCGGCGGATCGCAGCTGTTCCAGTGGGCCAAGGCCATCGTGCGCGGCGCGCAGGAGCGGGCCAAGCCGTCGGACCAGCGTCTGGCCGAGTTCGCCGACAGCCGCCTGCCGGGCGTCGAATCCGGTCTGTTCGCCGAGCGGCCGACCTATCCCGAGCTGGAGCAGATCCGGCTGGAATGGTGGCTGTCCAAGACGCGCGAATGGCTGACGGTGGACAGCCCCTACGTTCGCACCCTGCTGGGCAAGGAAAGCCCCGAGGAGTTGTCGGCCCGCGTCGTCGCCGGCACCAAGCTGGCCGATCCGGCCGTGCGTCGCGCCCTGTGGACCGGCGGTCTGGCGGCGGTTCAGGCGTCGGACGATCCGATGATCCAGTATGTGCTGTCGATCGACGCCGACGCCCGCGCCGTCCGCACGGAATGGGAAAATAAGGTCAAGGCGCCGACCGACCGCGCGTCTGAACAGCTGGCCGCCGCTCGCTTCGCCGCCTATGGCGACGCCGTCTATCCCGACGCGACCGGCACCCTGCGCCTGACCTATGGCAAGGTCGAAGGCTCCGACGTGCCGGGCCAGCGCTTCGGCGCCTTCACCACCTTCGCCGGCCTGTGGGACCGCGCCACCGGCGCCGAACCGTTCAAGGTCGCGCCCAAGCTGATGGCCGCCAAGGACCGGATCGATCCTAACGCGGTAATGGACATGGCCGTCTCGACCGACACCATCGGCGGTTCGTCCGGCTCGCCCGCGGTCAACGCCCGGGGCGAGATCATTGGGGCCAAATTTGATTCCACCGTCCTGACCCAGCGCAATGCCTATGGCTACGACCGCAACACCAATCGCAGCGTGATCGTCACCACCCAGGCCGTCACCGTGGCCCTGCGCGATGTCTATGGGATGGATCATCTGCTGACGGAGCTGGGCGTCAGCCGGTGATGGACATCGCCGTCCGCGCGGCGACGTGCGACGATGTCGCCGCGCTGCATCCGCTGATCGAGCGCGCCTATCGCGGCGACACCGCCAAGGCCGGCTGGACGCATGAAGCCGACCTGCTGTTCGATGATCGCACCAGCGCGGCGGAGCTGGCGTCGCTGATCGCCGATCCCGACCGGGTCATCCTGCTGGCCCATCACGAGGGCGCGCTGATCGGCTGTGTCCAGGTGGCCCGCGCCGGCGACGTTCTGGCCTATCTCGGCATGCTGACGGTCGAGCCGACCTTGCAGGCCTCCGGCCTTGGCCGTCGTCTGCTTGCGGCCGCCGAAAGCGAAGCGGTCGCGCGTTTCGGCGCGCGCCGCATGGAGATGACCGTCATCCACCGCCGGACCGAACTGATCGCCTGGTACGAACGACGCGGTTACGCCCCCACCGGCGAAACCCGCCCCTTCCCCGTCGATCCGCCCCGGCCCGAGCTGGATTTCGTGGTGCTGGAAAAAGCGCTCTAACCGCCCCTTGTAAAACGGACAGTCGTGTCCATTTACGCGCCTGACCATGACGCGCCCTGCCGAAAAACCTGTCCGCAAGGACGCTGCTCTGAACCGGGCGGCGGTGCTGGAGGCCGCGCGCGCGGTCTTCGCCAGCCAAGGGTTGGATGCGCCCCTGGATCTGATCGCCGAACGGGCCGGGGTGGGGCGCGGCACCCTGTATCGGCACTTCTCAGATCGCACGGAACTGGCTCTGGCGGTGCTGGAGGCCGACGTCGCGGACCTGGGTCGGCGCACCGCCGAACAGGGCGATAATCCGCAGGCCTTCTTCTGGTTTCTGGACCGGCTGGCCGAGGACATGGTGCGCAATGCGGGACTGGCCGGCGTCGTGCGGAACGTGCGGTCGCCAGATGCGCTTACACCGTTGCGGCAGAGCTTGATGGAGGCGGGCGCCGCGCCGCTGAAGCGGGCCCAGGCCGCCGGCCTGGTGAGGGAGGATCTGCGGCCGATGGACATCCGTCTGATCGCCACCCTGCTGGGCGCCGGCTTTCAGGGCGCGGACGAGGCAGAGCGCCAGGCCGTGTCGCTGCGCACCCGCGCGCTTGTTCTTGACGGCCTGAGACCGCGCGGGGAGCCGCGCTGATGGCTCGCAACAACTGGCACCTGCCCTGGGAGCAGTATGTCGAGACGCTGAAGCCGCACGAGCGGCCGATGATGCCCGGCTCGCCCGCTACGCCCGATCACGCCTGGCCGATGCGGATCCAGTACGCCCTGACCGGCCTGCTGGTCGCCATGGTCGGATCGCTGGGCAACGCCGCCGTCACCGCCAATATCCAGAATCTGCAAGGCTCGCTGGGGATCACGATCACCGAGGCCGCGTGGCTGCCGGTCGTCTTCGTCATGACCAACGCCTGCATGAACCTGATCCTCGTCAAGTTCCGGATGCAGTACGGCCTGCGCCTGTTCACCCAGATCTTCTTGGGCGCCTTCGTGCTGGTCTGCGCGGCCCATCTGTTCGTCGACAACTATCAATCGACCCTGCTGGTGCGGGCCATCGCCGGCATGGCGGGCGCAGGCCTTTCCAGCCTGGGCTTTCTTTATATTATCCAAGCCTTTCCGGCGGCGCATAGGCTCAAAGGGCTGATCATCGGCATCGGCCTGGCCAGTTTCGCCGTGCCGATTTCGCGCCTCGTCATGCCCGGCCTGTTGCAACTGGGCGACTGGCGCGCCTTCTATCTGTTCGAGCTGGGCCTGTGCCTGGTCGCGTGGGGGGCGGTGCAGGTGGTCAAGCTGCCGCCGTCCGAGCGGCTGCGGGTGTTCGACCGGCTGGACTTTTTGACCTTCGCCCTGTTTGCGCCAGGTGTGGCCCTGCTTTGTGCGGCCCTGGGTCTGGGGCGGATCGTCTGGTGGACGCAGGCCGCCTGGATCGGTTGGGCCCTAATCGGGTCCGTCCTCCTGCTGACCGCCGCCTTCCTGGTCGAGCACAATCGCAAGAACCCGCTGATCAACACCCGCTGGCTAACAGGGCCCGACCTGCTGCGCCTGTTCGGGGCGATCCTGCTGATCCGCATCGTGCTGTCGGAACAGACCTCCGGCGCGGTGGGCTTCTTGACCGTCGTCGGCCTTGGGCCGGATCAGCTTCACGGCCTGTTCGTCGTCATCCTGCTGTCGATGATCGCCGGCACCCTGGTCAGCGCCTTCACCCTGAACATGGAGAAGCTGAACAAGCCGATCGCCATCGCCCTGGCGCTGATCGCCGTCGGCGCCTGGATCGACAGCCATTCGACGGTTCTGACGCGTCCGGCGCAACTGTATTTCAGCCAGGCCCTGATCGCCTTCGCCTCGGCCATGTTCATCGGCCCGGCCCTGATGATCGGCATCGTCAAGGTGCTGACCCAGGGCAAGCAGAACCTGATCAGCTTCATCGTTATGTTCAGCGTGCTTCAGAACGTCGGCGGTCTGGCGGGATCGGCTCTGACCGGGACGCTTCAGATCATCCGCGAGAAATACCATTCCAACCAGCTGGCGGCCGGGATTTCGGCGCTGGACCCGCAGGTCGCCTTGCGGCTGCGTCAACTGTCGGGCGCCTATGCCTCGACGATAACGGACCCGGCGCTGGCGAACGCCGAAGGCGCCGTCCTGCTAGGCCGACAGGTGACGCAACAGGCCAATGTGCTAGCCTACAACGACGTCTTTCTGGTGATCGCCGTGATCGCGGCCTTGGGCTCCGTCTGGGTGACCGTCACCCACCTGCGGCCGCGCTGGAAGGCGCGCCGTGACGCCAAGAACAACAACAATGCAGACGCTGCGGTCCAGAGCGCCGCCGTCGCCGCCGCCGACTGAACCGAGACCCACAATGACC
>NZ_JZRG01000048.1:0-1416 GCF_000964075.1 Brevundimonas sp. KM4 | reverse complement strand
GCTCGGACAGTTCATCCGTCGTGTGCCCGCTTGGCAAAGCGGCCAAGCGGGTCACGCTTCGGGTCACCACGTTGAGGCGAACAGCTAAACCAGATCGCGCCTCCGTAGCCGACGCATCGCAGTTCAACGCGACGGTGATGCTCGTGGAAAACTGCTGTGAACCCGGCCGCTTTTGCCGCATGGGCGATCCGGGCGCGCACGAGAAATTTCGATGACCTGCACGTTGGCAGGTCTGGGTCACGCAACTCCTCGATGGCGGCTTGGAGGTCTGGAAGTCCAGCACCATGCTCTTCGACGACAAGGACGTCCTTGAGCCTGCCCTCTTCGATCCGAGCCAGCCGAAGTAGGTCACGAGCAGCCGCGACCGCCGCCACGACTTCATCTGTCGAGTCGTTCTCGAACGACGCCAGCAGCTTCGTCAGGCGGCCAGACAGCCGCACCACGTCTCGCTGAACTCGGTGCAGTTCGTCCCGCGTTCTGCTGGCAGCGGGCGCGTTCCGCGCCTTCGGGTCCACCCGCATCGCGGCATCCAGAAACTGCCGCTCTGCCTCATTGAAGTTGAAGAGGACGCGGCAGCTACAGCCGCGTCGCCGCCGAGCAGACGAGCACGCCAGATACCGTTCTGCATCACCTTTGCCGACGTAGGTCATGCTGCCGCCACAGGCGGCGCATTGAGCTATTCCGTTGAGGATGTTCCTGAAGTTGGAGCCTTTGCGACCGGCGGCTCCGTGTCTGCGGGCGATGATCGCGGCTCTCGCCTTGAGTGCGAGGCTCTCGGCGATGATGGGAGGGAAGTAGCTGGGGACCGGAGGACCGGCCGGAACTCTGCGCCCACCCTCGATGGAGTGGGGCTGATAGATGCCGAGGGCCGCATCGCTGGAGAGGAGCTTCTGGATGTAGCTGGCATGCCAGCCATTCTTGCCTCGGAAGGGCGGAACGCCCGCGTCATTTAGTCGTGCTGCAATCGACCCTTTGCCGATCCCCGAGGCCGTCTCGGCGAAGATCAGTCGAACGATATCAGCGCGCTCTTCCACAATCTCGAACTTCGACCGATCCGGTGCGAGACGAAGCCATGCCGGGCATGTCTTGGTCAGTTTGCGGACGTCGGCTTCACGCCGCTTCCGCTCCCATGCGGCCCGAACCCTTTTGCTTTTGGTAGCCGACTCCTCATGAGCGCGAAGCATGACGATGAGGCTTCCGAGAAGGCGAAGCCCGCCGTCCTCTCCCATGCTCTCGCGCGTGAATTGCTGTCGATCCGTCAGAGTGACCAGCGTGATGCCCGCGTTGATCAGACCGATGAATGGGGCCAGAGCATCAAGAGGGGCCTGACGGTTAAGTCGGTCCAGACTCTCGCAGATCAGGACGTGCGGCATCGCGACAGCACGATCCTCAACACGACGGATGAACTGTCCGAGC
>NZ_JZRG01000047.1:0-4011 GCF_000964075.1 Brevundimonas sp. KM4 | reverse complement strand
AATGGCGGCGTCGAGGTGCGCTTCTTCTTTCGCTTCTTGGGTTTCGGGACCGGCGTGATCAAGTCGGAGTGGCGACGCGCCTCGACGAGATTGCCGGTCGGCTGACCCTCAGCATCCAATTCCCAATGCAGCGTGGGCCGCTCGTAAGGCGAATTGAGGATAGGGCGTTGAAAGAACTGATCGGCCAATCCCGATTCCCCCGAAGCGACGACCATTCGGTCTTAGCACCAGCAGCCAGTCGGTGTGCCACAAAACCCCCTGCTGCGCTGATACAGCTTCGCTACTGGCAGGGATGTGCGTCAAGAACGGTCGCGCGACTTTCGCGCGAATTTAGCCCCACTCCAGTTCACCCGTGAACAGGCGGTAGCTTCCCCAACCGTCGCGGTCGCCGGAATCGTCGATCCGGGGGATGCCGAACGCGTCGCACTTCGCCTCGACCTCGGCGATCAAGGTCAGAGGGACGGGCCGGTTTCGCTCGATGTGGACATCGCGCAGCAGCCAGCCCGCGCCTCGGGTTAGGGGCCGGAACTCCACAAGGCATTCTCCGCGAAACTCACCCATGGCCATCTTCCCCGCCGCCACGTCGGCCAGACGGTGAGCGAGGCAGTTCCTGTATTTCCGTCCCGCTTCCAGCAGATCGCGCATCGAGGCGAGCGGTCGGAGTTCGTTGTCGCCATCGGACAAGGGGTGAGGTGGCAGACGGTCGGCCCGGCGCAACAGGCGGTCGAGGAGCTTGGGCAGCGATGACGTCGGCCGCATGAGGGCGATAGCGTTGGCTACCACCTCGTCGGTTGCTTTGGAGTTCACCGACTGGACGAAGGCCACAGCGGAGTTAAACGCCATGGCCTCCGAATGCGTATCGATGCGATCCAACGTGTTGGCATGACGCCAGCGAGGGTCCAGCGCAGTCAGCACCTCCAGCTTCCGGCAGGTGATCCGCCCGGAAGTCCGCAGGGCGTCGGCGCCGCGCGGATCGTCGCTGATCAGCAGCCCGTGGAGGACCAAATAGTCTTTGGCCCGAGGCAGCGACCGTTCACCGATCTGAGCCAAGAGGCCGGGGAAGCCCTGCGGAACATCGCCAAAGGCATGGCGCAGGATGTCCGCTGCGCGACCGTGGCGGATAACCTCTGCGAAGGTGATCGGGATCAGGCTTTCGTCCTCGACGCCGAAAACACCCGCCTTTTCCCCCCGCGCAGCCAGCGCAGCAAAGATCGCCTGTCGTCGCGGCGGGCTTGCTGTGAGGACGCGAGACAGCACGCCGGGCGCCTCGTCATCCAGCTTCACCAGAGCTTCCGTGCACCAGCCGAGCAGTCCTCCATCACGCATGAGCGACCTCCCATGGAAAGCGGCCTTGTCCTTGCTGATTGGGAGCAACCTGAAACGCGACCCAGCGCCATTTCCGCCGCTCGGCGGGCGTGGTCTGATGGTCGAACAGGATGCGTGGCGGATCACCGGTGAGGTCTTCGAGGATCGCACGAACCGCGACCTCTTCGGGCATCACGACCGGCACGGTCGGCCAGTCGCCAGCCTCAGCGGGCGGATCGACGAACAGCCATTCGGTCGTGCTCAGCCACTGATGTGGTCCAGCGACCTCATTCAGGAAAGTTTCCAGTTCGATGCCGTCGATCTCGCCCGCGTCGTCGAGAACGACGCGGACGGCGAGGCATCGCAACGCTTCGTGCGGCGACAAGCGACCTCCTATACGATGAGGAGGTCAGGCTCTCACGGAAGCTGAATCCGTCAACCAAATCGACTCCTGCGCTCGTCGGCGGTTCCGCTGCTCGGCCTTCAGCGACATGACCAACCGGCGCATGGCTGGCGTGCGGCCATCCCGTGCAGCGCGCTCGTGAGTAAGGCGTGCTCGGTTCTGACACAGGTTCCGATACATCCGGTCGAACGACGGGAGGAGCATTGGAGCCATGTCGCCCATGGACGCAGCATGCATAGCTTTGAACTCTTCCAGCTTCTCCTCAGCACCCTCGTAGGTCGGGAAGGCGAACATCAACCAAGACGGACGGTTCGCCTCACGGAGCGCCGCGATGATGTCGGGAGCGGCGGCCATCAAGCTCCGGGTCTTGCTAATGCCTTCAGGCGCGCAAAGCAGATGCGTCTCTGGTCGCCCGATATTTTCCATCAGACTTCCAAGCAGAATACGGCCCATCGCATCGGTCGCCGTCGGTCGGTCAACAGCGGCTTCAGCGAATGCCGCCTCCACAGGTGAGCGCATGCGACCACCCGGCCCCATCTGCTCGCACTGGTATTCTCCCGCCCAGATTTCCAGCATCGTTTCCAGCGGATGAGGCAATCGGCTCATCAGCAGTCCGCCGCTGGTTGCGTCGTTGGTAAGCCCCAGCGGGTTGGAGCCTTGGATCAGAACCGTCGCGAAAGCCACCCTCATCACGGATGTGGGGTGCTGATCGGAGGGATGATTGTAGAAGTGGGCGACAGGCGCTCCGCTCGAACGGTCGAGGTGAGAGAACCTCGGATGCGCCGTTGTTCCATCGAACAGCGCGGCCAGCTTCTGACAGGCGTAGGCGTCAACCTCGGAGCCGCCGTCCATGCTGCTGGGGGTTGACTTCGGTGCTTGCCCGCGAGGTCGCGCGACCGGCAAGGCCATGAAATCTGCTGGGTCGAGCAGCGTGGCTTTGCCGCCGCCGCCCCGCTCCAGCTTCAGATACTCCCACAACAGACCTTGGAAGAGCGGCTCTCCGACAGGGACGCCGAACAGGTGATTGTCCTTGTCATTGAGGCGCATTCCTCCCGGCAGACGCCGGAAGGTTTCCGGTTGCCGAAGAGATGGATCAGCCTTCATGCCGACCGGCAGGTTGAACAGTGCAAATCCTTCGAATTCGGCTTGGAGTCGGTCCCATGCCTTCTGAAACCCAAAGCGGAGGCTCGTCGGATTGGGCACGGCGCCAGACAGGAGTTCTGTCGAAACGATGAAGTGGAAATGGAGGCTTTTGTGACCGGAGTAGACGACGCTGAGACCCGCGACATCGGCGTATGAGCTTCGCAAATGAGCGACGAACTTGCCCACGACGCTATCGAGGGCGTTATTGGGCGAACGGAGCCAGCCCAGTTGCTGTTGGAAGAAGCCGATGTTGGCCGCGTCGAACTCAATGGTCAGGATGTGGTAGGGTGCGACAACAACCCGAGCGCTCGGGACATTGAAGTCCTCATCGCCATGGGAAGCGACCCGGAGGGCATTGGCGAACAGGCATTGGGCCTCCCAATCAGTGTCGCCAATCTCATCGATCAAGCGTGCGGCGACGTAGTGGTTCCTGCCCGGCACATCCTTTGTGGAGGCCACGGGCATGTAGGTGCGATGTCGGGCACTGAAGCCCTGCTTCTTGATAATCCCCGTCAGGAGGATGGATTGATGCCCCGACTTGGCGCGGCGGAGTTGGCCAAGCTCGGTCTTCGTGAGGTGCGGCGCATAATATTGCGCCCAGATGGGTTCAAAGAGATTCATAATCAGGTCTCATCAGGTCGGAATATGATGTGACGGACCCGACCGACCTGAAGATCGCGCTGGATCATGACTTCCAGCGTTGTCCGCCACGTTCATATTTATAGCGCGGTGATTGTCGCGGCGGTATTTGTTTTGACGTGGTGGCGAATGTTGTCTTGTGAGGAGCGAAGCGACCACTCGGCTCTTCCAAAAAGTCCTTTTCTAACGGACTTGCTTATAAGGTCTCTTAGGAAGTCCCTTAGCAAAGGGGATTTCGGCTGATCTGATCTCAAATCGGCTGTGCCCTTTGGCTCGGCGCTCGGAGCGACAGCGACGATGCGGCGAAGGAAAGGGCCAGACGCAGGTGAGTGCGGAGCGCTCGCCTCGATCCTCGATCCCATGAGGCTTTAGCCGGATCACGATGTTGTCGCTGGAAGTTCGCCCGAAAAAGCCCGCCACGACCGTTCTCGAAAACAGGGGTGGAAATCGCTGTGTTTCACGGCCCGCAAACCCAATGCTGGCGTGGTCGATATTTCGTGCCCGCTTCCATCTGATTGGGA
>NZ_JZRG01000046.1:0-806 GCF_000964075.1 Brevundimonas sp. KM4 | reverse complement strand
GGAAATTCTCAGGGGCACGTCAAGGGCGTCCTTGTTGACCGCCGCATCGGCGATGGTGGTCAGGTCTTCGTCCGTCTGCGACTCTTCGTTGAGCGTCTCTTCGAGGAGCTTGGCCGCATCCCTCAAACCAAGCACGTTGGCCCAGCGGCGCAGTGTGCCGTAGCGAGTGATCTCGTAGTGCTCCACCGCCTGCGCTGCGGCCAGAAGCCCAGCGTCGAGAGCCGGGGTGCCCTTGTATTCCTCCATAATCTCATCGCCCTCGGCGAGGATGCCCTCGATAGCGTCGCACGTCTTGCCGCGCGGTGCTTTTCCGATGATCTCAAACACCTGCTGAAGGCGCTCGATCTGGCCTTCAGTCTGATCCTTGTGCTTTTCGAAAGCGGCCTTGAGTTGCGGATGTTGAGCCGCGCGCGCCATTTTCGGCAGCGACTTCAGAATCTTCCGCTCGGCGTAATAGATGTCCTTGAGGGTGTCGTGGAAAAGGTCGTCGAGGGTTTTGTCGGCCACGGTTTTTCTCCTGATAACGTGCGGTTTGAAAATCGCCGCACTTCAAGGAAGTTCCAAAATTCCACCCGTCTGGAGGCAAGGTGTTGATGCGCTCATGCATGCCGCTGCGAGCCATCTGCGCGAGAAAGCCGAAGTGCTCGACCAAGATGCAGAGCCGCAGATTGGCGGGACAGATCAGCGATAGGCCGACCTGATGGGCGGACTATCGTGCCCCTGCCGTAGGCCTAAGCCAGCGCCAGCTTTGCGTTCACCTGATCTTCCTCGCGGCTGAACTGGAAGCGCACCTCGACGCCGCCATT
>NZ_JZRG01000045.1:0-12173 GCF_000964075.1 Brevundimonas sp. KM4 | reverse complement strand
TCAACTGAGCATCGAGCGCTACGGCCGGCCGATTTA
Source organism: Brevundimonas sp. KM4 (assembly GCF_000964075.1). Classification (NCBI taxonomy): domain Bacteria; kingdom Pseudomonadati; phylum Pseudomonadota; class Alphaproteobacteria; order Caulobacterales; family Caulobacteraceae; genus Brevundimonas; species Brevundimonas sp. KM4. The sequence goes on along the minus strand of NZ_JZRG01000045.1, from coordinate 12,137 downwards.
GCCCGGCAGCCACATCCGCCTGGGCCCTGGCGGCCTGCATCCCATAGCCCGCAGCGCGACCGAGACTGGAGTTGGAGCGAACACGTTGTTGAGCGGCCGCATAGGTCAGAGCGACTGTAGCGTCGCCCTGGGCCGCCTCTTGGGGCGCGGCCTAAACTTGGGAGACCGCCGCAAGGGCGTTCGGCGCTGATCCGGCCAAAATGCCCAAAGCAACCGCACCGATCCAAGCTGCACGCATCGTTTCACCCCGCCTTCAGCAGAGAGAAACTATCCGAAGCTTAGCCGCTCGGTCCAGCAGCACCGCACCGCTCGACGGCGAATGACATTGCACTGTGTTTGCCGCCCTCCCGCATGCTCGTGCCCGTCCATCTCTATGGGCGAAGAATTGCGCCAGCATCAAAATGCTGACGAGCGACTTAAGCGCCGGTCGCCGGAAAGACGGCAACCTTCCTCCGGACGTGTCGTTGTCAGAGCCTCCTCCCCTTCGGCCGCAACCGCGATCGTCATTCCACATTCGAAATCAGAAGGATCGCCATGCCGGTCATCGTCGTCACAGGCGCCAGCGCCGGCATCGGTCTTGCCATCGCCGACCGGTTCGCCCGGGCCGGATGGCAGGTCGTGGTGATCGCCAGACAGGCTGAACGGCTTTTCAACGCCGTTGACCAGTTGAAACGGTCGGGTGATCGCGTGATCGGCATGGCGGGCGATGTGTCCGATTCGGAGTTCGTGGAGCAGGTTGGCCGCGATGTCGTGAACGCTTTCGGCGGCATCGATGTCTGGGTCAACAACGCCATGTCCACGGTCATCGGCCGCGATGAGGATCTGACCGACGCCGACTACCGCCGCGTCGTCGAGACGACCTATCTGTCTCAGGTCTACGGAACGCGCGCGGCGCTTCGGGTAATGCGGCCGGTGGACAAAGGGGCGGTGATCCAAATTTCCTCGGGACTGGCGCTGCGCCCCGCCCCGCTGCAGGCGGCCTATTGCGGCGCCAAGGCGGCCGTCGACGGGTTCACCGAGGCCATTCGGGCCGAACTGATCGCCGCAGCCTCCAGCGTCACCTTGACCACCGTCTATCTGCCGGCCGTCAACACGCCCCAGCCTTTGTGGTCACGCAACCGGACCGACCGGGCGCAGGTCATTCCAGATCCCCTATTCGATCCCCGCTTATGTGCAGACGCCGTCTGGTCGGCCGTGCAGCGGCCCAGCCGCAAGATCTTCGTGGGTCGCACGACATGGCTGATGGCGCTGGCGCAACAGTTCTTGCCGGCGCTGGCGGATCGGCAGGCCGCCAGGATGATCACAGCGCAGCAGGGCGAACTGCAAATGCCGCGTCTCGGCAATCTCGATCAACCCGAAGACGGTCCGGCGGCGATCGACGGTCCGGACACCGAACGGGTCGTCAGACCGTGGATCGGTTTCGTGTCCAGCCGCCAGATCGCGGCGATCAAGGTCGCGGCGGTCGGTGTCCTAGCCGGCCTTGCGGTGACGGCGGGCTTTGCGATCGGATCGTCCAAACGATGATAGAGACGGCCTTCACGCCCCATCCGGCGCGCTCGTCACAGACGCTCCGTCCCGACGGTTACGTCGCCCTCGAAGACTACGGCGTTCTGGGCGAAGGCCGGACGGTGGCGCTTTCAGCGCTGGATGGCGGCATCGACTGGTGGTGCGTGCCGGCGATCGATGCGCCGCCGCTTTTCGACCGCCTGCTGGATCCGGAGGGCGGCCGGTTTTCGATCACGCCGACCGAGGCCTTCACGGCGACCCGCCGCTATCGCCCCGACAGCAATGTGCTGGAGACCGAGTTCACCACCGCCACTGGCCGTGCGCGCCTGACCGAAAGCCTGAACAGCGGCACGGCCGGCCGCCTGCCCTGGTGCGAGCTGGCCCGCCGTATCGATGGCCTCGAGGGCGAAGTGACCTTCGCCCTGGACATGCGTTTGGGGCGTCGGGGCGATACGGCCAATCCGTATCATTCCAAAATCGGCGAACACACGGTCTTCCATGTCGAGCGGGTCCTCGGCCTGTTCGTCCACGATCCGCGCATCTCCTGCGAATGGTCCGACGAGGGCATTGTCGGAACCATCGTTGTCGGCGCAGGCGAGCGTCGCACAGTGGCCATCGTCGCCGGGCGGGATGAGCCGCTCGTCGTGCCGTCCATCGAAGAGATCGACGCCCGCATCGACCTGTCGGATCAGGAATGGCGGGACTGGGCGGCGCGTCTGAACTGTCCCGGCCTGTATCGCGACGACTTCATTCGCAGCGCCCTGGCGTTGAAGTTGCTGCTCTACTCTCCGTCGGGCGCCATCGCCGCAGCGGCCACAACGTCCCTGCCCGAGCGTCTGGGCGGCGACAAGAACTGGGACTATCGCTACGCCTGGCTGCGCGACGCCGGCTATACGATCGAAGCCTTCCTGGCGGCCGGCGCCCAGGCCGAGGCCAAGGCCGCCTTCAGTTGGCTGCTGATGCAGCTGAAGCGCCATGGCGCCAAGGTCTGCTACAGCCTAGACGGCGCACTCGTGCCGCCGGAAACACACTGGGACATGCCGGGCTATAAAGGCTCGCGTCCTGTGGTCACCGGAAACCGTGCCGCCGACCAGGCGCAGCACGGCGTGTTCGGCGACATTTTCGAGACCGCCTCGCGCTTCGTCGGCTGCGGCAACATTCTCGACAGCGCCAGCGCCCAGCAGTTGTCGGAACTGGCGGACCAGTGCGCCGACGCCTGGCGACAACCGGACGCGGGCATGTGGGAGCTGGAGGATCAGCAGCACTACACCATGTCCAAGATCAGCTGCTGGCAGGCCCTGGCCCGTGCGGTCGAACTGGCGGACGCCGGACAACTGCCGACGACATGCCGGGATCGCTGGCGGCGCGAGCGCGACCGGATTTTCGACTGGGTCGAGACGCATTGCTGGTCCGACAGCCTTCAGGCCTTCGTCATGTATCCGGGCAGCGACAAGCTGGACGCCGCCCTGGCCCTTGCCGTGCGCTTCCGTTTCGACGGCGAAGATCGGTTGCGCGCAACCCTTGAGGCGCTGGATCGCCATCTCGGCGCCGGCGTCTTCCATTATCGCTACACCGGCATGCAGGCCGAGGAAGGGTGCTTCATCGCCTGTTCCTTCTGGATCGCCGAAGCCTGGGCGACGCTCGGCGAACCGGACAAGGCGCGCGCCCGCATCGACGGTCTGCGCGAAGCCCTCAGCGGCCGCTGGGGCATGCTGACCGAGATGATCGACCCGGACACCGGGGCCTACCTCGGCAACATGCCGCAGGGGCTCAGCCACCTCGCGCATCTGACGGCCCTGACCGCCGTCGGCAAGGCGCAGACCCCTTTCCCCCAGCCCGAAACGGAGACGTTCCATGACTGATCGCCTGACCCTTCAGGATCCGCGCGAGCAATATCCAAAGCCGCCCTTCCCACGCCAACCGCAGCCGGTGCCCGGCGAAGCGCGCGAGATGGACCCCAAGCCCGATCATGGCGAGGACAGCTATCAGGGTTCCGGCAAGCTGAAAGGACGCAAGGCCCTGATCACCGGCGCGGACAGCGGCATCGGCCGCGCGGCCGCCATCGCCTATGCCCGGGAAGGCGCCGATGTGGCCCTCTCCTATCTGCCGTCCGAGCGCAAGGACGCCGCCGAAGTCATCGCCCTGATCGAGGCTGAAGGCCGCAAGGCTATCGACCTGCCCGGCGACATCACCGATGAAGACTGGTGCCGACAAATGGTTGAACAGGCCGTGTCGGAGCTGGGCGGACTGGACATTCTGGTCATCAACGCCGGCCGCCAACAGTATCGTGAGGACATCTCGCAGGTGACGTCGGAAGACTTCGACAAGACCTTGAAGACCAACCTCTACGCCATGCACTGGATCGCCCAGGCGGCCGTCCCGCATCTGCCGGCGGGCGCCTCGGTCATCACCACCGCCTCGATCCAGGCCTATGAGCCTTCGGCCATCCTGCTGGACTACGCCACCACCAAGGCCGGGATCGTCGCCTACACCAAGGCCCTGTCCAAGCAGCTGATCGAAAAGGGCGTACGCGCCAATGTCGTGGCGCCCGGTCCCTTCTGGACGCCCCTGCAGTCGTCCGGCGGACAGCCGCAGGACGCCGTGATGAAGTTCGGCGAACAGGTGCCGCTGGGTCGTCCGGGCCAGCCTGTCGAGATCGCCCCGGTCTATGTTCTGCTGGCCTCGCAGGAAGGCAGCTACATCACCGGCGAAGTGTTCGGCGTCACCGGCGGCATGGGCGTCGCCTGACAAGACCAAACCGGCGGCGGGATCGTCCCGCCGCCGGTCTCTCTTTCGGCGGGACGACTAGCCGGCGATGGTGGCGACCGAGCCGGAATCGACCCGGATGCCCGCGCCGTTGATGAAGCTGGCGCGCTCCGAACACAGGAAGGCGACGGCTGCGGCCACCTCCTCCGGCTTGCCCCTGCGATCTAGCGTCATGCCGGGCCGCTCTTCCTTCAGGAAGCTCTTGATCGCCTCGTCGAAGGTTTCGCCGCGTTCCTCGGCGCGCTTCTTCATCATGGCGTCGGTCATCGGGGTGGCGATGAAGGCGGGCGAGACCGTGTTCACCAGCACATTGTCGCAGCCGTAGGCCTTGGACAAACCCTTCGCCAGGCTGAGAATGCCGGCCTTCGAGGCGCAATAGGCCAGTTCATCGACATAGGGCTGGACCGCATCCTCCGACGCGAACAGGACGATACGGCCCCAGCCCGAACGCCGCATGGCCGGAATGGCCTGGCGGCACATCCGCACCGCGCCCATCATATTGATGTCCAGCGTCTCCAGCCAACCGGCGTCATCGACATCCAGGAAATCGCCGGTCGCGCCGGTCACGCCCGCGGCGTTCACATAGATGTCCGGATCGCCCATGCGGTCTCGGATTTCCGCCCACAGCCGTTCGACATCGTCGGCCTTGGTCACGTCGCCGGTCACGCCGATGCATTCGCCCAAGGCGGACAACTCCTGGACGGCTTCATCCAGCGTGCCGTCGGGCTTGTCGGTCAAGGCGACCCGTACGCCGGCTTCCAGCAGCAGCCGCGCCGTCTCCTTGCCCATGCCGGAATCGGCGCCAGAAATGAGGGCGATCCGCCCCTTGATCCCGAGGTCCATCACAAATCTCCTGTTCTTTGACGTTCGAGGAAGCGATCGGCCGTGCGCAGGGCGACGGCCATGAGGGTCAAGGCCGGGTTGGCCGAAAGCGCGCTGGGGAAGGCGGAGTTGTCGCAAACGTACAGATTGTCGATCTCGACGCTGCACCCGTCGCCGTCGACGACCGCCCCGTCCGCCTTGTCTCCCATCCGGCAGCCGCCGATGGTGTGCGCCGACCGGGCCACCGCGAAGATGTCCTCAGCGCCGGCGGCGGTCCAAATCTCCGTCATGACGCGCCGGGCATGGGCGTCCAGACGCCGCTCGTTTTCGCCATAGCTGAAGTCGATCCGCGCCTTGCGCAGCCCGACGGCGTCGACCTCATCGGACAAGCTCAAGCGATTGTCGTCGTTCGGCAGACACTCTCCATTGATGCCGATCCCGGCGAGCCGGCGATAGTTGCGCAGCGTGTCGACCAGCGGCGCGCCCCAGAGGCCCGCGCCGCGCGCGAACCCGCCCGCCAGGGTGACCGGCATGACGCCAAGGCTTTGGATCAGGTAGCCGCCGGAGAAGTTCGCGCCCGACGGACGCACCATGTCTTCGCTGATCAAGGAAGAGGGATAGCCGCGGTTCATGGACATGTCGGCGTCGAACCGCCCCCAGACTTGGGTCGCCACATGGGTCATGAAGTTGCGGCCGACCTCGCCGCCGGCGTTGCCTAATCCCCAGTTCAGCAGCAGGCGGGGCGTCTCGACACCGCCCGCACAAAGAAACAGCGCTCGACAGTTCAGCCGATGATCCTGCCCGTCGCGACGATAGATCACGCACTTGATCCGTCCACCGGCGTCACGCTCGACGCCTATCGCCCGCGCGTTGGCGATGATCGTGGCGCCGTTGGCTGAGGCCATCGGCAAAAAACTGTTGTCCGCGCCGCCCTTGGCGCCGGTTCTGCATCCCTGGTGGCACGCGCCGCAGTTGACGCAGGCCATGCGGTAGGGCGTCGTCCCCGCCTCGCGATCGCGGGACAGCACGGCCGCCGGCGCATCCGTAACGGTCAGCCCGACGGCCCTTGAGCCACGAGCCATCGCGTCCGCCGGGGCGTTGCGCGGGACGGGCGGATAGGCGAACTGTCGCCCGCCCCACGGATAGTCGGCCGGGCCTGAGACTCCGATCACCGTCTCTACAGTCTCGACATAGGATTTCAGTTCGTCCCAGCCGAACGGCCAGTCCCGCCCGCGTCCCGTCTCCGACGCCAGCTTCAGATCACGGGGATCGGGTCGCGGGCAGAAGGCGCCCCAGTGCAGCAGCGAGCCGCCGACGCCCTGGCCCGAGTTATTGGCCCCAAAGGCCGTCGGGTCGCGCCCTCCGCTGAGGCGCTCCTCCATCCAATAAAGGTCTGCCGTCGTTTCGTCGGGCGTATGCTCAGCCGGATCGAAAGCCCGCCCCGCCTCCAGCACCGTGACCGACAGCCCGGCCTTCGCCAGCCTGGCCGCGATCGGAGCCCCGCCGGCCCCGCTGCCGATGATGACGACATCGGTTTCGCCGGCCGTCCTTGCAGGCGCGCTCAACCCACGCCCCCCATCGGCAGACGCCAAGGTTCGGTCTGGTCCGCCGCCGTCTGGTCGTAGCCCTGAAACCGGCCTTCGCCGCCCGTGGCGAAGCCGTCGTAACCGATCTGGGCCCAGGTGGCCGGCAGCGACATCCACAGGCGCGCGGCCTCCGATACGACGTCCTCGAACCATAACTTCATGGCGCCCGCCGAAAGCCGGCCAGGCCCGGCCCATTCGCCCTGCGAAATGGATCGCAGGATGTCGTCCTGACGACCGGGGGCCAGAGTCGCGAACTCCGGTGCCATGGCGGCGATCTTACCCAGCCCGCGTCGCCAGGCCTCGGCGTCCGAGGGAAGATCGACGAACCGCCACCCGTCGCCCTGTCCGCTGCAGAGGCCCACATCCAGACGTCGCGCCAAATCATCCGGATCGCCTGTACCAGGCAGAATGCGCGCGATCATCGCCGACAGCACGGCGCGCTGGGTCGGGTTCAGGACGCCGCCGTCAGCTGGCTTGGGACCGAAGTGACGATCCAGCATGGAGCGTCGCGTGCGATCCGACACGCGATCGGACGCCATCAGATCCACGAAGGCTGGCGGCAACGCGACTGAACCGACTTTCTCGACAAACTTTAGAACTAGGCCCGCAAGACGGTCCGGCTGTTCCTGAGGGATCAGATGCCCCGCATCCGGCACGACCACCACGTCAGCGGCGCGATAGTGGGGGGCGTTGACACGCCGCTGCGCCGCCTCGCCCAGATCGCCATCCTCCGCGCCGGCGATGATCAGGGCGGGGAAAGGCAGGACGCCGACCTGACCGGACCAGTCCTCGCGCGATCCTTCGGCCAACCATCCGCGCCAGGCTTCGGGGTTTGTTCGGGTGAAATCGGCCAGCGCCTGATTGAAGGCGGCCTGCGGCAGACCGGCGGCGGTATTGGCGTCGATGAACTGGCGTCCCCGATCCTCGATCCTTGTCGGATCGTCGAACCAGGTCAGCATATCCGCGCGCCTGTTCTCGTCCATCGGCTCCGGCGAGGGTGGTGATCCGGCGACCAGCACCACGCCCAGCAACCCGCTCAGACCGGCCGCCCCGTCATGCGCCCGCGCGGCGATCAAGGTCGCAAACTTGCCGCCCATGCTGTGGCCGACAAGGATCCAGCGCGGGAGATGGAGATCGGTAAGGCGGCGGCTCAGGTCCTCGAGCACGGCTTGGACATCGCCATAGCCTTCCCCCGCCCTGTCCCCGAACCCTGGAAGATCGATCGCGACGGTCACCACTTCATCGCCAAGCCGGTCGATCACCGCGTCCCAATCGTGGCGGCTCGAGCCAAGAGAATGAAGGAAGACGACAGTGAGGCGAGTGTCTGTGGGCATGCAGGGGCTTTTTCGAAAGCGGAGACGTGAGGCTCCGCCGTGATCGGTCGGCGGTCGTCGATCAGCGCGCCAGCGGCGGAATTGCTCCCAACAAAACAGAACCCAAACGTCAAAACAGGCTGAGACCCGCCCTGGCCTCAAGCCGCCGCCAATTCGGTCAGAAGCTTTTCAATGAAGGCCGTGTCGTGCGGTTGATCGTTGGCGGCGTCGACGATCATGCGATCCTCGGACCAGCGTCGATCATCGCGCAACGGCAAGGACGCTTCCATGCCGGGCCGACGCGCCGCCGCGATCCGCAACGCCGTCGCCTTCGGTCCCGACACGATTTCCGTGACGCCGGCGTCACGAGCGAGCGCCGCCAAGCGACGGCCGGTGAACAGATCCTCTGCCGGGTCGGGTAAAGGACCGAACCGATCTTCGGCCTCGTCTCGCAGGGCGTCGACATCTTCCGCCGTCGTGGCGCGCGCCAACCGAGCGTACAGATTGATGCGCACGGTTTCGTCGGGGATGTAGTCCGCCGGCAGATGCCCTGTCGCGCCGACGTTCAGGCTGGGAGAGGCTTGGTCTGGATCGGGATCGCCTTTGGCAGCCGCGAGCGCCCGCGCCAGGACGGCCTGGTAAAGGGCCGAGCCGATCAACCTGACATGTCCGGCCTGTTCCTCGCCCACCAGATCGCCGCCGCCGCGCAGGTCCAGATCGCGCCCGCTGATCGCGAAGCCCGCCCCTAGTCGGTCCAGAGCCTCCAATGTCTGAAGACGCGCCTCCGTCGCCGCCGCCATGGGCGCTTCGGGATCGGAAAGCAGATAGGTAAAGCCCTGTCGCCGCCCCCGGCCGACACGCCCGCGCAGCTGATGCAACTGCGCCAGGCCAAACCGGTCCGGCCGCCAGATCAACATCGTATTGGCGCGCGGCACATCCAGGCCGGTCTCGATGATGTTCGTGGCCAGAAGCACGTCGCCCTCGCCGTCGGAGAACCGGCTCATAACCTCGTCGATCGCGGACGGGGACATGTCGCCGTGCGCCGAGACCACCGACAGCTCGGGCGTTAGAGCCTTCAGGCGTTCCGCCAAGGGTTCCATATCCTCGATCTGCGGCACGACCACGAAACTTTGCCCGCCCCGCGCCTTCTCGCGCATCAGCGACAGGCGAACCGCCCCGGCGTCGAACGGGGTCATGAAGGTTCGGATTGGCCGACGTCGCGCAGGCGGACTAGCGATCAGGCTGACGTCCTGAATGCCGACCATGGCGCTTTGCAAAGTCCTCGGGATCGGGGTGGCCGACATCGACAACAGATGCGGCGCCTTCTCTGCCAAGGCAGATTTCATCTGCGCGCCGAAGCGGTGCTCCTCATCGATGATGACAAGCCCGAGGTCGGAAAACGCCAACCCCTCCGACGCCAGCGCCTGCGTACCTACCACGACGCGCATGGAGCCGTCCGCCAGCCCTGCCTTGACCGCCCGCGCCTCCGCGCTGTCTGCGGCGCGCGACAGGTGGCCGACCTGAATGTCCGTGTCCTTGAACCGCCTCTTGAACACCTCGAAATGCTGGCGCGCCAGAACGGTGGTCGGGGCGACGACGATGACCTGTCTGCCGGCAAGGGCCACGGCCGCCGCACCGCGCAGGGCGACCTCGGTCTTGCCGAAACCGACATCGCCGCAGACGAGCCGGTTCATGGGCTTGCCGGACCCCAGGTCCGACAGGACCGCCTCGATGGCCCGCGCCTGATCGGTCGTTTCGGGGAAGGCGAAGCCGGCGGCGAACCGGGCCAGCGCCTGACGCGGCGCGGTGATCGGCTCGGTCCTCAGCGCTGCACGCGCTTCGGCCCGGGCGGACAGGGCCGCTGCGGCCTCGTCGATCTGCGCGCTGACCTTGGCGCGACGCTTGAGCCATCCTTGGGTGGTCAGCCGATCCAGCGACACCGCGTCCGGCTCCGAGCCGTAGCGCCAGATTTTGCCGAACTCCTCAATCGGCGCGAGGATGGTCCCTCCGCCATGATATTCGATGCGCAGAACGTCGCGCTCCACGCCATCGGCAGCGACCCGTTCCAAAGCCTTCAGGACGCCCAGACCGTGGTCTTCATGGATGACCACATCGTCCAACCGCAGTTCTGTCTCTCCGAACGCATTGTTCGCGTCGCCGGATGCACGCGCGATCCGGCCGCCGAAGATGTCCGAAGGCGTCAGGACGACAAGACCGGTCGCCGATTGCCGGAAACCTGTGTCCAGATCGGCGGTTACGACCGCGATCTGCCCGGGCTGCAGTGGCGCGATCGCGCTCCAGCTCTCGAGCGTCACGGGCGTATCGATATCGTGGCGACGCAGCAGGCGTAGAATGATCCTGTGCTCATGAGGCAATCCGGTCAGCACAATGCGATCGCCCGCCTCGCGCCGCTCGGCAATGAACTGTTTCAGGGCCCGTCCCGGCGACTTCGTCAATGCGAACGCCGGCGTCGGCGCCCAACCTTCGACGCTCAGGGGTTTGGCGCCTTTCAACGCCAGCCGAAGGTCTTCTTCCGTCAAATAGAGGCTGTCGGGTTTCGCAGGACGCGCGCCCTCGCTGAAGCGCAGGCGCGTGTCATAGGCTTCGGCCACATGCGCGCGAATGCGTTCGAACCGATCATCCACGCCCACGTCGGTCAGGATCATCGGCTTGTCGAGGAAATCAAACAGGGTCGTGGAGGTCTCAGCATCGATCGATGGCCCCCTGTCCTGATGATCGGCCTCATCATCCTCGAGCGACCGGTCGCTCCACTCAGCCGCCGGGGTCAGACAGATCGTCTCGATCTCGGCGCCCCGGCGCTGCGACACGGGATCGAAGGCGTGGATCTCGATGATCCGGTCCGCCTCGTCCAGGGCGATGCGATAAGGCGTGGCGGACGCGGGCGGGAAGACATCGACCACCGCGCCGAGCAGAGCGTACTCGCCAGGTTCATCGACCCGCTCATCCGCCGCATAGCCCGTATCGGTCAGAAACGACTCCAGGACTTCGCGATCCAGCGCCTCGCCCGCCGCGAGCGACAAGCGGGCCTTGATCCGTTCGCGCGACGGCGTCCGCTGCACGATCGCATCGGGCGAAGCGACCAGGAACACAGGCCTTGCGCCGGCTTCGTTCAGGGCGGCCAGGACCGCCATCCGCCGCCCCATGCTTTCCCGCGAAGGCGCGGCGCGGTCGTAAGGCAGGCAGTCCCAGGGCGGCAGAACCAGCACCTCGGCGTCCTTCACCATCGGCGAGAGCGCCGCCGCAATCTCATCGGCGCGGCGTTCGCTGGTGGCTATAAACACCACGGCCTGCGAGCGCCTTGTCTTCATCTCGGCAAGTCCAGCCGCCACGGCCGCCGCCGGCATTTTCCAACGCTTGCCGTCGTCCTGCTCGGGCGCTGGCCCTCCAACGAGGACCTGTAGGCCCGTGGCGGAAAGATCGGTGTCGGCAGGTGACGATTTCATCCTGGCTCAACCCCGAGGCCGTCCGAGGGTTGCGCCCGCTTTCGTACCCCAACTTGTCATTTCAGCTGCTAGCGCGACGGACCGCCTCAGAACGGATTTGCGGGATCCTTCCGGGCGGCGGCTATTTCTGCCATGGCCGTATCGAACGCATGGCCTAAGCCGCAACGAAACGATGGAATGCTGTCATCATTCGCGCGTCTCGGACAAACTGGCGAACCAATCCGCGTAGGGGGTGTTGCGCACCATGCGCCGATTGAGATCCGGTGAGCCGTCGCTCCACCAAACCGGCCCCCGCTCGCCCAGCCCCATCTTGGCCTTGTCCACGCTCCGCCGCGATGCGGCCAGAGCATCTGGATCCTCAGCCGCCAGGGCCGTCCGCACCGCCCGGCGCGCCGACATCAGATCATGCACCAGTTCGTCCCTCGCCGCAGTCGACAACGCTGGCTTGGCGCATCGCCAAAGCCGGCCTCGCACCACGAAGTAACGGCCGTCTGGAGTCGTAGGGTATCGGAAGGGCTGCTTCATCGTCGGGACAACGCGCAGCGCGCCCGATGGGCGCCGCCCAGAGGGTCCAAGCCTCTAAGTGATTGAGCTAGCGCGATCTATGGACTCGACAGAACCTCTTCGAATTGAGGTGGCTCACCTCCAAAACCGTCGTGATCTTCCCCCGTAAAAGTGGA
>NZ_JZRG01000044.1:0-285 GCF_000964075.1 Brevundimonas sp. KM4 | reverse complement strand
CCAACGAACGCGGAACCCGAAGCCGAAGGTAGTAGGTCGATCCCCGAACGATCAGGCCAGACGATTGCCGACGCCGAGCATCAGTTGACCGAGGAGACGGTTGAAGGGGCCGTTTGGACGGTGTGTGTGACGAGGTGGTGCTACAGTCTCGCGACGGTGAACTGACTGTGGTGGAACGCTTTTTCGACGGTCTCTTGGTGACCGTGTGTAGCAGCGTAGTGTCAGTTTTATCGCCTGTTTCCGGCCAACCCCTTGAAATAACAGGGATTGGTGGAGCCGAGGGGA
>NZ_JZRG01000043.1:0-33142 GCF_000964075.1 Brevundimonas sp. KM4 | reverse complement strand
TTCATAATGCAGCCCGGCGCCAAGAGCCTGATCGGCGGGCCGTCGGGCGTGCCCCGCCGGTTCATCCCCCTGGCCTACAATCACCCCGAGGTGGTCGAGGTCATGCCGCTGGACGGGGCCGGCGGCACCTTCCAGAACATCAAGAACGTCGATCCGACCAAGAGCCAGGCGGACAATGCGTCGCAGGGCGCGCCGCGTCAGAAGTTCGTCCAGGCCAGCATCATCGACACCCGTCCCGGCTCGGTGACCATCCCGACCGACTATTCGCAGGAACTGGTCGATGCGTTGCGCCAACCCTACACCGTGGCGGTCGACGAGACAGCCCTGACGACCCTGGGCGTGAAGCTGGGCGACAAGGCCCTGTACAACGGCCAGACCGTCACCGTCGTCGGCGTGACGCGCGGCTATCCCAATATGATGCAGCCGGGCGTGGTCATGTCGCGCGACACCCTGCGGATGCTGGGCCAGGCCGACACGGGTCCGCGCGTCGGTCCTTTGATGGTCAAGCTGCGTGATCCGGCCCGCGCGCCCATCGTGGTGGCCCAGCTGAACGCCATGGGCGCCGGTCAGTGGAAGGCGTGGACCAAGCAGCAACTGGCTGACGCCAACGCCGGCGCCATGTTCGAGGAAGGCATCCTGGTCATCATCATCGGCGGCTGCGTCGTGCTGGGGATCATCATCGGCGTGGCCATCACCTGGCAGACCCTGCGCGGCGCCATCATGGCCAACATCAAGGAGTTCGCCTCTCTGCGGGCCTTGGGCGTCGGCATGGGGTCGTTGCGTCGGATCGTGGTCGAGCTGAGTTTCTGGGTCGGCGTCGTCGGCGTCATCGCGGCCATCGTCCTGACCTGGCTGGTGTCGCTGCTTGCGATGATGGGGGCGGTGATCATCGCCCTGCCGCTGTCGCTGCTGATCATCGTGGGCATCGGCCTGATCGCCATCGCCATGGTGTCCGGCCTGCTGTCGCTGGGCATCCTCAAGAACAGCCAACCGGCGGACCTGTTGCGATGAACGTTCATACAAAGGTTCACGGCAAGCACGGCGACTTCGCTATCGAGGCCAAAAGCCTGGTCAAGCGGTTCAAGTCCGGCAAGGCCTGGGTGGACGTGCTGAAGGGCGTCGATTTCGATGCGCGGCATGGCGACCTGACCATGGTCATGGGGCCGTCCGGCTCGGGCAAGTCCACCCTGATCGCAGCCCTGTCGGGCCTGCTGAAGCCCGAAGAGGGCCGGGTGGACGTGTTGGACGTCGACGATCTGTGGAAGCTGTCCTCGGGTCGGATCGACAAGTTCCGCTTGGATAACTGCGGCTTCATCTTCCAAGGCTTCAACCTGTTCCCCGCTCTGACGGCCCTTCAGCAGGTCGAGACGGTGCTGAAGTTCCAGGGGCTGACCGCGGGCCAGGCCAAGAAGCGCGCCACGATCGCCCTTGAAGAGGTCGGCCTGGGCCACCGTCTGCACCAGAGGCCGGCGGCCCTGTCGGGTGGTGAAAAGCAGCGCGTCGCCATCGCCCGCGCCCTGGCCAAGGATCCTAAGATCCTGTTCGCCGACGAACCAACCTCGGCCCTGGACGGCGAGAACGGCCAGGTGGTCATCAAGCTGCTTCGCCGCGCCGCCACCGAACACGGCGCCGCCGTCATCTGCGTGACCCACGATCCACGCCTGGAGGCCTGGGCCGATCGGGTCATCCACATCGAGGACGGCAAGATCCTGGACGACCAGCGCCGCATCCCCGATCCGAACGCCATCCTGGCGTCCCACTAACCGACACGACGATTTCCTTAGGACGACACGCCAATGCCCGGCTTTCTGAAGAAAAAACGCACCTGGATCGGCCTGCTGCTGGTGATCGTGCTGGCGGTCGGCTTCATGCTGTTCCAGTCCGCCGCCAAGACCAAGAAGGCCGAGCAGGAAAAGGCGGCGGCGACCAAGGTCGACAGCCCCTATGCGGCCATCGCCAATGGCAAGGTCGACGTCGAGGGCGGCATCATCCAGATCGCGGCCCGTCGCGGCGGCATCGTCCGTGACGTCCTGGTTCAGGAAGGCGATCGCGTCGTCGCCGGTCAGATCCTGGCCCGTCAGGAAGACGACGAGGCGCGTCTGGCGGTTCAGTCTGCGGCCGCCGCCGTCAGCCAGGCCGAAAGCCAACTGGCCCAGATCCGCGTGGATATCCGCACCGCCCAGCGCGAGCAGGAGCGCCTGCAACGCCTGGTCGCCACCAACTTCGTCGCCGCCCAGCGCATGGACCAGGCCCAGGACGCCATCGCCACCGCCCAAGCCCGCCTGGGGTCGCAGGTCGCCGCCGTCCAGACCGCGCGCGCCCAGCTGGATCAGGCCCGCTACAATCAGGAACTGACGGTCATCCGCGCGCCGACCAACGGCCGGATCGTGCGCCGTTACGCCAACCCCGGCGCCGGCGCCTCGACCCTGAACGTCTCCAACATGTTCGATCTGGAACCCGACGCGCCGCGCATCGTCCGCGCCGAGGTGGTCGAAAGCGACCTGCCGAACCTGACCGACGGCCAGGCCGTCGAGATCAGCCCCGAGGGCGACGCCAGCAAGGTCTACATCGGCGCCGTCATGCGTCGGGCCGCCGTGTTCGGCGCGCGCAAACTGGCATCGGATGACCCCTCGCAGCGCAGCGACGAGCGGGTGGTGGAAGTGGTCGCCTCGGCCGGCGATGCGCCCCTGCTGATCGGACAGCGGGTGCTGGTCAAGTTCATGAAGCCGGGCGAGACCGCCGGGGCCAAACGCGCGGTCGCCGCCGGCGTCGGGCCCAGTGAGGCGATGAAGACGAAATAAGACGTCGGATCGGCGGCCCAGCCCTAGTTTCCGGTGAAATCGCCCGGCCGCTTTTCCAGCACGGCGGCGACGCCTTCCTGATGGTCCTCGGTAAGGTGGGCCAGGGCCTGCATCGCCGCCGACATCTCCAGCATCTGGTCGAAGGTCGTGTCGCGGCCCTGACGCAACAGGGTCTTGGCCATGCGCAGGGCCTGGGGCGGTTGGGCCGCGACCTGGGCGGCGACGGCCAGGGCCTCGGTCATCAGGTCGTCGTGCGCGACCACGCCTTTGACCAGTCCCCATTCAGCCGCCGTGGCGGCATCGATGGAGCGGGCGGTGAACAGCAGTTCGGCGGCGCGGGCATAGCCGATGTTGCGCGGCAGCAGCCACGATCCGCCGTCGCCGGGAATGATGCCCAGCTTCAGGAAAGGCACGCCGAAGCTGGCGCGCTCAGACGCGATGCGGATGTCCCCGAGCCCCGCGATATCGCAGCCCAAGCCCATCGCCGGCCCATTGACGGCGGCGATCAGCGGAACCTCGAGCCCATACAGCGACCGCACGATCCGGTGGACGACGCGGCGATAGCGTTCGCGGATGGCGGCGCCTGAACCCTCGAACAGGTCGCGCCCGTCCCGCATCGCCGTCAGATCGCCGCCGGCCGAGAACGCCCGACCGGCGCCGGTCAGGACCACGCAGCGGATCGACGGATCAGCGTTGACCCGCTCGCACGCCGCCGCGACCTCGTCGCCGTCCCCCAGATCGGGCAGGGCGTTCAGCCGCGCCTCGCGATCCAGCGTCCAGATCAGGATCGCGCCCCGCTTCTCTTCGGTGATCAGGCCCATGCATCGTCTCCGTCTTGGCACCCGTCATCGACCGCGAACGCCGCGTCAGGCAAGCCCGGAATTGCAAAAGCCCCGGCGAAACCGGGGCTTCTTCAGGCTTTGGACCGAGCGGGCCGTCAGCGTTTCTTGATCGTATAGGGTACGAAGTTGGACGGATGGCTGACCACCCGGCCCGAGTTCGACGGCATATGCCGACTGTTGACCAGCATCCCGCCCCAAAGGGCGAAGGACATCATGGCGTGTTGGAGGTTACGCTCCTTATCGTTCATCTTGGCGTCTCCTTTCGCAGAACGATGAAAAGAGACGCGTCGTACCAATGGGATTCCACCGTCAGTCGTTTCGCGTCATCAGCACATATAAGACAGTTTCGTGATTTTGCAACTTTATTCGTCAGGAGTCGGAGTGATTTTCGCCACTGTGTCACAATGAGCGCGACGACTCCGAACCGGCCCGGACCGCCCAGGGCCATCGCCACGCCCTGCGTCATGGTGTGCGCGGTCGATGGCGAGAGCGGCCTGTGCCTGGGCTGTTTTCGCACCCTGAAGGAGATCGCCGGCTGGCGGGCGCTGAGCGACGCCGAGCGCGCGGCGGTCATGGCCGACCTGCCGTCGCGGCGCAGTCAGGTCGATCCGGCCAAGCTGGGCTAGCGCGGTTCCCGGCTTAAGCTTTCGTCAGCCACGTCGTTTCACCCCATCCAAACGCCGCGCCTTTAAGACAGAGGCATGGTTCGCATCGATACCCAGTCTGTCGTGGTCCTCGGCTTCGCGCTCATGGCGTCGTTCGGCACAGCCGTGACGATCCGCCATCTGGAAGGCGACGGCATGGCCCAGGCGGCGACGCCGGTGGTCGAGGCGGCGATCGGCGCCTCCGGGACCGACGCCCAGGTGGTCAAGGGCGCGGACGGCCACTACTGGGCCGAGGCCAATATCGACGGCAAGGCGGTGCGGGTGCTGGTGGACACCGGCGCCAGCGTGGTCGCCCTGACGCGCGCCGACGCCCTGCGGCTGGGCGTCGATCCGGAACCCGAAGCCTTCACCGGCAAGGTCCAGACCGCATCAGGCGTCGTGCGCGCCGCGCCGGTTCAGCTGAAGACGATCTCGGTCGCGGGCGCGCGGGTGGACCGGGTCGAGGCCCTGGTGGTCGAGCAGGGGCTGGAATACTCCCTGCTTGGCATGAGCTATCTGGGCCGGCTTTCCGCCTTTTCCGCCACGCCGGCCGGGCTGACGCTGCGGCCCTAAAGATCCCGCATCTGGCGACGGGCTTCGCTGAAATACTGCCAGCCGGTCCACAGGGTGATGATGGCGGCGAACCAGATCAGGAAGATGGCGAAGGATTCGAACGCCGGCTGCCAGGCCAGCGGCGATCCGTCGTCGTTCTGCAGGCCCAGGGCGCCCCACAGCAGGGTCAGCTGAAGCGCGGCGAGCGCCACCATCTGCACCGTGGTCTTCCACTTGGCTGCCAGGGTGACCGGCAGTTCGATGCGGCCGGCCATCGTCTCGCGCAGGGCGGAGACGGCGAATTCGCGGAACAGGATCAGGCCGCAGGGCAGGGCGATGCCGGGCAGGGATCCCGAGGCCAGGACGCCCAGGATGGCCCCGGTCACCAGCACCTTGTCGGCGATGGGATCCAGAATGGCGCCCCAGCGCGTGGTGGCGTTCCAGCGGCGGGCGAGGTAGCCGTCGACCCAGTCGGTCGAGGCGGCGATGACGAAGATCCAGAAGGCCCAGACGCTGAACCGCCCCTGGGTCTCCGGCGACAGCCAGGCCTCCAGCGCGCCCGGCGCGGCCCCGGCCATCATGGCGAACATCACCACCCCGGCCGCCAGACGCAGCCCAGTCAGGATGTTGGGAATGGGGTTGGCGCGGTGGGCGGAGGTCATCGTCATGTCCGTTGCAACGCGCCGGGTGTGGCACGGTTCGCCGCTCAATCCAACGGTTCGAACCGGGGCTTGTCGGTCAGGGCCGTAAGCGCGCCCTCGGCGATGCCGAAATGCAGGCCGCTGAGCTGAAGTTCGCCCTTGGCTTCGCGCTCGGCGATCCAGGGGAAGGTGCGCAGGTTCCGGATCGACAGCCGCACGATGGCCTCTTCGGCGGCGCGTTCCAGTTGGTCGGGGTCGACGGTTTCGGCGACGTGCTGGACGACGGGGGCGCCTTGGGCGATCCAGGGGGCGACGAAATCGGCGACGATTTCAGGGGCGCCGTTGATCATGGCGTTGACCCCGCCGCAGTGGGCGTGGCCCATGACTACGATCCGCTTGACGCCCAGCACCTTGACCCCGAACTCCAGCGCCGCCGACACGCCGTGCAGCTTGCCGTCCGGCTCATAGGGCGGGACCAGGTTGGCGACGTTGCGCACGACGAACAGCTCGCCTGGCTTGGCGTCGAAGATCAGCGCCGGATCGGCGCGGCTGTCGGAACAGGCCACGATCAAAGTGTGCGGCTTCTGGCCCTTTGTCGCCAGGGTTTCGTACTCGGCGCGGGCCGTCGGCCAGTGCTCGGCGCGGAAGCGGCGATAGCCGGCGGTCAGTTCGTCTTCGATGTCGCTCATATTGCGCCTGTAGCGTTTTGAGGGGCGGCGATAAATGGTGTATACATGTCTATACGAAGGAGGTGGTCATGCCCGTCACCAGTCGAACATTCCGAAGCGGCAACAGCGACGCCGTTCGGCTGCCGAAGGAAATCTCGTTCGGGCCGGGGGTCGAGGTCGAGATCGAACGCAAGGGGGATGTCGTCACCATCTCGCCCAAGCAGAAATCCGTCAAAGAGATGCTGGCCAAGCTGCGCAGCCTGCCCAAGCCCGACAGCATCGGCGTGCGCCATGAGGTGGAAATTCCCGAGCGCCCGGGTCTCTGACGCGTGGCCTATCTGCTGGACACGAATGTCGCCATCCACTTGCGCGATGGCGATGCGGTGATCGATGAGCGCGTAGACGCTTTGAGCCCGCCGCTTCTGCTCTCCATCGTCAGCAGGGTGGAGCTGGAGGCCGATCTCGGCCGGATGGACGCCAGCGCCGACGAACGACGAGCGAGACTGGACGCCCTGCTGGATGCCTTGCCGGTGCTGCCCTTCGGCGCGGCCGAGGCGCAGGCCTATCGCAAAATCGTCGAAACCTGCGGCTTCTCGCGGCGAAAGGTGCTCGATCGCATGATCGCGGCGCAGGCGATCACGGCGGGCGCGACGCTGGTCACGCGCAACGGCGACGACTTTCGCGACATACCCAACCTGATCCTGCTGGAGTGGTGACACGGTTCAGGCCTTCCGGAAGAAGGCGTGGATGCGTTCCGCGAGGGGTTGGTTGATGCCGTCGACCTTGACCAGATCGGCCAATGAGGCGCGGCTGACGCCCTTGGCCGAGCCGAAGGCGTGCAGCAGGGCCTTCTTGCGGCCGGGGCCGACGCCTTCGATCTCGTCCAGCGGGTTCTTCTTGATGTCCATCGAGCGACGCTTGGCGTGGGCGCCGTTGGCGAAGCGGTGGGCCTCGTCGCGCAGCCGCTGGAGGTAGTAGAGGGCCGGTGATTTCAGCGGCAGCATGAAGGGCGCCTTGCCGGGCATGAAGAACTTCTCCATGCCGGCGTCGCGATCGGGCCCCTTTGCCACGCCGACGACGGTGATGTCGTCCAGCCCGCCCAGATCGGCCATGACCGCCAGCACCTCCGCCAACTGCCCCGCGCCGCCGTCGATCAGCAGCAGGTCGGGGCGGACGACGTCTTCGCCCTCTTCCTCGTCCTTGACCAGGCGTGAGAAGCGGCGGCGCATCACCTCGCGCATCATGCCGTAGTCGTCGCCGGGCGTCAGGTCCTCGCCCCGGATGTTGAACTTGCGATACTGCGACTTCTGAAAGCCTTCGGGGCCGGCGACGACCATGCCGCCCACCGCATTGGTCCCCTGAATGTGCGCGTTGTCGTAGATCTCGATCCGCTCGGGCCGGCTCTCCAGACCGAAGGCCTCGCACACCTCGTCCAGGATCTTGCCCTGAGCCGAGCTTTCGGCCAGGCGGCGGCCCAGGGCCTCGCGCGCATTCGTCAGGGCGTGGTCGACCAGCGCCAGCTTCTCGCCGCGCATCGGACGGACGATCTCGACCTTGCGGTCCGCCTTCATCGAGAAGGCCTCTTCCAGCAGTTCCAGCTCGTGCGGGCGCACGTTGGACAGGATCAGGCGCGGGATCGGCTTGTCCTCGTAGAACTGGCCCAGGAAGGCGGCCAGGATCTCGGGATCGGTGTCGGTCTTGTCCACGCGCGGGAAATAGGCGCGGCCGCCCCAGTTCTGGCCGGCGCGATAGAAGAAGACCTGGACGCAGGCCTGGCCCCCGTCGGAATGCAGGGCGAAGACGTCGCCTTCGGCCACGCTGTCGGCGCTGACGGAGTTCTCCATGGCGATGGCCGACAGGGCGCGGATGCGGTCGCGCACGCGGGCGGCCTGTTCGAAATCCATCTCGTCGGACGCCGCCTGCATCTCCTTGGACAGGCGGCCGATGACGGCACGCGACTTGCCGCGCAGGAACTGTTCGGCCTCGGTGACCAGTTCGCCATAGTCCTCAAGGCTGATCAGCCCGGTGCACGGGGCCGAGCAACGCTTGATCTGGTGCAGCATGCAGGGGCGGGTGCGGGTCTCATAGACGCTGTCGGAACAGGACCGCAGCAGGAAGGCCTTTTGCAGGGTGTTCAGTGTGCGGTTGACCGCCCAGGTCGAGGCGAAGGGGCCGAAATAGTCGCCGGGCGTCGTGTGGGCGCCGCGATGCTTCCTGACCTGGGGCGCGCGGTGGTCGCGGCGGATCATCAGTTCGGCGAAGGACTTGTCGTCGCGCAGCACCACGTTGAAGCGGGGCTTCAGCTTCTTGATGAAGTTGGATTCCAGCAGCAGGGCCTCGGTCTCGGTGGCGGTGACCACCAGCTCCATCGACCGGGTCTGCGACACCATCAGGCCGATGCGCTGGGTGTGAAAACGCCCCTGCGCATATTGGATGATGCGCTTTTTCAGCGACTTGGCCTTGCCGACATACAGGCACGACCCGTCCTCGCCATACATGCGATAGACGCCCGGCTTGTCCGGCGCCCGGCGCGCCTCGTCGGCGATCAGGGCGGCGGCTTTCAGTTGGGAATCAGGCGTCTCCTCGGTCATCGCGCCCGATATAGGGTCAAGAGCGCCGGACCAGAAGGACGCCGGCCAGAACAAGCCCCACCCCGGCGATGCGGCCGATGTTCAGCGGCTGGCGCGGCACGCCCAGCGCCCCGAAATGATCCAGCGCCAGGCTGAGCAACAGCTGGCCGCCGACCATCAGGGTGATGGTCATGGCCACGCCCAGGCGCGGCACGCCCCAAGCGGCCGCGACCACGAAACAGGCGCCGTAGGCCCCGCCCAGCCAGGCATACCAGGGCAGCGCCCGCGTCGCGGCCATGTCCGGCCGGGTGTGCAGGATGGCCGCCAAGATTCCTAGCACCGTGGTGCCGACCGCAAACGAGATGAAGGCGGCGTTGACCGGGGAGGCCACGGCGGTCGCCAGCTTGGCGTTGGTCGGGGCCTGAAGCGCGGTCGCGCCGCCGGCCAGGATGACGACGAGGATGGCGAGCAGGGACGGGTTCATGGCCCTTGGCTAGCATGGCGACCGCCGATTGTTACCCCCGGATGAAGCGGGCGGCGCGTTCGCCTTCGAGATGGCCGGCGACGCCGAAGTCGCGTTTGATGGTCATGTGGCTGTTGTCCGGCGCAGCGACGACCTCTGCGCGGCCGCCGACCCGGATCAGAGCCTCAGCCAGGCCGCGACTCTGGGTCGTTGAATCCTGCCGCCGGGCGACGTGGAAGATGAGGAAGGGCGGGTAGGTTACGCCGGATCGGACACGCAAGGTGGGCGACAAGGCGGCTGCCTGATCGCCGAATGCCTGATCGTAGGTCCGGTCCAGCCACTGATTGATCGGGCCGGTCCCGCGCGACGCCGTGGCGTCATAGCCGGCGCCATCCAGCAGGATCACATTCGCCAGATCCGACGGCTTCAGCCCGACCGCGCCCAGATAGTTCGGATCGATTCCGACCAGCGCGGCCAGATGGGCCCCGGCCGAATGGCCCAGCAGATAGATCGGCCGTCCGGGCAGGCGGCGCTTCAGATCGGCGACGGCGGCGGCGACATCCAGGGCCGACTCGAGCGCGCTGACGGCGGGCGCCAGCCGATAGCTGGTTGAGGCCAGGGTAAAGCCGTGCCGCTGAGCATAGTCCGGCAGGGCGGCGACATTGGTCCGTTCGCCCCGCGACCAGCCGCCGCCGTGGACGAACATCAAGATCGGTCCCGTCCCTCCGTCCGCATAGAGATCATAGGCCTGAAGCGGGTCAGGACCGAAGGTGAAGGTATGGGCGGGCGCGACGACCGGGCCGGAGGTCGGCATGCGACGCTGTCGACGATCGCTGCGGGTCTGGGCGAGGGCGTGGGAGGGGAGGGTGGCGCTGACGGCCAGGCCGATAAGGGCCAGACGACGCGAAAGAGGCATGGTGCGATCCTTCCGAACAGGCTTGACCATTCTGAAACGCAGCGAGGGGTGGTTTCCGTCTCACCAATCCGGATCGATCGGGGAGCCGTCGAAGATTTCGGCCAGACGCGCGCGACAGCCCCGGTTCACGTCGTCGGGCAGGGCGGAGGGCGAAAACCAGCCGATCTCGGCGATCTCGCCGTGACTGGTGCGTTCGCCCACATCGAAGGCGTCGATGCGGAAGACGGCGACGTGGTCGCCGGGAAAGAATCGCTCGTTGGAATGGATCGAGATCAGGCGCGGCGCCCCGCGCGCGACCAGCCCGGCCTCTTCACGCAGTTCGCGCACCACGGCGGCGTGGGTGGTCTCGCTCCGGTCCACCCCGCCGCCCGGCAGCCACCAGCCCTTGAGATAGGTGTGCCGCACCATCAGCACCCGCCCGCGCGCATCCACCGCCACCGCCCGCACGCCCAGCGTCTTGCCGCGCGTCAGACGCGACCAGGGGAGAACAGTGGACGAGTGAAGGGTTCGACGTGGATGCGCTAGGTCATCGGTGGGCCAACACTATGGAAATTCGCCGTGTTTCAGCACTAGCGTATCCATTTGGGGCCGCAAACGACCTCAAAAAATCGATTTGTTATAACATTGCAATCTGAAGTGTGACTTATGCGTGGCAATATTGGCACGGCGTGACGCTGTTTTATGACGGTCGTGTAATAATCGTGGCGAATGCGGCGCGTCTGCTTAGGCTCCCTTTCACCACACCCGCCCTGGGTGTGCGCCGGGGGCCATCGGCATGGGGATGTCGATCGGTCGTCGGGCTCTTTTCAAGGAGGGGTTCGTTTTGAACAGTCGCAGTATCCGTCAACGCCTTTTGGCCAGCACCGTCGTAGGCGGCGCCTTGCTGGCCGCGATTCCCGTCATGTCGCTGGTCGCCCTGCCGAGCGTGGCGCACGCGCAGTCTCAGACGGGCGCGCTTCGCATTTCCATCCAGGCGGGTGGTCAGCCCGTGGCTGGCGCAACGGTGACCGTTAATTCTTCCGTCAGTCTGGTGACGCGTAGCGGCGTGACAGACTCTGCCGGTTTCGTGCGCCTTTCGGGCCTGGATCCTGCAATCAACTACTCTGTCAATGTCGTCGCGCCTGGCTATGATGCCTTCACTGCGAACAACGTCGCCGTTGTCAGCGGTCAAGAGCGTTCTCTCGGCTACGCCCTTACGGGGGGCGACGTCTCGACCCTGGGCGATATCGTCGTAACCGGCACGTCGCTGGCCTCCGTGGACGTCACCTCTGCGACGGTCGGAACGACGTTGACCTTGGGCGTGGTCGAGTCGCTGCCGACGGGGCGCAGCTATCAAAGCTATCTGCAACTGGTTCCCGGCGTGAAGCCCTCAAGCGGCGGCAACCCGTCCTCGCGCTCCGGCATCAACTATTCGGACATCGGCGGTGCGACCGGCACTTCGACCGATAACGTCTACTATCTGGACGGTGTCGACGTGACCGACCCGTCGACCGGGACGTTCGGAACCAACTTCAACTCGGAAATCATTCAGGAACAACAGGTCATCGTCAGCGGCGTGCCCGCCGAATATGCTGGTGGGTCCGGTCTGATCTCGCGCGTCGTCACCAAGTCCGGCGGCAACGAATTCCACGGTTCGTTAAACTACTACTTCCAGAACGATGGATTGGTCGCCAAGGACGAGCATACCACTTCGGGCGGTTTCTCTACCTATGACACCGCCGCGACCCTGGGCGGGCCGATCATCCGCGATCGTCTGTGGTTCTATGGTTCGTACCAGAAGAAACACCGTGAAGATGAGGTTCTGGACGTCAACAGCGGCAATGTTCTGCGCACCGTCACCAATGACGGCGAATACACCTTCGGCAAGCTGACATGGCAGATCACTGACGATGATCGTCTAACGGCTAGCTATTTCGAAGATCCGACCAGCATCAGCGGATCCAACTCTTCGGCGACCTTGAATAATCGCGATGTAGCGCAGGAGCAGGGGGCAAGAACTATAAGGTCGAATACGGCCGGACCTGGGGCGATCTGCAACTCGGCGCCTATTGGTTCCGTCACGAAGGCGAAGTCACGACGAGCGCTGCGGACCAGTCGGTGCGTGATACCGTCACCTTCCGGAACTCGGCCGGATCGACCCTAGCTCAGCGTCAACTGGGTGGCGCAGGTTCGAATCTGGAAACGCATCGCAACCGCGACGAGTTCGGTCTGAACTTCGAATATTATCTCGACACCGCCTTCGGCAGCCACACCTTCAAGGGCGGCTATATCAACACCGAGAACGTGTATGAGGAAAACGGGACTGTTCCGGGCGGCGTAACCTATCAGTCGCTGGCCCCGATCTATTCGGGCACCACCTACCTCGATTACACGACAGCCAGCGGCGCGAACGCATGGACTGGTCGTGCGATCGTGCAGGCCGACAATGCGCGGGTTCTGGCCGCCATTCAGGGCAACGCCACGGCGCGTGCGGCGGTCGACACCAACCTGGACGGCACCGTCTCCCAGGCCGAATTGAACGCCTATCGCTTCACCAACACGGCCGGCGCGCCCTACGGCAACGTCAATGTCTATCGCGCCCTGCGCACCATCAGCGCGCCATACTCCGTGAAAAGCGAAGGCCAGAGCCTGTATCTGCAGGACACCTGGACCCTCAACCAATTGACCGTCAATGCTGGCGTTCGAGCCGAAAAGTGGGAGCATTTCGCCTCCGACGGCTCCAAGACGGCGACCTTCGATTGGGAATATGCGCCGCGTCTGAGCGTCGTCTATGACGTGCTCGGAGACGGTCGTTCGAAGGTGTTCGGTTTCGCGGGCCGCTATTACGATCCCATCCGTAACAACATGTCGGACTTCGCAGGCGCCCTGACCGGTCCGGTCGATGAAGAGCAGATCAACATCAACGGCACCTGGGTCACCTTCCGCACCCGCGGCGGCGCGACCACGCCGGACGCCCTGTTCTCGCCAGCGACCAAGACGCCTTATACCGATGAGTTCATGCTGGGCGCATCGACCACCTTGGGCTCCAGCGTCGGCCTGACCGCGACGGTCACGCGTCGTGAGACGCGCGACATTCTGGAAGACTTCGATCTGACGCTGTATTCCGACCCGACGCTGACGGCCGCCACGGCGCCCTTCGGTTACGCCTATCCGGGTTCGTTCTACTATCTGCCGTATTCGTACTTCGGCTACGCGTCCAAGCCGAACTCGAACTACGTCATCGGCACGCTGCCGGGCGGAGAGCGCAACTACACCGGCTTCGAAGTCACGGTCACCAAGTTCAAGACCGACAACTGGCAAGGGCAGGCGTCCTATACGTACAACAAGGCCGAAGGGAACTCGAACTCCGACTCCAACGCCGACTTCCAAGGCGACTGGATCGCACTCGACCCCCGCGCGCCCAACATGTACGGACCGCAACCCGGCAACATCGAACACCAGTTCAAGGCGTATGCCTCGTACGACTTTAACTTCGGTCTTCAGGTGTCGGGCGTCTTCAACTGGAACAGCGGCGCGCTCTATACGCCGGCGCAGTTGATCAGCGGCCGCTATCTGCCGCTGATGGACAACGGCTCGACGTCGGGCGGTGTGCAGGACACCTTCGTGCTGCCGAACAACGTCGGTTCGGCGACGGGTCCGTCGTATTACACCTTCGACATGCGCTTCCGTTATCAGCGGCCGCTGCCGATCGGAAACGCCGAACTGTTCCTGGACATCTTCAACATCCTGGACAACCAGGCCGCCACCGCCGAGCAGAAGCTGGTCGCGGGCAGCGGTCAGTACGCCTTCGGCGAAGCCAATGCGTGGGTTCAACCGCGTCGTGCCTATCTGGGTGTTCGCTACACCTTCTGATGAAAATCAGGCTGGGCGTCGCGGCTTGCCGTCTGCGCCCGGCTTGTCTTCAAACCTCAACTGCGGCGGCCGGAAAACTTCCGGCCGCCGTTTCTTTTGCGTTGCGCGGGGCGACGAAGATCGGGTCCGCCCGTCGTTCGGCTTGAACCCCACTCCGTCCCGCTCTAAGCCAAGACGGACAACAGGAGCATTCCATGCTGGCTCTCGGCATAATCTTCGGCTTCATCGCCGTTCTGGCGGCGTTCAACGTGTTCGAGTTCGGTCGGGTTGACTGAGGCGGCTGCTCGCTCCGAACGGGGCGTCGTCCTGGTCACGGGCGGGGCGCGGCGGATCGGGCGGGCCATCTGTCTGAAGCTGGCCCAGGCCGGCTTTGACGTGGCGATCCATCATCATGCGTCGGGCGACGACGCCCGCAGCCTGGCCGACGAGATCGCGGGCCTGGGGCGGCGCGCCTGCCTGTTGCAGGCGGACCTGACGGACGAGGCCAGGGTGCGGGCGCTGATCCCCGCGGCGGTCGAGGCGCTGGGGCCGGTCAGCGTGCTGGTCAACAACGCCTCGGTGTTCGAGGACGACCGGATCGGCGACCTGACGCGCGACAGCTGGGACCTGCATCTCGACACCAATCTGAGGGCGCCGATCGTGCTGTCTGAGGCGTTCGCCGCCCAGGCGGTCGAGGGGGCCATCGTCAACCTGCTGGACCAGAAGGTGCTGAAGCCGGACCCGCGCTTCTTCTCCTACAGCCTGTCACGCAACGGCCTGTGGTGGGCGACCCAGACCCTGGCCCAGGCGCTGGCGCCGGGCATCCGGGTCAACGGGGTGGGGCCGGGGCCGACCCTGCCGTCCATCCATCAGACACCCGAAGACTTCGCCGCCGAGGCGCGCGCCACCCTGCTGGAAACGCCCGGCAGCCCCGAGGCGGTGGCCGAGGCGGTGCTGTGGCTGATTGACGCCCGGATGGTCACGGGCCAGATGATCGCCGTCGACGGGGGCCAGCATCTGGCCTGGCGCACCCCCGACATCCAGGAGTAGCGCGTGGTTTCCTCTCCTCTGGCGACGCCGGCTCCGGCGGACGATCCCCTGCGTTTCGAGCGGTTGAGCGTGTTCGTGCGTGGGCTGGAGGTGGAGGCCGGGATCGGGGTCTATGACCACGAGCAGGGGCGGCTGCAGCGGCTGGTGATCGATGTGACGCTGGAGCTGGAGCCGCGCCCCATCGAACGGCTGGGCGACACCATCAACTATGAAACCGTGGCGGACGCCGCGCGCGCCATCGCCGCCGAGGGGCATGTGGGGCTGGTGGAGACCTTCGCCGAACGGCTGGCGCGGGCGTGCCTGGAGGACAACCGCGTGCAGCGGGCCACGGTGCGGATCGAAAAGCCGGGCGCCCTGGCGGCGGTCGCGGCGCCGGGCTGCGAGATCGTGCTGGGACGGTAAGGGCGGTTGCTTCGCGCCGCGCCGACCGCCATTGTCGTCGCCAGATTCCAGCCGGGCGTCCGGCGTGACAGAAGCGTTGTTCATGGCCGAACCCGGCGATCCGAAAGACCCAGCAGCGCCCCGCGATCACGACCATGATCATGACGCCGAGGTCGGCTTCGTCTCGCCCGCGTCGCTGGCGGGCCGTGCGCGCGAGCGGCAACCGGAGCCGTTTCCCACAGACGAGCGTGAACCGGACCTCTTCGACCCACCCGAGCCCGGGCCCTTCGACCGGTCGGGCCCGACGACCCGGCCGACGGCGCCGTTTCCGCCCCGGTCCGAGCCGAAGCCTGTCGAGGCCAAGCCGGCGCCGGCCGTACGCGCGGTGCGCCAGCGTCTGACGGCCGAGGCTGCGCCGCGTCGTGAAGGACCGGTCGTGCCGATGCGGCTGTATGCGGTCTATGTGCTGATCCTGCTGGCGGTGCCGACGCTGGGCGTGTCGTGCCTGGTGGCCCTGCTGGCGGTGATGCGGCGCGACGGGGCGACGGATCCGCTGGAGCACAGCCACGCCGTCTATCAGCAGCGCACCATCGTCGGCGCGGTCGGGGCGGCGGTCGTCGGCGCCCTTCTGATCGTGGTCAACATCGGCGTGCTGGTGCTGTTCGCCCTGGCGATCTGGGTCCTGGCGCGCGGCGCGTTCGGGGTGCTGAAACTGAAGAGCGGGCAGGCCGTTCCTCACCCCCGCAGCCTGCTGTTCTGAAAGATCGACGATGACGAACGAACCCAATTTCATCGCCGGGCAGCCGTCCGAGGGCAAGGTCGGGGCGCTGATCGCCTGGGCCCTGTTCATCCTGTCGATCCCCAGCGCCAATGTGCTGGTTCTGATCGGGCTGGTGGTGTCCTATGTCACGCGCGGGACGGCGACGGGCGTGGCGCGCCAGCATATCGAGGCGCAGATCCGGCTGTTCTGGTCGGTCTTCTGGTGGACCATCGCGGCCTGGATCGGGATCCTTATCAGCGCCCTGGCGTCGGTCGTGCTGATCGGCATTCCGTTCCTGCTGCTGTTCCTGCTGGTCTGGTTCCTGCTGAGCGTCTGGTTCACGATCAAGAGCGTGATCGGCCTGCTGAACCTGCTGAACGACAAGCCGATCTGAACGGGGCCGATCTGAAACTCACGGAACGTCCCGAGGCCTCCGGCGGTTGATCCGTCAAAGGAGAACCTGATGGGACAGTTCAAGGACGTCGAAGGCGACAACCGGTTCGAACAGGCGTTCGACGACGACAAGGGCGCGGGCTTGGTCTGGGCCGACTATGCCGTGAAGGGCGATGCCCGCATCATCCTGCATGTCGAGGCCGAGCCGTCGCTGCGCGGATCAGGCGCTGCGGGGCGGTTCATGCAGTCCCTGGCCGATCATGCGCGCCAGACGGGACTGAAGCTGTTTCCCCGGTGCAGCTACGCCGTCGCCTGGCACAAGCGGCATCCGGATTACGACGATGTGCTGGCCTGAGAAAACACCGCCGCCCCGCGATCGCAGGGCGGCGGTTTCGGTTCAACCGCCGGCGTAGCCGCCGATGATCGGCAGGATCTCGCCGGTGATGAAGCTGGACATCTGGGGCGAGGCCAAAAAGACGTAGGCGGGGGCGATTTCCTCGGGCTGGGCGGGGCGTTTCATCACCGTGTCGGCGCCGAACTTCGAGGTCGCTTCGGCGTCCTTGTCGGCGGGGTTGAGCGGGGTCCAGACCGGGCCGGGCGCGACGACGTTCACGCGGATGCCGCGCGGCGCCAGATGCGTGCCCAGCGAACGGGCGTAGGCGTGGATGCCGCCCTTGGTCAGCGAATAGTCCAGCAGATCCTTGTTGCCCATCAGACCGGTGACCGAGCCGGTCATGACAATGGCGCCGCCGGCTTTCATGTGCGGGACCGCCGCCTTGGTCATGTTGAAATAGCCGTAGAGGTTGGTCTTCAACGTGCGGTCGAAATGCTCGTAGGTCAGGTCCTCGAAGGCGGGGACGTGTTCCTGGAAGGCGGCGTTGGGGACCAAGACGTCCAGGCGGCCGAAGGCGTCGAGCGTGGCCTTGACCGCCATCTCGGCGAAGGCGGGATCTGAGACGTCGCCCTTCAGCATGACGGCGCGGCGCCCCTCGGCCTCGACGGCAATCTTGGTGGTTTCGGCGTCGGCGTCCTCGTCCAGATGGCAGATGACGACATCGCAGCCCTCGCGCGCGAACAGGACGGCGACCGAACGGCCGATGCCGGAATCGGCGCCGGTGATCAGGGCGGCGAACCCGTCCAGCTTGCCCGACCCCTTCCAGAAGGGCGCATCATAGAGGGGCGCGGGATCCAGAGCCGCCTCGTCGCCGGGCTTGGTCTGGTGCTGTTTCGGGAAGGGCGGTTCGGGGTAGGGGCGGGCGCCGGCCTGCATCGCGCCGAACGGTTTGTCGTCGCCGGACGCCTTGTCCCTGGCGTCGATGTCGCGCTGGATGGCGCGTTCCTGATCGGCGATGTCTTCGGCGCGCGCGTGGGTCCGGGCGTCCATGAATGTCGTCTCCTGAAGATGGGGTCTTCAGGAAAGCGGACGGGCGGGCGGGTCGTTCCGACGGCCCAGCTTCGGCTTTCAGCCGACGCGGTGGACGATGGTCTTGATGGTCTCGGCCTTGGTCGGCAGATCGGCGGCGAGGCGCGATGCGATCTCGCGCGCGCCGACGGGATAGGCGTCGCCGCCGTCCGCGATGGCCTTGGCCCTGGCGGCGGCTTCGAGCAGCAGCTTTTCCAGACCTTCGATCTCTTCCAGCGCCAGGGCGTGGGCTTCGAGCTGAAGGCGTTTGACGCGGTCGGCGGTGGTTTCAGGCGCTTTCATCAGGTCGTAGATCTCGGCCTCGGCCGCGACGAGCCGCAGGTCAGGCTTGGCGTCGGAACCGGTGGATTTGGCCATGGAATCACGTCTCCCGCAAACGACAGGAGCCTAGGGTGAGGCCGATCGAGATGAACGTCGAGCGTTGCTGTAACGGTTGTGGCGACACTGTGGCCGCCACGCATCGGTCGATTACCGCTCGGGCGCGCGGGCCGGGACCATCGCAGGCGCAGCGACAGGGGCCAGGACGCCGCCGGCGACCGCACGCAGCGGCGAGCGCGGCGTGTGCAGGACGGCCGGCGAGACGCTGACGCCGTCCTGAGCCGGGGTGACCAGATAGCCCTTGGCGGCCAGCTTGTCGCCCGAGCGAACGCGCGAGGTCCAGACGGTGATCGGGGCGGCCAGCAGCAGCGGCAGGACGATCGGGGCGAACCAGGTGGCCAGGTCGGGACGAACGGCCAGCGGGATCAGGAAGCCCACGCCGGCGATCATCTGCCAGCGCATGGCGCGGAAGGCGTCGGACCAGGCCAGGCCGTCGGCCTCGCGCTGCTGCGTCGACCAGCCGGTGTCGTGGCCCGAGACGATCTGAATGAAGGCCTTGGTGTTGGCGACCATCAGGATGGGGGCCAGGATGGCCGACAGGGCGATCTCGGCCGCCATGCCCTTGGCGATGGCGCGACGGCCGCCGAAGGCGCGCAGCTCGGCCGGACGGCTGAGGACCAGGGCGGCGCCCATGAACTTGGGCCCGATCAGCAGCACGCCGGACAGGAACGACGCCAGCATGAAGGGCGTGAACTGGGGGTTCAGGATGTAGAAGAAGCTGGTCCAGTCGACCGGATAGAACATCTGGATGAACAGGCCGACCATCAGCGACGCCAGCCACAGGGGCGACGACAGATAGGCCATGCAGCCCATCAGCAGCTGAAGGCGGCTCATCGGCGACAGGCCCTTGGCCGTGATCAGGCCCAGGTGCTGGAGGTTGCCCTGGAACCAGCGGTGGTCGCGGCGGATGAAGTCGGTGATCGACGGCGGGGTCTCTTCCCACGATCCGTCCAGCGAGGCGGTGACGTGGACGGCCCAGCCGGCGCGGCGCATCAGGGCGGCCTCGACGACGTCATGGCTCATGATGTGACCGCCAAAGGGCTTCCTGCCCTTCAGGTGCGGCAGGCCGCAGCAGGCGGCGAAGGCGCGCGTGCGGATGATGGCGTTGTGGCCCCAGTAGCTGGATTCCGAGCCGGTCCAGTAGGCCAGGCCGGCGGCGGCGACGCGGCCGTACAGGCGCACCGAATACTGCGACACGCGCGCGAAGATGGTGCGGGCCTTGATGATGACCGGGGCGGTCTGGATCAGGCCGACGCCGGGATTGCGTTCCATGGCGTCGACCATGCGCAGCAGGGTCTCGCCGGCCATGGTGCTGTCGGCGTCCAGGACGATCATGTTCTCATAGGCGCCGCCGAAACGACGAACCCATTCGGCCAGGTTGCCGGCCTTGCGCTCGGCGTTGTCGGTGCGGCGACGATAGAAGGCCTTGGAGTTGGCGGCCATGCGGAACGCCTGGAACACCGAACGCTCGGCGGCGGCGGCGTCTTCCTTGGTCGAGTCGCTCAGCACGAAGATGTCGAAGGCCGACGAGGCGCCCAGACGCGCCAGGCAGGAATCGATCTGGGACAGGCGCGCGAAGGACGAGCGGGCGTCCTCGTTGTACAGCGGCATCAGCAGGGCCGTGCGGGTGCGCGGCATCGGCGGATGCGGCGAGAAGGCGAGATCCGCCTGATCCTTGCCGCGCAGCATGACGAACAGACCCATCAGGCCGCTGACGAACCAGCAGGAGATGGCGGTGATCAGGACCATGAACAGGCTGAAGGCCAGGATCTCGGTGCCGTCCCAACCCTTGCGGGCATAGAGGTAGAAGGGGGTGATCGCCGACAGGCCGGTCAGGACGATGGTGCCGGCCAGCAGGGCCAGGCGGCGCGTCGCGACCGTGCGCGGCGAGGTCGCGGGCGTCACGTCGGCGACGGCGTCGGGCGCGGACAGGGACTGGACCGGCATGGCCAGCGGCGCCTCGTCGGGCAGCCACGACCAGCTGGGCGTTTGCGCGCCGTGGATCGTCGTCTCGATTTCAGCCTGTTCGACAGGCCGGATCGCCAGCTTGTTCATGCCGCTCTGGACGCCCCCGAGTGAACCGGATGTCGTCCTGAGGGCTGGGGACGACGCGGAGTGCTGCACTGCAACACGACCTGCATAATCGATCACATTCGCGCGATTTTCAATCACGCAATGTTGATGAAACCAAAAAATGTGGGGGTGAAGTCAGGCGGGAACGTCGAACGGGGCGGCAGCCGGGCGACCGTGCGGCGACTCCGTGGCGACCGACAGCAGTTTACGATCCAGGACCCAGGCTGCAACCCCCACCCAGCAGACCAGGACGATGGCGTAGAGCCGCTCCCACCAGCCGACGTTGGCGTCGTTGACCGTGCCGGGGAAGACGAGGTGCTTGGTCAGGACCGTCAGGATCGCCATGATGACGAAGGTGACGACGAGAAAGAGCTTCAGGCGCGGCACGTCGCGGCGCTTGGCCAGGCCCCACAGCAGCAGCATCGGCGCCAGCTGGATGCCCAAGGCCAGGTTGATGATCATGTGGCGCGGATCGGGCCAGGGCCACAGGGTCGAGGCCGACATGCCGCCGCCGGCCAGGATGAAGACGATGGCGATCACCCAGGCCGCAACCCGCGCGCCCGTCAGGGCGTAGATGGCCAGGCCGAATCCGATCCCCGCCAGCCCGGCCATGACGCCGGCGACGAAGACCCCGCCGTTGAAGATGATCGGCGCCTTGGCCGTCGCCCCGCCCAGTTCGCTGAGATACTGGGTCGCATTGTTGAAGCCGGGGTAGGCCAGGATGGCCACGGCGACCACCGTCAGGGCCAGAAGCGGCGCGGCGACGCCCACGCCCAGCAGGCGCCGACGGCGGTGATAGCGAATCTGCGGCCTCAGCAGGGCCTGAAGGTCCAGCGGCCAGGGCCGGCCGTCCAGCGGCTTCAGCCCCCACAGCGGGCGAATCGCCGGGATGCGCCGCACGACCTCATAGATCGCCAGGCTGCCTACGAAGGTGACGGCGATCAGGGACAGCAGTTCGACCGGCGCCGGCAGGTTCGCCGGTCGGATGATCCAGACGGCCGCGACCAGCACCGTCTGGTGCGCCAGATAGAGGGGGAAGGTGGCCTGGGTCAAATAGTTGAGCGCAGGGCCGCCCCGGTCGCGCAGATGGCGATAGCCGAAGCCCAGGATGGCGACGATCACCGCCCATTGGTCGATGCCGTAAACGGCGGCCTTGGGCACGCCCCAGAAGGCCCGCGCGCCGGGATGCCAGACCTGCACCATCATGATCGGCAGGGCGACGGCTGCCAGGGCCAGCGCGATCCAGCGATAGCGCTCCATCGTGCGCCACAGGCTCTCACGCCCCACGATGCTGAAGCCGAACAGGAA
This sequence comes from Brevundimonas sp. KM4, assembly GCF_000964075.1. NCBI lineage: Bacteria > Pseudomonadati > Pseudomonadota > Alphaproteobacteria > Caulobacterales > Caulobacteraceae > Brevundimonas > Brevundimonas sp. KM4. Next base: position 11,448 of record NZ_JZRG01000043.1, on the reverse strand, counting down.
GGCGACCAGCGACAGGGCGTGATTGTACCAGTCGTTGTGCAGGGTGTTGGTCAGGCCGAACCAGGGAAAGAGCAGCCACCGGATGGCGAATAGATAGAGGATCGGCAGGACCAGCAGGCGTGGGCCGGTCAGCGCCTTTTCCAACCCGTTCCCCAGTCGGTCGATCAGGCCGGGCTGGCGCCACAGAACCACGGCGATCAGGCTGTAGACCGCAATATAGACGATGAACCAAAGATGGTTGACCGGCACGCCGTCGGCGAGACCGCTCCAGCCGAACTCATGGCCCAGCCAGGCGACGAAGCCGGCGACGCCGCCGGGCCAGCCGCCCTTGTCCATTGACTCGATCCACGACTGGATCGGCACCAGAACCAAGGCGCCGAAGATCAGGGGCGGGACCAGCCGCTCGAACCGGGCGCGGGCGACCTCGCGCGGGGTGCGGCGGAACGTCATGAACCGCAGGGCGGCGCCGGACACCAGAAACAGCAGGGTCAGCCGCCAGGGATTGGTGACCAGGATCGCCTCGCGCATCCACTCGAAGGTGTGGGCGCTGTGGATGTGCCAGTCATAGACCCCGTAAACCAGGCCCACATGATACAGGATCAGCAGGCCGAAGGCGCCGACCCGGATCCAGTCGAGATCATAACGGCGCTGGGTCGGGGAAGCGGACGGGTTCACGGCCGCGTCTATGATCCGCGTCTGCGCATCAGGCAAGACGCCGGATGGACGCGGGGCGGATCAGGCCGCAGCGAGGGGACGAACCCGGATGTCGTGTTCGTGGGCGCGGGCCTTGGACAGGTCATGCCTGGCCTGCATTCGCATCAGGGTGTCGGCGCTGACGCCGAACAGCTTTTCGAACCGGATGGCCATTTCGGCCGACACGCCCGACTTGCCGTTTAACAGATTGCTGGCGGCCTGACGCGTCACGCCCAGCGCCTCGGCCAGGGCGGTGACGCTGAGATCCTTTGGGGTGACAAGCTCGTCGCGCAGCCAAGAGCCGGGATGAACTGCGAACGCGGAATGTAGTCGAATGGCCATCAGTGATAATCCTCCAAATCCATGTCCTCGACGCCAAGGGTTTCGTTGATGCGGAACGTCAGGCGCCAGTTCCGGGTGAGCGTCAAAGACCAGGTTCCGGCCCGATCTCCCGTCAGTTTGTGGGCGCCGAAATTGGGCGGGACCAGCAGCTCGTCTTCCGTCGCGATCGCATGGATATAGGTCAAAATATTGGTGAGGCGGCCGATCAGCGCGCCGGGCAGGCCCTTGGCCTTTCCGGTTTCCGCGAACTGCCGCAGCGCCTTGTGTCTGATGCTGTCGATCTGCACGAGCCAACATCGTCATCAATGTGACGCCTGTCAAGTGACAGTTGACAGGCTTAGGCGGAGGCGGTCAACCCCAACGCCTTCAGCGTCGCTGTGATCGAGGCGTCCTGTTCGGCGCGGTACAGGGCCATCTCGTCCTGGACCGGGCGGCCCAGCGCCTGTTCGAAATCGGCCTTGGCGGGATCGACGGCATAGGCGGTTTCGCGGGCCTCTGACCCCAGGTTGGACTGGAAGATGCCGGCGGCGCTGACAGGCAGGAAGTCTTCGTAGGTGATGGGCTCGGCGACGACGTGGCCCGAGGAGATCAGGGCTTCCAGGTCGGCGGTCTCGGCGCGGCCGGCCAAGCCCTCAGGCGTCGGGCGATAACGGAACCAGGCGAGGTCTGCGCGGCGCAGGGTGTCCCAGTCGTCGGGCAGGGCGGAGAAGTCCTTCTTCGCCAGGGCCGCGTCATACAGGGCGCGACCAGCGGGGGTCAGGGCGCAGCCGCGCTGTTCGATCTCGCCGAAGCGGGCGGTGTGGGCGCCGGCCGTGGGGCCGTCGGCGCCGGGGAAGGTGATCGCCTCCTGCAACGCCTTGAAGCTGGTCTGGCGCAGCAGGATCGGACAGGCGCGGGCGGGCGGACCCTCGATGGTTTCCTTCGGGCTGATGCCGCGCGCGGGCATGGCGGCCTGGGCCGCGTCGATATCCAGTGTGCGCGGCGTCAGATGGTTGATGTGCGGCCCCTTGAAACTGACCACATCGGCGATCAGTCGGTGGGCGGCGACCAGCCGTTCGTAGGTCTCGGCGCTGACGGTCGCCTGGGCGTGCCAGCGGAAGGTCTCCAGCAGTTCGGACACGAAACGATCGGCCTGAGCCTCGTCCAGACCGCCGGCGGTCTCCGCCGTCTCGATCAGCTCACGCGCGCCGGGGGTGAAGATGTCGCGACGGGCCAAGGTCTCGGCCGCCTCTGCACGCAAGGCTTCGTCCTCGATCAACTCCAGCCGCAGCAGCGAGGTGAAGACCCGGAACGGATTGCGCGCGAGCGCGGCCGGATCGACGGGGCGGAAGGCGGTCGAATGCACCGGCACTCCGGCGGGAGCGAGGTTGTAATAGCTGACCGGCTCCATCCCCATGACCGCAAAGGCGCGCGCGATCGTGGCCAGTTCATCGGCCGTGCCGACGCGGATGGCGCCGTGGCGCTCCTCCGACAGACGCGCCAGTTCGCCGGACGCCGCCAGCCGGTCGGCTCCGCCGGCATCCGCCTTCAACGCCTGCGCATTGATGTCCGCCACCAGCGACAGCAGGTCGCCGTATTGCGGCACCTCGGCCCGGTACATGGCGGACAGGGCGGCCGAAAACCGGCTGCGAATCTCGTCAGGATGGACGAAGGCGGACATGAGCGCTCCCATTTTTCGCCGATCCATAGGCCGACTGGCCGCCGGTTGAAACCCGGCGGCCGTCGCAAGGGTCAGGCGTCGACGCCGACCCCGATCGGGCAGACCACGCCGGTCCCGCCGATGCCGCAGTATCCGGCCGGGTTCTTGGCCAGATAGCCCTGGTGATAACCCTCGGCGTAGAAATAGTCGCCGGCCGGCTCGATCTCGGTGGTGATCGTCCCGCGCCCGGCCTGGGTCAGGGCGGCCTGATAGGCGTCGCGCGAGGCTTCGGCCTCGGCCTGCTGCTCGGCGTTCAGCGTGTAGATGGCCGAGCGATAGGTGGTGCCGATGTCGTTGCCCTGGCGCATGCCCTGGGTCGGGTCGTGGTTCTCCCAGAAGGTCTTCAGCAGTTCGGCGTAGGTGATGACGCTCGGGTCGAACACGACCTTGACAACCTCCGTATGACCCGTGCGGCCGGTGCAGGTCTCTTCATAGGTCGGGTTGGGCGTGATGCCGCCGGAATAGCCGGCCGAGGTCACCCAGACGCCCGGCAACTGCCAGAAGATGCGCTCCACGCCCCAGAAACACCCCATGCCGAAGATGGCGGTCTGGAAACCGTCGGGATAGGGCCCCTTCAGCGGATGGCCGCTGACATAGTGGTTCACATCGGTGTCCAGCGGCTCGGCGCGGCCGGGCAGGGCGGTCTCGGGCGTGGGCATTTCGGCGGTCTTCTTGAACAGCATTTGCGGCTCTCTCATCGGAAAATGGCGTTGAAGTCCATATGGGGATGCGACAGGCGCTTGCCGAGGGGGCGAGTGTGTTCTATCAGGCCCGCCTCCCGCCGGATCGACCTCCGGCGGCGCGCAAGACGCAGCGTGAAACGGACAGGTGGCGGAGTGGTCGATCGCGCACGCTTGGAAAGCGTGTGTAGGTGAAAGCCTACCGAGGGTTCGAATCCCTCTCTGTCCGCCACCCACCGCAAGCTAGCTGTCTCCCAGTCCGCAGCTAGCCCTAAACCTCCCATCTTCCCGCGTCTTAGACCCGCCTGGCCGTGCCCTTGCGGCCGGTCAAACCGCGTCAATCACCCGATATCGCCCGGTTTTCCCGGCCGCGTCTCTGCACGCCCGAAACCACCAACGGTTTCCCTGCTAACAGGGAAAACATCAGGGAAATTTCCTCAAACCGATGCACCGCAAACCAACGCCGCCATGCCGGAATCCCGATGGCGGCTGGAGTTGCGCTGGTCGATGTGATCCCGCAGCAGGGAAAATATCAGGGAAGCGGCATCCCGAACGCTTGGCGCTGCGCCGACCAGTCGAGCGGCGCCGCGACCTGGAACAGGTCTTCCAACGTCATCCCGGCCGGCTGTTTCCCGGTGATGACCGCCTCCTGGATATCGGGCGCCAGATAGGCCAGGCGGCAGAGCTGACGGCGGTAGGGATCGTTGATGCCGCGCGCCGCCTTATGCATCGCAGCGCCAGACGACCCCGGCGCTATCCCGTGCGTCTTCGCCAGCAGGTGCGCCTTGCGTAAGCCCTGCACCAGATTTGGATTGGGCGTCGCCCCCTGAGACAGGGCGCGGCCGTCGGGCGCAGCCAGCCAGGTGCGGCCGCCTCGGAACACGGGCCGGCCTGGGATTGTCAGCTGAAGGCGGGGCTTCTTGCCCGCCAGCCGGACGAGAGACTGGCCCTCGACCAGTCGGGCGCGGACCTCAGCCAGGGCCGCATCGCTGAAGGTTTCGCTATCGACGAGGGTCAGCACGACGCTGTCGGAGCCAAGTTTCACCCGCTCGACACGTTCACGGACGCCCTGCCAACCGTGCTGCGGTTCGATCAAACCGCAGTGTCCGAGGGTGGTCATGACGAGCCCCTCGATGGCGCCGGAGGCGACGCGACGCACGGCGTCGCCGACCAGCGCCTTGCCTCGACCGACCTGCAGCGGCTGAGACACGTAGTAGCGGTACTTACGGCCGAGTTTGCCGTAAGCGATGGCCGGCGTCATGGCGACGCCGTCCGCGTCGCAGATCTTGCCTGTCAGCGGGGCACCGTCGGGTCGGAGTGGTCGAGCCTTTCTGTGGGCCGTGTTGTCATCAAGCAGCCGCTGAACCTGGTCGAACAGGTCGCGGTCGACGATGGCGGGATGAGCGCCCGCATAGGTCTCGTCCCGATGGACGATCTCGCCGACATAGATGCGGTTGCGCAGAAGGTGGAAGAGGGCGCCCCGGCTCCAGGCCACGCCGCCTCGTGTCTTGCCGTTTCGGAAGGTCTTCACGGCGGTCAGAGCGCCGGCGTCATTCAGCTCGCGCACCAGTTCATGAACGGACTTCAGTGCGCTGTAACGCTCGAACAGGCGTCGCACTTCGCAGGCTTCCTGCGGGTTCACGACCAGGGCGCGGGTGGCGGCGTCCACCGGATAGTCATAGCCCAGCGGCAGGGCGCCGCCCATCCACATGCCCTTCTTCTTGGAGGCGGCGATCTTGTCGCGGATGCGTTCGCCGGTCACCTCGCGCTCGAACTGGGCGAACGACAACAGGACGTTCAGCGTCAGCCGACCCATGGAGTTGGTGGTGTTGAAGGCCTGGGTGACGGAGACGAACGAGACCGACCTCGCATCGAGCCGTTCGACGATCTTGGCGAAGTCGGTCAGGGAGCGGGTGAGGCGATCGACCTTGTAGACCACGATCACATCGACGAGGCCTCGGTCCACGTCGCTCAGCAGGCGCTTGAGAGCAGGACGCTCCATCGTGCCGCCCGATATGCCGCCATCATCATAGAGGGTCGGCAGGGCCGCCCAGCCTTCACCGGCTTGAGACAGGACATAGGCTTCGCAGGCCTCGCGTTGCGCATGCAGACTGTTGAAGGCCTGATCCAGACCCTCCTCGGAGCTTTTGCGGGTGTAGATGGCGCAGCGCAGATGAAACGGCTTCATTTCCCGCTCCCCTTTCGCAGACCAAAGAAGCGCGGGCCGTTCCACCGGACGCCGGTGATCTCACGCGCGATCTCCGAGAGGCTGTCAAAGGTCCTCCCGTCGTAGAGGAAGCCTGCGGTCAGGACCTCGACGTGGTGGGAGCGGCCCTGCCATTCCCGCGTGATCCGGACGCCGGGGGTCAGGGCCGGGCCGGCCGTTCTGATCCTAGCCTTGCTCGCGATGGCGCGTTTGGTGGCGGTCTTGAGGCCGGCGCCGGCGTCGACCTGCAAGCGCCAGCCGATGATCCGGCGAAGAAGCTCTGGCGATCGCAGGCTCGGCGCCGGGGCCTTGAAGACCTGACGCCATACGATCCGAAGTTCCTGCAGCGGCAGCGTCTCCAGCCGAACGAGTTCTTGAGAGAGGCTGTCGGCGCCGGTCATCGAGCCGCTTCCGACGCGCGATAGCGGCGCACCCCGTCCGTCAGTTCGACCGTCACCCGTCCGCCGAGCTTCTTGGGAACAGCCGCCGCCAGGGCGCCGCGAGCGCTGTGTCGTCGCCAGCCGGTGGCGGCCACGATCTCATCAAGCGTGGCGCCGTTGTCGCGGCGCAGAAGAGCGATGACGAGGTCGATCTTTCGCTGCGGCGAAGGCACGGGGGCGATCGCTTCTGACAAGGCGGGCGCCGCTGCCTTGGTCTTGCGCTGCCGAGGCGCTTTCGGGGGAGTGGTGAGGGTCATGGGTGTCTCCGTTCAGCGGCGAAGGCGCCGCTACCGAGACGAGCCCGCGAGGCGGGCGTTCAGAGCGTTCGCTTCGTTTGCAGACGAAGTCGAGCAGTTGTTCAGTCGGCCTGGTTCAGGCGCGATGCGGTTTCGTGGGCCTGTCGGCAGAGTTCGACGATGGCGGGAAGCTGAGCGTCGCGATCCTGGCCGATGCAGAGGTCGAGACCCTGTTCGAGGTGCGTGATCAGGGCCTCGAAAAGCTCATCGCGATCTGACGTCGGGTGCATATCCACAGGTAGCGGACCATTCCGCGCGGAAGTCCAGTCGAACACTCGAAACAGCCCATTACGGAGGCGAACCGGCGTCGCTAGGCTGACCGACATGCCCAGTCCGCTTCGATCGGCGATCAGCCGCGATAACGTCCATGTCCGGTCCGACGCCAAGATCAGCGATGGGGCGTGGGAGAAGTTCGGTCCGACGATCAAAGGTCTGCATCGCGCCGAACTCGACGCCATCGCGGGCCGCTACTGGACCTCGAAAGGACAGTTGGCGGACTGGCCGACCGAGGCGGAGGGGAACGCCACGCTCCGTCGTCTGGTCAAGGACCTGGCTCGGTTCGACACCTTGGAACGACACGAGCGGTCGATCCTGTTCGCCAGTCTGACCCAGATCGACGGCGCGGCCGGCGAACGCTTCTTCCATGAACTCTACCGGCGCGCCGCCGAAGACGAGACCCTGAACCCCCTGAAGCTAGAAACCTATCCGGTGGCGATGTTGCAAGCCGCGCTCAATGACGCGGTGATCGCGACCTCGGGTCCGCGAAGAAACGACCTGATCAAGCAGACCGTCGCTGATATCGCAGCCGTGTTCGACCTTGTCCATGGACAGACCCTGACCCACTCGAATGGCCCTTGGGGCGACCGTCAGCAGCGATCCGTCTCTGTCGGCGGCGACTGGGTCACGCAGGTCATGCTGGAGATCGATCCCGCCGCCAGGCCGTCGGAGATCAGCGCCGCGCTGGCCGCCTACATCAAGCAGCGCAACGCGGCCAGGATCGCGCAGGCGTCGGGAGGAACTCTCTGAATCGCACTGGTTAGGAATCACGTCGGAAGTCGCTCTCCATTCTCAAGGAGGGCGACATGAAGTGCAACCAAGCGCTGATGATTCCCGACGACACGCCGCTGCCGGGCCTGCAGGTCCAGCGGCGCGCGATCGCCGAGTTGAAGTTCAAGGCCCGCAACGCGCGCAAACACACCGACGATCAGATCGAGCGGATCCGGATGTCGATCGAGGCCTTCGGCTTCGTCGCGCCCGTCGTGGTAGGAAGCCAGGACGAGGTGCTGGCCGGGGAGGCAAGACTGAAGGCCGCCAAGCTGGCGGGCTTGACCGAGGCGCCCGTCATCTCCCTGGCTCACCTGTCCAGGGCGCGGCAGAAGGCCTACATGCTGGCGGACAACCGACTGGCTGAGCTGGCGTCCTGGGATGACCAGATTCTCGCGGTGGAACTGCAGGATCTGTCGTCGCTGGACCTGGACTTCTCGCTGGACGCGGTCGGGTTCGACGCGGTTGACCTCGAGCGTATCGCCGGGACCATTCTGGACGACGAGGCGCAAGAAGATGCGCCGCCGCCGGTCGAGGCTGAGGCGATCACGCAGCTCGGCGACGTCTGGCTGCTCGGGGATCACCGACTGATCTGCGGCGATTCCCGTGATCCGGATGTGGTGCGCCGGCTGATGGGCGATGAGCAGGCGCGGATGGTGTTCACCGATCCGCCCTACAACTGCCCGGTCAAAGGCCACATCACCAAGCGCAACAGCACGGCGCGCGAGTTCCCGATGGCCGTCGGCGAGATGTCGGACGCGGCCTTTACGGACTTCCTCGAAGCCACGCTGAGCCCCGCAGGCGACTTCGCCGTGGACGGGGCCATCGCTTTCGTCTGCATGGACTGGCGCAACATCGCGGCGGTGATGACGGCGGGCGCGGCGGCCATCGGTCCGCTCAAGAACCTGGTCGTCTGGGCCAAGCCCAATGCCGGCATGGGCGCCTTCTATCGCAGCCAGCACGAGCTGATCTTCGTGTTCAAAAAGGGCAAGGCGGCCCACGTGAACACCTTCGGCCTGGGCCAGACTGGTCGCTATCGAACCAATGTCTGGACCTATCCGGGCGCCTCGGGCTTCCACGCCGATCGCGACGATGATCTGGCGCTGCATGTGACGCCCAAGCCGGTCGCCATGGTCGCCGACGCCATTCTGGATGTCAGCCACAAGGGCGACGTCGTCCTGGACGTGTTCGGCGGCTCCGGCTCCACCCTGATGGCGGCGGAGCGCACGGGGCGCCGCGCGCGTCTGATCGAACTCGATCCGCTCTACTGCGACGTCATCTGCCGGCGCTTCATCGCCGCCGGCGGGACCGCCGTGCGCGAGCGCGACGGCGTCACGTTCGAGCAGGCTCAGGACACCGGTTTCGGCATGCTGCTGCTGGAGGGCCCGACCCATGGCGGCTGAGGACGAAGACAAGGTCGGCTACGGCCGGCCGCCGAAAAAGAACCAGTTCAAGAAGGGCCAGTCGGGCAATCCGAGCGGCCGGCCGAAGAAGGCCCCGGTTATCGCCGATCTGCTCGATCGGCAGCTCTCCAAGGAGGTCACGGTCAATGGACCGGACGGGCCGACCAAAATGACCGTCATGGAGATGATGATCGCGGCGAACGCGAAGAAGGCGGTCAGAGGCGATACGCGCGCCGCCAATAGCCTGATCCAGATGGCTGAGCGCCACGGGGTCGGAGCCAAGATGGTCGAGAGCGAAGTCGATGTTGAGGCCGAGATGATGCTGGCGGACATGATCGCGCTGATGAGCCGGGGCGCCTCGAACAGGGAGCGCGACGATGGGTGAGTCCCCGGTCTATGACTACCTGGAAGCCCAGACGCCGGAGAACCGCGTCCGGCTGGCGAATACGATGATGCGCCGGGACTTCCGTCCGTTCTGCGTCCGCGCGCTGCGATACCTGATCCCGGACGTGACGCTGAACTGGCACCACGACGCGATGATGGCCCTGGCCGACGATATCCTCCAGGGGGTTACGCGCCGGGCCATGGTCAACCTGTCGCCCCGTACGCTGAAATCGCAGATCTTCTCGGTCGTCTTGCCGGCCTACATCCTGGGCCTCAATCCGAAGGCCAAGATCATCTGCGTCAGCTATGGGCGGGATCTGGCCGATGGGCTGAGCAACGGCACGCGTCGGATCATGGAAGCCGACTGGTACAGGCGCGTGTTTCCCAAGACCGAGCTGTCTCAGCGCGCAGCGGGGCGGCTGCGCACGACGCTCGGCGGCACGCGCTCGTCCACCTCGATCGACGGCGGCGTGACTGGTCTGGGCGGCGACTACATCATCGTCGACGATCCGCTGCAGGCCGATGACGCCGAGTCCGACGCCGTGCGCAACAACGTCAACGACTGGCTGGCGTCGAGCCTGTTCTCGCGCCTGGACGACCCGCGCGCTGGGGTGATGATCATGGTGGCGCAGCGCCTGCACCAGGATGATCCGATCGGCCGCTTCAGAAGCCTGTCGGATTCCTGGTCGGTGCTGTCCATTCCGGTGATCGCTGATGAGGTTGTGACCTACGATCTCGGGTTCAATAGGACGCATACCGTTCGGCCGGGCGACTATATGGATCCCAGTCGGTTGGGTCCGTCCGAACTGAAGGCCCTGCGTGAGACCCTGGGCGAGCGGCGGTTCGAAGCGCAGTATCAGCAGCGGCCGGTGCCGGCCGACGGCGCCTTCTTCAAGCGCGACTGGCTGAGGTTCGACCAGGGCGCGGTCATTCCGAAGCCGGGCGATATGGTCATCCAAAGCTGGGATGTGGCCAGCAAGACCGGAGAAGGGAACGACTATTCGGTGTGCATCACCGCCATTCAACGGCGTAGCCAGGTCATCGTCATCGACGTGCTGCGCAAGAAACTGGCCTTCCCGGAACTCCAGAAGGCGGTCGTGGCCCAGGCGTTGATGCATCGGCCGCGTAAGCTGCTGATCGAGGATGCTTCAGCCGGTCAGCAACTGATCCAGATGTTGCTGGCCGAGCAGCCTCGGCACGTTCCGTTGCCGATCGCCATCAAGCCTATCCAGTCGAAGATCGATCGAGCTCTGGTCGCCGCGACCCGGGCGGAGCGGGGCGAACTGGTTCTGCCTGAACAGGCGCCCTGGCTGGAGACGTTCACGTCCGAACTGATGGGCTTTCCCATGACCCGGCACGACGATCAGGTCGACGCCGTGTCCCATCTGATGGCCTACACGGATCAGAACCGGCCGATGGACGCCATCGAACTGGACGACGCCACCACGCCGTCGCCCTTCCTGACGGCGGAATGGGACGCTGATGTGGTTGATGGCTACAGCGAGGAGGCGTTCGACCAGTTGCGCCTGGGCTGATGAAGGTCTCGACTTCCGGCGGCGGTGGAGCGAATGCGGTTATATGACCCGCACCTCCTTCACCCATCCGCTCCAGATTGCGACAGTCGATACTTTGCCAGGCCATGGCCGCATCGGCGTCACCTTCTGTCCGGGCAAGACCCAGGCCGGCGGAATGTCCGGCGCCTGGGCCCGCGACCTCGGCATCGATGTTCAGGCCATAGCCGACTGGGGCGCCTGCGCGGTCGTCACCCTGATCGAAGACCATGAGCTGAAAGCGCTTCAGGTCGAGGCGTTGGGCCAAGCCGTACAAGCTCGGCACATGGATTGGCTCCACCTGCCCATCCGCGACATCGACGTGCCGGGCGCCGCCTTCGAGGCGGCTTGGGTCCACGTAGGCGAGGGGCTGCGCGACCGATTGCGCGCCGGCTTTGACATCGTGGTTCACTGCAAGGGCGGCCTGGGTCGTGCGGGCACGATCGCGGCACGGCTGATGGCGGAACTGGGGATTGATCCCCGAGAAGCGATAGAGCGGGTGAGAGCAGTGCGGCCGGGCGCTTTGGAGACCGCCGCCCAGGAAGCACACGTGATGGCGATCCGACCGGTCCCCGAGCGCCAGCCGGACACTTCGGCGGCGGCGATCCGGGATCGCGCTGTCGGCGCCTTGCTGGGCCTGGCCATAGGCGACGCGGTGGGCACGACCTTGGAGTTCAAGGGCCGCGACACCTATCCGCGCCTGACCGACAT
>NZ_JZRG01000042.1:0-8283 GCF_000964075.1 Brevundimonas sp. KM4 | reverse complement strand
TCCCAATCAGATGGAAGCGGGCACAAAATATCGACTACGCCACGACTGGGTTTGCGGGCCGTGAAACACAGCCATTTCCACCCCCGTTTGGGAGAACGGTCGAAGCGGCGGATATCAACCGATCTTCCAGCCGATGACATCGCGATCCGGCCGAAGCCTCTTTCAGGATCGCAGCCGACATCGCTCCCCTTAAACCGCCATCTTCCAGATCGGTCTGGCGGCGGCACCCTCGGGCACAGGGGGAGGAGGTGTTTCCCCCTTTAACGGCTCTCCTAATAAGACCTCTATTAGCAAGTCCGTTAACGGGGGAAAGTTCGGCTGGAAGACAAACTGGTCGCTCCGCTCCTTCCAGCCCCCCCTCTGCCTACGTCGAAAGATATGGCCGCCGCCAGTTCTCGAAGGTTATAAGTAAGGGAAGGTGGCGGACACCGTTGGAGGTCATGTTCCAACGAGGATCAGCAGGTCGATCACGTCTTCACACTTACGGATATCGTGATCTCATTAGTGGTGCTCGGCTTGTACTTGGGCATCCCCGTGTAGTCGAAGTTTCGCCAGCGCGTTTCGGCCTCCAGAACCTCGCCCCATGCCCGTTCGAACATCGTTGTCAGGACAAAGAAGGATGGATGGGTTGATGAGACGGATAGACCTCGCGAAGCCGTCAGCGCGAGAAGGTGGGTCTCTACGGCATTGGTCTGATCGTCGAGACTCTCGAAGATTGCCTTTCGCTGGGCGGCGGCATCTTCTGAAACAGCGATGGCGGCAAACGCCTCGACGCGGCCGCCTTTCTGCGCCGCCCCGAACAATCGGCACTCTTCCTCATAGGTCAGTCTTCCCGCCATCGGATTAGGGTCGTGGAGGATGGCTTGGGCACGTCGATAAAGTTCACTTGCCCGCCAATCTTCGATCATCGAGACCACGGTGTGAACAGGGAGCCGTTCCGAATCGTCTTGGAGCTTGGTCCAATCCTGCTGACCGGTTTTCCGTTCGCGATCATAACTCTTTTTGATCTTTGAACGGCGATGGTCCCTAAAAGCACTGACTTCCGATAATGGATACCAAGCTGTTCCGCCTGTAGGACTGGTTGTTGAGCGGTAGTAGGCTGGACCTCCACCCACGCCCTTCTCATCGGCCTTGGCCAAGTTAGCGAGATAGCCCGAACTGACGCCGATCTCCTCGGCTGCTTCATCTCTGGTGAGAAGATGCTCGTCAGGAATGCCCAGCAGCGCAGCGAGAGCGGATTTCGATATCGAACGATGGGGAGAAGAGGCGTCGGACATGCGTCAACGCTCGCACTCTGAAGCTTTCTATCCGGTTTCGAAATTAATCAATGTGAAGGATCGGAGGCCAATGTGAAAACTTGGAAGCCGATATGAAAAGGGGTCTGATTAACCTCATCTATCATCGCTCGGATTCGGCCCAAATCCGTGACCTATGGCCTCATCACCAACCGATGAGGACGTCGAAAACATATGGTCATCCGCCGCCAGAAGGCTGCTCAAGCTCAGAAGGCCCACGCCGCTAACGACAACCTGCCGACCACCACGCCGCCGCCGCCCGCCGCGCCGACCGCGCGACTGGTGAAGGGTGAGTGCATCGTTTCCATGGACGCCATGGTCGCTGGATTGGTTGATCTGATCGTGACGTCGCCGCCCTACCTGAACATCGGCATGCCTTACGGTGACAGCTTCGCGAGCATCGAGGACTACATTGAGTTCTCTCGCCAATGGATCACGGCGGCGGCTCGTGTTCTCAAGCCTTCACCTACGGCGCGGCGTCCGTGGAAGCCGGCGCCCTGCCGACATGGCTCGCGCACAAGGCGGACGGACCCAGCCGCGACGACGCCACCTTCTGCTTTGCCCGGCTCGCACGATGAGCGCCCGCCCGATGCCGCGTTTGCGCCAAAGCTTCCCGCGCGGCCCGCGTCTCGCTAGCATCCCGACTATGGGGGACGGGGACGGGATCGCCGGGGACGAGGATAGCCGCGCACTGCTGCACGCCTGGCAGGCGGGCGACGCGGCGGCGGGCGACCGGCTGTTCGCGCTGGCGCATGACGAACTTCGCACCGTCGCCGCCGCTCTCCTGCGCCGCGAGCGCCATAGCTCTCTGTCCAGCGGCGACCTGGTCAACGAGGCCGTGCTGCGCCTGATCCCGCTGGAGCGGATCGATTGGCGCGACAAGGCGCACTTCCTGGCGTTGTCTGCGCGCGTCATGCGGCAGGTGCTGGTCGATCACGCCCGCGCGCGTCTGACGGAAAAGCGGGACCATCACCGCGTGACCCTCGTCACCGGCATGGGCGCCGAGGCGCCGCCGGTGGACTTGCTCGATCTCAACGCCGCGCTCATCGAACTCGAAGGCTGGGACCGCGACCGCGCGAGCCTCGTCGAGATGCGCTATTTCGGCGGGATGACGATCGACGAGATCGTCGCCGTCACCGGCCAGTCCGCCCCAACCGTGAAGCGCCGCTGGCGCTCGACCCGCGCCTGGCTGATGCAAGCCATGCAGGAGCGCCCGGAATGACCGACCGTTCGCTCGATCAGCGCGCGCTCGCCCTGTTCGAGGCGGCGCTGGACCTTCCCGCCGCCGCCCGCGAAGCCTGGGTCATGCAGCAGGCCGGCGCCGACAAGGCTCTCGCCGACCGCGTCCTGTCGCTGTTCGCCGCCGACCGGGCGGCGTCCGTCGCGGTCCACACCGGCGGCGCGCAGGCCAGCGTAGACGCGCCGCTGCCCGAACGGATCGGCGCCTATCGCATTGTCCGCCGCATCGGCCAGGGCGGCATGGGCGCGGTCTATCTCGGCGAGCGGGCATCCGACGACTTCCGCCATCAGGCCGCGATCAAGCTGGTCAAACCGGGCGTCCTGTCCGACGCGCTGATCCAACGGTTCCTGGCCGAGCGGCAGACGCTGGCCGACCTCGTCCATCCCAACATCGCCCGCTTTCACGACGGCGGCGCGACCGAGCGGGGCGAGCCCTACATCGTCATGGAATATGTCGATGGCCGCCCGATCACCGACTGGGCGGCGGACAACTCGCTCGGCATCCCCGCGCGCCTCGCGCTGTTCCGTCAGGTGTGCGACGCGGTGCGTTTCGCCCATCAGAATCTGATCGTCCACCGCGACATCACCCCGTCCAACGTGCTGGTCGCCGCCGATGGCGCGCCGCGCCTGATCGACTTCGGCATCGCCAAGCCGCCCGAGGCGGAGGGCGGCGACGGCGCGGCGTCCTCGCCCTATCCCTCGCTCGCCGGCCTCAGCCTGACGCCCGGCTTCGCCGCGCCCGAGCGCATGGCGGGCGTCGGCGCCACCACGCTCAGCGACGTCTTTTCGCTGGGCCGCCTGCTCGACGTGCTGGTGGAAGACCACGCGCCCGACGCCGACCTGAAGGCGATCATCGCCACCGCCACCGCGCTCGACCCCGCCGATCGTTACGCCTCGGTCGATGCGCTGATGGACGATCTCGACCGCCATGCCACCGGCCGCACCGTCACCGCCCGCAATGGCGGGCGGGGCTATGCGATCGGCAAATTCGTGCGCCGCTACCGCTGGCCCGTCACCGCCGCCGCCGTCGCGCTGGCGCTGATCCTCGCCGCGCTGATCGTCGCGCTGGTCTCCTACTGCCGCGCCGAGCGCGCCCGTGTCGCCGAGGAGCAGCGGTTCGAGGAAGTGCGCGCCCTGGCCGGCTACATGATCTTCGACCTCAACAGCCAGCTGGAGCGCATCGCGGGCTCGACCAAGGCGCGCGCCGACTTGGCCGAGCAAGCCGGCCGCTATCTGTCCGCGCTCGCCGCCTCGCCCGGCGCCGACGACGCGCTGAAGCTGGAGGCGGCACGCGGCTTCATCGCGCTCGCCCGCGCCCAAGGCGTTCCCGACCGACCGCATCTCGGCCAGATTGAAAGCGCCCGCGCCAACCTGGAGCGCGCGATCGGCATGATCCGCGACCTGCGAGAGCCTTCCGCGCCGGACCTCGCCGAAGCCCAGGCGTCGCTGGCGATGATCCTAGGGCACATCGACTCCAAGACGGACGCCGCCGCCGCGCGCCTCGTCGAGGCGCACGCCGTTCTGGCCGCCGTGCCGTCCGCCGCACGGGACCGGCGTTGGCACATGGCGCGCCGGAATGTCCGCAAGGCGGAACTGGACATGACGACGCTGACCGCCTCGCTCGACGACATGCCGCGCCTGTCCGACCTTCTTGAAGCGGAAATCGCGGAATGGCCGGCGGCCATGCGGGACAGCTCAGACGCATCCCTCGACCGCGCCTATGCACGCTACTATCGCGGCATCCACCATTATTTCCTCGACCAGCCCGATGACGCGGTGGCCGATCTATTGGAAGCCGAGAGGCTCTTTCGCGAAGCTGAGCGCGCGAACCCCGGCGATCCCAACATCCTCTATGCTTTGGCTTGGAACGCCAACGTCGGCTACAGTTCCGCCACCCAATCGCCCGCGCTCGCCGGACAGGCGCGCCGCTTCCTCGACCAGGCGTCGAGCATCCTCGACCGGCTGCTGCAAATCGAGAGCAACGACGATGGACTGCGCGCCTTCGCCGCGAAGGTGCAGCAGGCCCGGTCTCAGGCGCTGAGCGCGGACGGGCGGCACAGCGAAGCCATCGCCCTCCAGCGCGGCGTGATCGCGATGCACCAAGACGTGCTGCGCCGAAACCCGACACCCGCGCGGTCGAACCGCTTAGTGCTGGCACACGTCACAATGGCGAACATCGCCAGAGCCGCCGGCGACCGGGACACCGCCTGTGCGGAATATCGTTCGGCGCGAGAAAAACTAACCGTTCTAGACCAGCGAAATGAAGCCCTGGGATCCGTAGGGCGATACGGTGCGGGTCTCGACGCCAATCTTGCCGCCTGTTCTTGGGGCGGTGCTGCGAACGATCTCGTCATCTTGGAATAGTTAGCGGACCGACTAGTGATCGCCTATAGCTCCAGGCGTGAAGGACGAGTGGATACAGAAAGTCAGTCGGGCAGCGGGCGGCGCAACCCAGCACGCGCGGCACCCCTCCACGTCGGGCACATTCTATCTGTCCAAGGGTCGAAACTTCTCCGGCGTCAACTACGAGGCCGAGATCCCAGCCGGCCTTCACATCAGCTGTGGTTTCGCACCGTCGATGGCAAGTCAAACATCCTTCGGTGAGCTTTCACTGGCTCGATCCGGATTGTCGGTCTTGAGCAGCCGGGAGCCAATTCGATTGCGCACGGCGGTGTCTTCAGGTGAGTTCCGTTCGGCGGGGCTGTCGATCGACTGGCAAACTTTGGCGGACCACGATCTGCCAGCTTGTCTCGCAGCCATTCCCGATAACGTGTGCATGGGGGTTGAGAGGATTCCGCCGCGAATAGTCGCGGCGCTCGTGGCGCCGATTGACGAATGGTTTCAGGGTACGGCGCGCGACCTCGCTATCGAAGGTCGCTCGCTTGCACTATTCGCGGTGCTGGAACAGTGCCTCGCAACGAGTTCCGAGACACTGGAATCGTCACGGAGTCTAAGCTTGGCAAATGCCGCGCGGGAGATCGTCGATGTCGAGTTTGCCGGGACTCTCACCATCCACAGTCTCGCCGCTCGACTGAAATGCAGTCCGAGGACCCTGACCTCGGCTTTCCGTCAAAGTTTCGGAACAACGATTGGCGCCTATCTCACTGACTGCCGCTTGGCCGCCGCCGCATCCCTGCTGCGGAGCGGCTACGGCGCGACCCAGACAGCGTACCGGGTCGGGTATACGCCGGCTCACTTTGCGACGGCTTTTAAACGCCAGTTCGGCGTATCTCCGCGCGAGTGGTCTGGTGGTGCTGCTCAGAGCCGAAAGCCTTTGCCGCTTACCGAAAGCCCGCGTCGTTGATGTAATATTGTAACCCGATTAGCTGCGAGGGTTCGCATTGATGGGGTGCTTTGATGAAATCTGTGGTTGCCGGCCTGTTGCTGACAGGAGCCGCGATGCCGGCTTACGCGCAAACCAGTTCTCCGCAAGAGTCGACGGTTTTGGAAGAGATCGTCGTCACTGGAACGCGCCAGGACACGCGATTGGCCGACACCCCGGTCGCCGTGACCGTCCTGTCTGAAGACTTCATCCGCGATGCCCGCATCGAAAGCGTGCGTGACATCGATGATTACGTCCCAAACGTCCAGTTCAATCAACTGAGCCAGATCGGGAGCACCTTCGTCACCATCCGCGGCATCGAATCGAACCCGTTCATCGTCAATCGCGCGGCGGTGTACGTTGATGGGATTCCGTTTCGGGAGGTGCAGGACCAATCGCTCGGTTTCATCGAGCAGGTTGAGGTGCTGCGCGGCCCCCAGGGAACGCTCTACGGCTCGAACACCGAATCTGGATTGATCGTCATTCGTACCCGGATGCCGACGGATAGTTTCGAGATGGATGCGTCGCTCACGGGAACGTTCTTCGGCAATGGTGAGGGCATCGATGCGCGGTTTGCGGCGGGAGGACCACTTACCAGTACGCTCGCGGGATCGGTGGTCGTCACACACGAGGAGGCAGACAGCTTCCTGCGTAATATCGCATCGTCGATCGGCGAGCCCGGATACCTTCAAAACAGTTTCGTTCAGGGCAAGTTGCGATGGAACCCCACTGAACGCCTCACGATCGACTTGCTCAGCTACTATTTCCGCCAGCGCGCTCCGGGTCTCTACAAGCAGGAGTTCCTCCCGATCGATCCGGACGTCTACAATGCGAACTATTCTGGCTTCAATGGCGGCCTGACCCCCGGCCGCTATCGCCTCGTTAACGACGCTCCAAAAAACACGGAGCGCGACGAATACACGGTCGGTGCCAATCTGAACTACGACCTCGGCGGCGCGCGGCTCGACGTCAACGCCTCGTGGCGCAGCGACACGGATGACGCCTTCGGGACCGACATCGACTTGACCGCGCTGCCGGCGGTCGCCGGCGCTGACTTAGGAAGCGACCGGTTCGTCAATATGGAGGCGCGGCTTTCGGCGGCGAGGGGCGACCCGGTGCAATGGGTCGTCGGAATGAACCACTACCGCGATCGCCGTCAGCAAACCCTGTTGACCCTGGTGGGGCCCGGAGGCCTGGCCGATTATAACCCAGCCCCTCCGCAGACCAGCCGATCGCGGGATTATGCCGTGTTTGGAAATGTCAGCGTGCCGATTGCCGATAAGGTTCGGTTAGGTGGCGGCCTGCGGCTGGAAAGCGCCGAACGCGCGTTGAACCAGCAGGCTGGCTCGCTCGACCTTGGTCCCGCTGGTCAGTTTGCGTTCGCGGCCGAAGATCTCAGCCAAACCTTTACCGAGTTGCTCCCCCGTGTTTCCATCGACTGGAAGCCCACGGAAAATCTGCTGCTTTATACATCGGTCGCCAAGGGGTGGATTCCGGGAGGCTTCAACCTTGCCGCCGCGTCTGTCTCGGTAACGGAGGATTTCACGCGCTACGGAGCCGAGACACTGTGGACATATGAGGCGGGTGCCAAGCTGACCCTGCTGAATGGCCGGGCACTGTTGGCGGGCGCTGTCTTCCATACTGACGCGCAGAATTGGCAGGAGTACAACGTCCTCGTCGACAGCTCGGGGCAGGCGGTGTCAACCAATCTCATCACTTCAAACGCCGCAATCCGAAGCCGGGGTTTTGAGGTTGAGTTGACCGCGCGACCGGACCCGACGCTGAACCTCACCGCATCACTCGGTTACGTCGACTCCATCTACACCGATTATCGCTTCTCAGCGGTTCAGGACTTCACCGGAAACCGCGTCAAGCTTGTGCCTCGGTTCGACGCGTCTCTTGCCGCGAGCTGGCGACCGTGGCGCGGTCTTTTCCTCCGGGGCGAGGCGAATGCGGTCGGTGACACGCCTCTGCACCCAGAGAATATAGCCAAACAGAACGCCTACGTTTTGCTGAACGCGCAGGTCGGCTGGGAGCAGGATGGGTGGGATTTGCGTCTGTTCGTCGACAACATCACCGACGAGCGGGTTTTCACGACCCAAGCCTATTCGAACTTCGCGTTCGGATTTGACGGCACCTACTACGCGGGGATCGGCTCACCTCGCGTCATAGGTCTACGTTTAGCCCGTCGGTGGAGGTGAGTGTCGCCCGATAGCTCGACGAACCAGTGATGTTTCGCAATAGCTCAGTTGCTCCGGTCGCTAGCTAAGAAGTTGCTGGTCGGACGAGGTCTGTTGCCAGATGCAACTGGCTTCTTAGGCGCTGGATGGCTGCGACGCGTTCGCCAAGTTCCACCCGCCGATCGACGCGCTTAGCTACGCTCACCACAGGGGCGAAGACCATCTGATCCTCCCTCGGTTTGGTGGA
>NZ_JZRG01000041.1:0-2526 GCF_000964075.1 Brevundimonas sp. KM4 | reverse complement strand
GTCATTGGCGCCAATAGCGTCGATAGGTGTCGCGCATGGTGGCTGGATCGTCGTTGAAGCAGTGGGGCCGAAGGTCTGAAAAAAGCGTCGCTCGCGTGCCTCTTTAAGA
This sequence comes from Brevundimonas sp. KM4, assembly GCF_000964075.1. Classification (NCBI taxonomy): domain Bacteria; kingdom Pseudomonadati; phylum Pseudomonadota; class Alphaproteobacteria; order Caulobacterales; family Caulobacteraceae; genus Brevundimonas; species Brevundimonas sp. KM4. The sequence continues at coordinate 2,417 of NZ_JZRG01000041.1, read as the reverse complement.
GAGGGTGACGCTTTAATTTGGAATTGGCTCTCCGACGAGGGGCGGCCAGATCAATCTGCCACGACGGACGAATGACTGGCGTGGATCGAGGAGGCCGACCGTTTACGGCGGCTGACGCGATCCATGGCCATCATCGTCAGGAGCGGACGACCGCCCCCTTTCGGCGGTTGGCCGTCCCGGCGATAGGTCACATGACCAGACTGATCGGCCGTGCCCGTCGCGTTCCGCTCCGGCCCCGACGTTCAGCATGGCCGTGATCGACCCGACTGACGTCGTGTCGTTCATCGACCTGCTGACCTGAAGAAGGTTCATCTCGGTCGAGAACCAAGGATTCAGGAGCGCGGGCCGCAGGCCAGTCAAGCACGCAGGCGACGGATTCCGGGGCGAGCTATCGACGCTATTGGCGCCATTGGCGCCGTGACAAAAACCCCTCCGAAATTCGCCCTCCAGACCCCAGCAAATCCGGGCCTCCCAGCACCCGTATCAGCCGTGCTGAAAGATACCCGCGAAAACCACAGGCCCACTCGGCTTGACCGACAAAATGATCGGTGTTTTTCTAACGGTCGATGGGACGGCTGCTCGACAAGCTGAAGCGCGGCGCCCCCGCCTACGACGTAAAGGTCGAGCGGGACGGCTTCACGCTGATCGGCAAGCCTGACCACATCGACGAGTTCAGCAACATCGTGCGCGAGGCGGCAGAACAAGCGGGCGAGGAGTTCGTCGTCTTCACGACCAGCGATGGCCACCAAGGCTACAGCCAGATGTTCGTCATGCCCTTGGACGACATCCGCTCGCCCAGCTAAAGGCGTCGCCCCTCTGACATCAGGCGACGCCATGAACGACACCATCCACATCCGCGCCTACCGCGCAGAAGACCTCGATGTGCTGATCGACCTGTTCGCTGGATCAGTGAGGCAGGTGGCCAGCCGGGACTACAGCCCGACCCAGATCGACGCATGGGCGCCGGTCGCTGTGAACCGAGAGCAGTGGGCAACGCGCCTCGGCGGCAGACCGACCTTCGTGGCGAAAGTCGGCGGAGAAATCGCAGGCTTCAGCGATCTGGAGCCAGACGGCCACATCGACATGCTGTTTGTTCATGCCGACCATCAAGGTCGAGGCGTGGCACGCGCTCTGCTGGATCACATCCATACCCAAGCCGGAGAGAGAGGCATCGGCCGCCTGTTCACCGAGGCCAGCATCACCGCCCGCCCGTTCTTCGAACGCAACGGCTTCGAGGTGATCGAGGCGCAGGACGTCGAACTCCGGGGAGAGACCTTCCGCAACTACCGCATGGCCAAGACCCTCCCCGCACCGATCTGATTGACGCCCCGCCGATCCGTGAGACCTTCTGATGGATGAAGCGAGCCGGTCTCTACGTCAGATGTTCAACCGACCAGCAGACGGTCGAGAACCAGATTCGCATCCTGACCGAGGTGGCCGAGCGATCCGGCTGGACCATCGTCAGGGTGTTCGAGGACCAAGGGATCAGCGGCGCCAAGGGCCGGGACCAGAGGCCGGGCTACGACGCCCTCCTGAAGGCCGTCCATCGCCGAGAGGTGGACATCGTGGCCGCATACGCCGTTGACCGTCTGGGACGCTCCCTGACCGATCTGGTGGCTTTCCTCGGCGACATCCAAGCTCGGGGCTGCGACCTCTACCTCCATCAGCAGTCGGTCGATACCAGCACACCTTCCGGGCGCATGCTCTTCCAGATGTTGGCGGTGTTCTCCGAATTCGAGCGCGAACTCATAAAAACCAGAGTGAGGGCAGGAATTGCTCGCGCTCGTGCCAAAGGCGTCCAGTTCGGTCGCCCCAGCTTATCGCCCGACCGTGTGGCGAGGGTCGAGAAGGCCCTGAAGGACGGTCAGAGCATCCGGGCGGTAGCGAAGGCGACCGGCACCTCCACGGCCTCCGTCCAGCGCATCAAACGCTCCATGCACGTGGTCGGGGAAGACCGTCTGGAGAGCGTTGCCATCTGATCTTGGTGAGACTTTTAGCCCCCTCGGAAGACAAACCATAATGAACAAGCGGCAGTGAACAGGGCTGAAATTATTCCCCCGACATGTCCAGCCATCACCGACAAAATGCCGATCCCAACTGCTGCCGCCAGCCCGACGCAGCCTATCACTCGACCGAAGTGAAAATAGAAACGATCACGTTTTCGCTTTTTGGCAGCCGCTTCAAAAGACATCTGGGTCGATATCGATTGTTCCGCCTGTCGGCTTTCCTGAAGCACCGAAACGATATCGAAACCACGCTGGCGAGCAGCACTTTCCAATGCGCGTCGCGCTTCAAATTCGAACGTAGCCGGTGCTCGATAAAGCTCGATCAACAGGTGCTTCAACTCGGCATCGCCAAGCTTCCCAAAGCGATTTGTCATTTCTGCCCACCCCTTACAAATCAGCTACACATTGCTC
>NZ_JZRG01000040.1:0-1127 GCF_000964075.1 Brevundimonas sp. KM4 | reverse complement strand
CGACAGTAGAGGGCCACGCGCTTGGTCAGGGGTGTTCTCCGATCTGGTGTTGGGAGAACAGACTCTCACGGATCGGCAGGCCGTCAATCAGTTGCGGGCTGTATCTGGGTTCGGAGTTGTCATCCCTCGTCTGCGAAGTTTGCCCAGAGAACGGGCCTCCAGATCGGCGATGCCATCATACTGGTAAGCGAGACGTAGGTAGGACTGGCGATGCTCAATTACAGAGGTTTGACCCGCGAGTTCCCGCAGATTGGCTGCCCGCGTTCGATTGTAGCCTTCCAACCGCATGCGGGGGTCAACGCAACTTCAACGATATGGTTCCTCGCCGACTGCCCTTCAGTCAGACGTCAATGGCCAATCCAGTGGCATGACGAACATCTCGCTGTAGCGATGGCCTCCCTCACTCACCGCAAAGACGACAAATTCCTCGCCGAGCGCGCAGCAGCTTCCCGCACAAGATCGCTGAACTCGTCCAGATGGTCGGGATCGCCGATTAGCATGAAGCCGTCCGCCTCTCGCACCACGCGATAGGCGGAAGAGCTTTCCAAGAGACTGTCCAGCAGCCTTCCCATGCCGAAAGGAAAACACTGTTCGATAAAGCTGGCAAGTGGGCGCCTCTCAAGCGGAGGCTGTGTCAAAATCTTGCGCCATGTCGAGCATCAACTTCAGGGCCGATCCATAAGAGCCTCCGCACCTCTCGACTAATTTGCGGAGGAGGGCTGTCCGTTCGGGGCGCATCTTCGGCGTCTCCATCGCCCAGACCGCGAATGCCCGTTGTGAGCCGAAGTCCTCACCCAACACAGTGAGATCGCGGTGTCGGGTGTCGGCTCGCAGTCGGTCCATCAGCCGGTCCACTGCCGGTGGCGTGCCTTCGATAGCTTGAATGAACATGCCTTCCGCGTAGGCGAGCAGCCCGGTGATCTCGTCGCGTCGGTTGTTGCGTGCGGACGCTCCCAGAAGTTCGGCGAGGTTCAACGAGTTTTCCAGCGATACGGTCGAGCGGCTGCAATAGATGACTCGTTTCCAGCGCATCTGACGGCCCTCCTACCGCATCGCTTCATGCTCCTTTGATGAAGCATCGCGCCCAGCCGATAGTTCCGTTCTCCCAATCAGATGGAAGCGGGCAC
>NZ_JZRG01000004.1:0-100162 GCF_000964075.1 Brevundimonas sp. KM4 | reverse complement strand
CGCCTCTTCCACCCCTGCCGCCCCGCAGGCGCCGGCCGCTGCTCCGGCTGCGCCTGCGCCGAAGAAGAACGTCATGTGGACCGTCATCGCCTCCGGGGTCGCCCTGCTGGGCGTTCTGATGGTGCTGTACGCCTGGCAATTGCCGCCCTTCCGAGGCGCGATCCAGCGCACGGACAACGCCTATGTGCGCGGCCAGGTGACGATCATCAGCCCGCAGGTGAACGGCTATGTTGTCCAGGTGCCGGTCCAGGACTTCCAGACCGTCCAACAGGGGCAGCTGCTGGCCCAGGTGGACGACCGCATCTATCGCCAGCGGCTGGAGCAGGCCGAGGCCAGCCTACATTCGGCCGAGGCGGCCCTGTCCAACTCGACCCAGACCCAGGCGTCGGCGCGCGGATCGGTGGCCCAGCAGCGCGCCTCCATCGCCGCCGCCGAAGCCACGCTGACACGGGCTCAGGCTGACGCTAACCGCGCCCGCACCCTGAAGGCCGGCGGCTGGGTCGCCCAGGCCAATGTGGACGTCGCCGAAGCCGCCCTGCGCAGCGCCCAAGCCCAGGTCGCCCAGGCCCGCGCCGCCGAAGGCATCGCCCAGACCGGGGTCACCTCCGCCGTCGTCGGCCGCGACAGTCTGGCCGCCGCCGTCGAGAACGCCCAGGCCGCCGTGCGCCTGGCCCAGATCGACCTGGCCAACACCCGTATCGTCGCGCCCCGCGCCGGCCGCCTCGGCGAGATCGGCGTGCGCCAGGGCCAGTATGTGACCGCGGGCACGCAACTGATGGGTCTGGTGCCGGACGTGGTCTGGGTCACGGCCAATATGAAGGAGACGCAGATGAAGAATATCCGCGTCGGCCAGCCGGTCGAGATCACCGTCGACGCCTTGGGCGGCCAGACCCTGCGCGGGCACGTCGAACGCATCGCCCCCGCCGCCGGGTCGGAGTTCAGCGTCATCCGCCCCGACAACGCCACCGGCAACTTCACCAAGGTCGCCCAGCGCATCCCGGTCCGCATCCGCATCGATCCGAACCAGCCCGCCGCCGAGCGTCTGGCGCCCGGCATGTCGGTGGTGGCGAAGGTCAATACGGCCGGCGGACGGAACGCGCCGCTCTCCATCGCGCTACCTCTCCCAGCAAGGGAGAGCACCATGGACCGCGAACAGACCAAGGGTCGTGAAGAGAACGGCGCCGATCCGGCCGGCAAGCCGGACGCCCTGACCTCCGACAAGGCGACGAAGGCGGTCGGTCAGGCCGAGCGCCACAGCGCGGGACCGGACGGTCCGGACGCTGCTGAGATCGGCGACACGTTCAAGCGCAAGCCCTGACGCCGGATCAGGCCGATCGCGGCGACAGGCTGGCGGCGAGCAGATGCACGTCGTGCGCCCGCATCCGCTCGAAGTTTCCCAGCCCCAGGGCCAGGGCGCGCATGATCTCGGTCTGGCGCGTATGTTCGGGATGGGCGGGCAAGGACGGCTCCGCCCGCGCCAGCTCCGCATCAAGTTCGGCCATCATATGGGCCAGGATTCCATCGTTCATCTGATCCTCCATCACGCCGCCGACCGCCGCAGACGGTTAGAGCACGATCAGAACAAATGCGGAACAAGCTGATCGAAGAAGGCTGTGGATGGTGCGGCGGGATCGCAAAATCGTCCGGCTGACCCTGCCGTTTAATCCACCTTAACCACAAGGATTCACCATAGCGGTCTCACTGTTGCGGGGCCGCGTTTCCATGTCCGATCTGAAGACCCCTGTCCTCGCCAAGGACGTCATTCATCGTGGCGACTGCATCGAGGTGCTGAAGAGCCTGCCCGACGCCTCGGTGGACATGGTCTTCGCCGATCCGCCCTATAATCTGCAGCTGGGCGGCGACCTGCTGCGGCCCGACAACTCCAAGGTCGATGCGGTCGATGACGACTGGGACAAGTTCGCCAGCTTCGCCGAATACGACGCCTTCACCCGCGCTTGGCTGGCGGAATGCCGCCGCGTCCTGAAGCCGGAAGGCTCGATCTGGGTGATCGGCAGCTATCACAACGTCTTTCGCCTGGGATCGGCGATCCAGGATCTGGGCTTCTGGGTGCTGAACGACATCATCTGGCGCAAGTCCAACCCGATGCCGAACTTCAAGGGCACCCGGTTCACCAACGCCCATGAGACCCTGATCTGGGCCGCCAAGTCGCGGGATCAGAAGCGCTACACCTTCAACTATGATGCGCTGAAGGCCTTCAACGAAGACACCCAGATGCGCTCCGACTGGACCTTCGCCCTGTGCACGGGTGAGGAGCGGATCAAGGACGCCGACGGCAAGAAGGCCCATCCGACCCAGAAGCCCGAAGCCCTGCTGCACCGCGTCCTGCTGTCGGCGACCCGGCCCGGCGACGTGATCCTGGATCCCTTCTTCGGCACCGGCACCACCGGCGCCGCCGCCAAACGCCTGGGCCGCCACTACATCGGTATCGAGCGTGACGAGACCTATGCTGAGGTCGCCGAAACCCGCATCGCCTCGGTCATCCCTGCCCGCCCCGAAGATCTGATGGTCACAGGCTCCAAGCGCGCCGAGCCCAAGGTGCCGTTCGGCGCCCTGGTCGAGGCCGGCCTGCTGCAACCCGGCGACCGCCTGTACTGCCCCAAGGGCGAGCGCGAGGCGCGGGTTCGCGCGGACGGTTCGCTGGTTCACGGCTCGCTCAGCGGCTCGATCCACAAGCTGGGCGCGCTGCTGGAGAATGCGCCGGCCTGCAACGGCTGGACCTACTGGCGCTTCAAGACCGACCAGGGGCTGAAATCTATCGACGCCCTGCGCTCGGAGGTTCGCGCCGCGATGTGAGCCGCTGCGACCGCGCGTCGCATGAGCCACATCAATCACTTAACTAGCAATCCGTGCCACTACGTACGATTTCGCACACTCGATATGGGTCAGTGTCGCTGTAACCCCACGAAACCTATGTGAAAATTCATTAGCCGCGACGGAACTTCGCAGTTGCGAGACCATTAATGTCAACGGCCCGCCAGGATGCGGTGTCGGAGCACATCACCATGAAAATCGCGCAGATCACCCCGCTGTATGAGGCCGTGCCTCCCAAGCTGTACGGCGGCACGGAACGTGTGGTGGCGCATCTGACCGACGCCCTGGTCGATCTGGGCCACGACGTGACCCTGTTCGCCAGCGCCGACGCCCAGACCAAGGCCCGCCTGGTGCCCGTGCGCGACCAGGCGATCCGTCTGGATCCGGCGCCGTTGAAATCCGACCTCGCCGCCCACCTGTCGATGCTGGGCGAAGTTCTGGACCGCGCCGACGAGTTCGACGTCATCCACTTCCACACCGACATGGTCCACTTCCCGCTGTTCCAGAAATATGCGGACAAGACTTTGACGACCCTGCACGGCCGTCTGGATATGAAGGACCTGCCCGGCGTCTATGCGCGCTGGAGCGAATTCGGCCTGGTCTCCATCTCCGACGATCAGCGCAAGCCGCTGCATTTCGCCAACTGGAAGGCCACCGTCCATCACGGCATGCCGGGCGAACAGTACATCTTCTCGCCGAAGTCCGAGGGCTATCTAGCCTTCCTGGGTCGCATCTCGCCCGAGAAACGCCCCGACCGCGCCATCGAGATCGCCACCAAACTGGGCAAGCGCCTGAAGATGGCCGCCAAGGTGGACGCCGCCGACAAACGCTATTGGGAGGAGACGATCCGCCCGCTGGTCGAGGGCAATCCGCTGATCGAATTCATCGGCGAGATCGGCGACCATCAGAAGTCCGCCTTCCTCGGCGGCGCCGATGCTCTGCTCTTCCCCATCGACTGGCCGGAGCCCTTCGGACTGGTGATGATCGAGGCCATGGCCTGCGGCACCCCCGTGATCGCCTTCCGCTGCGGTTCGACGCCGGAGGTGATCGAGGACGGCGCCACGGGCTTCCTGGTCGACACGATGGAACAGGCGATCGCCGCCGCCGGGCGCGCGCATCTGCTGGATCGGGAGGCCATCCGCGCGCGCTTCGATCTGCGGTTTTCCGCCACCGCCATGGCGCGTCGTTACTTGGACGTCTACGGCGACCTGTTGGCGCGCCGTCCGTTCGCAGAGGCTGCGCTGGATGACGTGGTCACGCCGCTTCGTCCGCGTGAAGAGCGCAGCTTCGCCGCCACCGCCTGAAATCAACTCGGTCGGGACGCCGTTGCAATCCTGAATTTGTAACGGCGTTCACCCAAAAGTTAAGCTTATCCATTACGGTCGTCCCAAATCGGGGCGACCACCATGCAATGGACAGCGATGAGGCGGCGGCTGGCGCATCTGCGCCGGAATACCGCGGGCAACATCGCGACCTTTTTCGCCCTGTCCGCCATGGGCCTGGCACTGATGGTCGGCCTGGCTATCGACATCAATCGCTATGTCTCGGTCAGGAACCAGGTCCAGGAAGCGCTGGATGCAGCAGCGTTGGGCGCAGCGGCGTCCCGCGCCCAGACGGTCAAGGAGCTGGAAGCGGTCAGCGGTCCCTATCTGGAGGCCAATCTGAAGACCGGCCAACTGATCGACGGCTGGAAGACCGGCACCCAATATGTCGATGGCAAGATCGTAAGGGTGACCTTCAAGGGCGGGGTCAAACCCATCTTTGCGGGTCTGGCCGGCGTCAAACAGTTCGACATCAACGCCCTGTCCGAGGCGACGCGCGGCGTGGCGCAGAAGATCGAGACCGTTCTGGTGCTCGATAACACCTGGTCCATGAGCGAAAAGGACAGCCGGTCGATCAAGCGGATCGATGCGCTGAAGACCTCGGCCAGTTTGCTGGTCAACGAGTTGATGGCGACCGAAAGCGACGAGGTCTCGATCGGCGTCGTGCCCTATGCGGATTACGTCAATGTCGGGATTGCCAATCGCAAGGCCCCGTGGATTTCCGTGCCCGACGACTATGTTCAGGAGCGCACCTGCACGACCAAGACGACCTATAGCGGCGGCACCCCCTACCCTTGCACCACCGTGCGTGACGGCGTCAGCGAGACCGGCACCTGCTACAAGGATCAGGTGGTCAAGACGGTCACCGTCCCGCCCTATGCTTGCAACGTCAGCTACAAGTGGTTCGGCTGCGTTTATTCGCGAAACGTCGGCACGACGCGGCTGAACGACCAGTCGCCGGCGACGCCCTACAAGGGTTTCCTGACGACAGGCCAGAGTTGCCTGAATGCGGTCAGCCCCCTGTCCAAGAGCAAATCCAGCGTCCTGAACGCGATCAAAAACCTTGTCATCAATGTCGGCGGCTACAAGCCCGAGACGCACATTCCATCCGGCCTGATCTGGGGCATCAATCTGCTGTCGCCCACCGCGCCGTTCCAGGAAGCCGGGGCCTACGATCCCGCAAACCGCACGCCGCGCAAAATACTGGTGCTTATGACCGACGGTGTGAACACCCTGCGTTACCGCTCGTCGGACGGCGCGCACGTCGCCACGAACAAAGCCGATGAGCTGGCGGCGACGGATGCCGATTTCGGTTCGATTTGCACCTATGCCAAGTCGAACAAGATCGAGGTCTTCACCGTCGGCCTGAACGTGCCCACGCAGAACGGGCGCAATCTGCTGAGGAGCTGCGCCAGCGATTCCGACCATGCCTTCCTGGCCGAAGACAGCGCCGCCTTGGAAGCCGCCTTCCGCGACATCGCGCGGTCCATCGGGGTCGTACGGTTGATCAAATGAAGGTCGCCCGGTCTCTGTCGATGAAAAAGCACAGGTTCGCCTGAACCCGTCGGCGACTTGCCCATTAAAGTCTGTAAGCGGCCCCTGAGCGCCGCATTCGGGTGCGACACGTTCGGCCAAGGCCTCACAACGACGGGGAAGAGACCGCATGGACGACGCCTATTCCACTCAACTGACCGCCGGTGAATCGGTCGAGGCCACGGGTCTCGAACAGCTGATGGCGCTGAAGGAAGGCGATACCTTCCTGGTCGCCGACGGATGGGGCGACATGAAGGGCGGCGCCGACGGCCTGTTCGCGGGCGACACCCGCGTCCTGTCGCGCTGGGCCATGACGGTGGGTCTGCTGAAGCCGTCGCGTCTGTCGTCCGGCGTCAGCCAGGACAACGTCTTCTTCTCCTGCCACACCACCAATCGTCCCCTGCCCCCGATGGGCGGCCGGTCGGCGCCGGCCGGTGTCCTGCATATCGAGCGCCGGCGGTTTCTGTGGAACCGGCGGATGTTCGAGCGCATCCGCATGGTCAACCACGGGGTGGAGGACATCCTGCTGCCGCTGGCCTTCGATTTCGGCGCGGACTTCTTCGATATCTTCCAGGTGCGCGGCACGCCGCGAGTCAAGCGCGGAACGATCCACACGCCGACCACCGATGGTCGCCGCGTCACCTTCCGCTACACCGGCCTGGACGACGTGGACCGATCCAGCTGCATCGCCTTTTCCGAACCGCCCGCGCGCCTGACGCATCAACGCGCCGAGTTCATGTTCAGCCTGCCCAAGGGCCGCTCGCTGGACCTGTTCATCGAATGTGGCGTCGATGCCTGCGAGACGCCGGACGCCGATCGCTGGCGCCAGAACGCCATCCAGGCCCGCCTGGCCATGCGCGCCAAACGCCGGCGCGGCGCCTCGGTGCGCGGCCCGCGCAGCCCGCGCTTCAACGACTGGCTGGACCAGTCGCGCGCCGACATGGCGCTGTTGACCACGGATTTGCCCACCGGACCCTATCCCTATGCAGGCACGCCCTGGTTCTCGACGCCGTTTGGACGCGACGGCATCATTTCGGCCTGGCAAATGCTGTGGCTCGATCCGTCGCTGGCCAAGGGCGTGCTGACCTATCTCGCCTCGCGCCAGGCGACTGAGACCTCGCTCTATCGGGACAGCCAGCCCGGCAAGATCATGCACGAGACCCGCGGCGGCGAGATGAGCGCCCTGCATGAGGTGCCGTTCGGTCTCTACTATGGCGGGGTCGACACCACCTGCCTGTTCGTGGCCTTGGCCGGCGCCTACGCCAACCGCACCGGCGACCTTGATCTGATCCGCACGCTCTGGCCCAACCTGATCGCGGCCGCCGACTGGATGCGTGACTATGGCGACAGCAACAATGACGGCCTGATCGACTATCAGCGCGGCGCCGACACCGGCCTGTCCAACCAGGGCTGGAAGGACTCCGAGGATTCCATCTTCCACGCCGACGGCCGCTTCCCCAAGGGTCCGATCGCGCTTCTGGAGGTTCAGGGCTACGCCTTCGCCGCCTGGAAGGCGCTGGGCGATCTGGGCGAGCGCCTGCACGACGACCGCACGACCGAATGGCGGATGCGCGCCGAACAGGTCCGCTCCCTGGTCGAGGAAAAGTTCTGGATGGAGGACGAGGGCTTCTATGCCGTGGCCCTCGACGGCGACGGCCAGCAATGTCGCGCCATAGCCTCCAACGCCGGCCATCTGCTGTTCACCGGCCTGCCGTCGCTGGAACGTGCGCGACGGGTCACCAAACGCCTGCTGACCGCCGAGTTCCGCACCGGGTGGGGCATCCGCACGCTGGAGGTCGGCCAAGCCCGCTTCAATCCGATGAGCTATCATAACGGCTCAGTCTGGCCGCACGACACCGCCATGGCCGCCGCCGGCATGGCCGCCTACGGCGAGCGCGATGCGGTGGCCGAAATCCTGGCCGAGATCTACGCTGCGGCCGCCCATTTCCACCTGCGGCTGCCCGAACTGTTCTGCGGCTTCCCGCGTGAGCCGGGCGAGCCGCCCATCGCCTATCCGGTCGCCTGTCTGCCTCAGGCCTGGGCGGCGGGATCGGTCTTCCTGATGCTTCAGGCGACCCTGGGCCTTTCCATCGACGCCTGGACCGAGACGGTCGATCTGGCCGATCCGGTCCTGCCGGCCGGCTTGGACCGTCTGAAGATCACCGGGCTGGAAGTCGGCGACGCCGTCGTAAATCTGAACATCCAGCACGCCGATGGTCGCGCCGTGGTCATCCCGCATCACAAGCGGGGCAAGGTTTCGATCCGCACGTTGCGATAGGGTTCAGCCGAACAGATCGGGCGGGTACGCCCGATCCAGCGCCTTGGCGAAGACCGTTGGCAGGGCGGCCCGCGCCGCCTCGATCGGCATCCAGCGATAGCGGTCGTCCGCGTTGACGCGCGCGGTCATCACCGTCAGCGTCAGGCTGAAGTGGGTGAAGACGTGCTCCACAGCCCCCGCCTCGCGCCAGTCGGCCTTGGTGGGCGCCGCTCCCGAGGGCTCACCTGTCGTCCAATCGCTGGTCGGCAGGCCCAGCATTCCGCCCAGCAGCCCTTTCTCGGGTCGCGTCTCGACCGCGACACGCCCCTGGTCGTCAACCAGCACATAGGCGATGCCCCGCCGATGCGGCCGCTCCGCCTTCTTGGCCTTCATCGGAAACCGTGCCGGGTCGCCCGTGGCCAGCCCCAGGCATTCGCTGGCCACGGGGCAGGTCCCGCACGACGGTGACTTGGGCCGGCAAACCGTCGCGCCCAGATCCATCAGAGCCTGAGCCCAATCGCCCGGCCGCTCGTCGGTGACGAACAGCCCCGCCAACCGCCTCAGTTCGGGCCGCGCGGCGGGCACCGGCGTCTCGACCGCGAACAGCCGCGCCATGACCCGCTCGACATTGCCGTCCACGACATTGGCCGCCCGGTCAAAGGCGATGGAGGCGACGGCTGCGGCCGTATAGGCGCCCACGCCCGGCAGCGCCAGCAGCGCCGCCTCGGTATCCGGGAATACGCCGCCGTGCTCGGCCGCCACCGCCCGCGCGCAGGCCAGCAGATTGCGCGCACGCGCATAGTAACCCAGCCCCGCCCAGGCCCCCATAACCTCCGCATCCTCCGCCGCCGCCAGGTCCGAGACCGTCGGCCAGCGCGTGGTGAAGGCGTGGAAATACGGCGTCGCATGCGGCACCGTCGTCTGCTGCAGCATGACCTCCGACAGCCAGACACGGTACGGCTCGGTCCGCGGCGCGCCGACGGCGGCTCGCCACGGCAGGCTGCGCGCATGGGCGTCGTACCAGGCCAGCAGCCGGGAGCGGATCAGGTCTATGTCGGGAGAGACGTCAGGCATCGGTCGGGCTATATAGACCCATGCGCCGCACGCTGCCCACAGACGCCGAGGTCCGCGAGATCCTGTCTCGCCGCCGCACCCGTCCGGTTCCCCGACCGGCGCCGCGCGCGGGCAAGGCGCTGACGCCCCTGATCAAGAAGCTGGACGAGCAGTTCGGACGCGGGGCCGGTGCGCTGGAGCCTCGCTGGCGCGAGATCGTCGGCGATCGTCTGGCCCGCGTCACCCGCCCGCAGAAACTGACCAAGGGCAAGGGCGGTTCGCCCGGCGTACTGGAACTGCGCGTCGCCGGCGCCGCCGCCCTGCTGATCCAGCACCAGTCCGAGGACATTCTGGCTCGCGTCAATCTGTTCCTGGGCGCCGGGACGGTGGATCGTTTGCGCATCGCCCAGGGTCCGGTCGCCCCATTGAAGGAGACCGCCGCCCGTCCCAAACGCAGCGCCAAGCCGCCGCCCCTGCCCACCCAGGCCGAGGCCGATCTCGCCGCCTCCATCGCCGCAGCCCCCGACGATCTACGCGCCGCCCTGGCGCGCCTCGGCCGCGTCGCCCTGTCGCGCTCCGACATCGACAGCGACTGACCCCTGCGCCTCGGTTGGCAGGTCTTGTCGCCTGCTGTAGGTAGGACGGGAAAGATTAGAACTCCGCACGGCATATCCTGGTCGCGCGCCTGGATTCCGAGCCCGATGAAGCAACAAGACGACTGGCGACTTACCGATGTCGTCGAACATGAGATCGGTCGCGGCGACCCGTTCGCGGCCGCCGTGCGCGGCACGCGCATGCCAATGGTCATCACCAATCCGCGCCTGCCCGACAATCCGATCGTCTTCGTCAACAAGGCCTTCCAGGATCTGACCGGCTATGAGCGCGATGAGATCGTCGGCCAGAACTGCCGTTTCCTGCAGGGACCCAAGTCCGACAAGGCGGCCGTGGCCAAGATCCGCGAGGCGATCGAGGCCGGCGAAGACATCCACATCGATCTGCTGAATTATCGCAAGGACGGCAGCACCTTCTGGAACGCCCTGTTCATCAAGCCCCGTGCGTAACGCCGAGGGCGAGATCGAGTATTTCTTCGCCTCGCAACTGAACGTCACCGAACGCGTCGAGGCCCAGGTTCTGGTCGAAAAGCAAAAGGCCGTCGTCGAGCGCGAGGTCGCCGCCCGCACCGCCGACCTGCAGGAAGCCCTGACCGCAAAGACCCTGCTACTTCATGAGGTCGATCACCGGGTCAAGAACAACCTGACCATGATCGGCTCGCTGCTGCGGCTGCAATCGCGCTCCCTGTCCGATCCCGCCCTGACCGCAACCCTGGATTCCATGCTGGAGCGGGTGGACGCCCTGGCGACCGTTCACCGCAAGCTCTATCAGTCCGAGGACGTTACCCAGTTCGACGTCGGGGCCTTCACCAACACCCTGGTCGCCGATGTGATCGGATCGACCGGACGCAGCGACATCGAGGTCTCCGTCGATGTCGAGCCGATGTTCATCCCTTCAACCCACGCCTCGTCGATCGGCCTGATCATCAACGAACTGCTGACCAATGCGATCAAGCATGCCTTCGCCGACGATCGGGGCGGCCGATTGATCGTCTCGGCCAAGAAGACGGAACAAGGCGGCCAGGTCGTTGTTCAAGACGACGGCCCCGGCATTCCCGGCGCCGCGCATCATGGATTGGGCAAGACCTTGATCGGTCGTCTTTCAAAGCAGATCGGCGGCAAGACGCTGTGGCTGCCGGCAGACCCCGGAACGCGCGCGGTCGTCGAATTTCCCGTGAGCGGCTAGGTGCGCGCGGCCGGGCCCCACTTCGACATCCTGGTCGTCGAGGACGAGGCCCTGCTTGTGATGGACCTCGAGGCGATGCTCGAGGACGAAGGCCACCGGCTGGTCGGCGAGGCCATGTCCCTGAGCGAGGTCGAGTCGCTGTCGCTCGACGCGCCGCCCGACATCGCCTTCGTCGACATCCAGCTGGCGGATAACTCCAGCGGTCTGGACGTGTGTCGCCTGATCAAGGACCGCTGGCCGTCCACCGCCGTGGTGTTCCTGACGGCCAACCCCAAGATGATCCCCGAGGACTTCCTGGGCGCGCATGGCGTGATCCCCAAGCCCTTCTCGCGGTCCGGCCTGCTTTCGGCGATGCGCTTCATCCAGCAGGGCCTAAGCGATCCGCCGCCGCGCCAGGACAGACCGCAAAGTTTCATCCCCGCACCCGCGATCGATCGGGCCTGGGCGCGCGGATAAGGCGCTGTTGACAAAACTTCGCCGCAAGTCTTTTTCAATCCGCAAATCGCTTTAGCCGCGATCAGGCCCCATGGTCCCAGGGCTTCGCCTGCGCAGGATTGTTGAAGCATGACCCACGAAATGCCCCTTGGCGACACGTCTGACGCTTATGACGACGACGACATCGCGTGGGCCGATCCTCAAATCAGGAAGGACTATGAGGCGGCTCTCGGTCGGCTGATCCTCGCGCACAATGACGTGGATCGGTTTTTGACCATGCTGATCGAATGCGTTCTAAAAGACCTTGGGGATCAGAAGGAGCTTGAGAAGCTGACGCAGGGGCTATTCGCCCGGAGGCTCGACAACCTGCGAATGTTACACGGGATCAGGCCCGAACTTCGCTTGGAAGGGATCGATTTTGACGAACTCGAAGAACTGAACCGGCTTCGCAACATCGTCGCTCACGGCCACTTCGAGCAGAACCCCTTCCAAGGGGACTACGAACTCATCTCGAACAACAAAACCCACAAAGATTTTTCCGTCGAACGGCTGGACGAGATCACAAAGCGGATCGACGCAGTCGGCGATCAGATCAAGCCGCAGGTCTATTTCTGGGACATGATTATCCACCTCCCCGAAGATGCCACGCCGGTAAATCCTGACGACCCCCGCCTAGCTTAGAAACGAGGGTTTCCTCCTCCCCAACTAAATATGGGGTGAGAAAGCCCAACGAAACATTCCGCCAAAAACTGGCGCGTCAACGCGCGCTTGAAGACGAGGCTCGCGCCCTTGGTGCCAGCCGTTACCAAAGCTCCCGCCCCCTTCCGTGGCGGTCCGAGCCATCCTCCACCAATAGCGAGGCGGACCTTCCGCCAGGACGCCAGCTTCTCAAGCTGACCGTCTCGACGCTGACCCGGGCCATCGAAGAGTTCGTGAGCCGTGTCGGCTCGGGCGGCGCCGGTCGTCACCTCGACGCCTTCGCGATCTTGTCGAACATCGGCGCAGAGGAGGCCGCCTACCTCACGGCCCGCGTCGTGCTGGACTGCTCCGTAAGGAAGAGGCCTTTGCCGCCAGTCTGACCGCAACAGGCCGACCCGCTGCGCAGTATGAAAGCTGCGCGGCTCGGCCTGTTGCTCAACCCACGCTGCGAGGCGTAACTAACCCAAGGACTCTGGTCGCCGCTGGATGAAAACTCAGAGGCACGTCACTCAATCTCCGTGTCCTTCGTTCGCATCCGAAACGAATGACGCGGAGCAGGCGGGACGGGCAGTGGTTTGGTTTTCTTGGGAAACATTGGGCAGACCAGTTCATTGAAAAAACTTGGTCAGCCCTTCGGGCAATGGGGCCGTTTTCGCGATTCGGGTCAATAGCGATTTGGGTTTCGAAAAGCAGTTAAATTGTTTGCCTTGGTCAAACCCTGATGACACCGCGAATTTCTGGGTGAGCTGCGATCTCGATGTCCACCAGAATTTCGAAGCGTTCCTTACATGTTCACGTCGCGCCCGGTCCTGCGCGAAAGCGAACATCCACACGAACGTGAACAATACGGGAACATTCCTAAATCAGAATCGGTTATGGACCCCGTGGGTCGTGGCGTCCCAACCCGAGTCTCGTCTTGCTTGCCCGCCCTGAGTCTGACTGGAGAGATTACAACGTCACGGCTCGTGACCTTGTCGCCGACTCCGAAGTCTACATCACGTTCTCCTGCGCCGGATGCCGCTTGATCCGTGAGGCCAACGTCTGGCGGATCGGCGCGAGGTTGGCCGACGATCCTCTCCAACGCCTGCGATTCCGATGCAGCAAGTGCGGCGTCTACGCCAAAGAAGTTGCGGTGCAGCGTCGCCAGTCCAGGTCCAGTGATCCTATTCTGCGGATCAGGCTCAATCCTGCTCATTGGGACGACGGCCACGAGACGGCCCACCGGCAGGCCCTGGCTCGTGCTGAGAAGGCCTGGGCCGCGAAGGGCGGACGGTAATGGGCTTCAATGCTCGCTACCGGATGTGGAACCGCGAGAACTGGCAAGGCTATGCGCCGACCATTCACGCGATGCAGCGACGCGGTTGGAGCCTGACCCTCACGTGCCGGTCGTGCCGTCTAGAGATCGCGGCGGACGCCGAGGCGTCAGCCCTATTCGAGGAGATCGCTCGGCTCACCTTGGAAGAACCTGACCGGGACTGGTCGCGGTTCGACGCGATGGTTCGCTTCCTGTTGGCGACGGCATGTCGGAGAGGCGAAGCCCTGCGGGTGCATGCGGGTCACTTCGAGACGCGAACTGTTGGCGGCAAGCCTGCCACCTTCGTCCAGTTCGAGCGGTATACGACCAAATCGAAGAAGCCCCGCGTGGTCCCGATCACGCCGGAGATCGTCGGCCTTCTACCGGTTTTGAAGCTGAAGGCAGGCAACGGCGCCCTTTTCCCTTTCCGCCCGAGCCAACTGTTCCGGATGTGGCGGACGGTTCGCCGTCGCATGACCGAGCGCGGTTATGACTTCAGCCTCGTTCGCTTCCACACAATGCGGCACACCACACTGACGCGGGCTATGCGGAAATACCCGCTCGCGATGGTGTCCAGGCTAGCCGGACACGCCTCGATCCAGATCACGGCGGATCGCTATGGCCACATCGCCGCTGACGATTTGGTCGATATGGTTGGTGACATCGCAGCTTAGCCGGAGCATGGGGGGCTATGGCTCATATCGCTTCAGAAATAGACGTTCGGATTGGTGGCGAGGTCCGTGCGCGCCGTGACAAGTTGAAGGTCACGCAGGCCCAACTGGCCTCCGCCATCGGCGTCACCTTCCAGCCGGTCCAAAAATACGAGCGCGGCGTGAACCGTATATCGGCGGCGACGCTGCTCGCTATCGCCGAAGCTCTGAACTGCCACGTGGCCGACCTTTATGGCGACCCCGATCCCCAGGCGATCAGCCACTCTGAACGCGCCATTCTGAAGCTATGGCAGGACTTGCGCGAACCAGAGCGCGACGCCGTCATCGCCATGATCCGCGCCTTCCAGAAGGACTAGGCTGCGAGCGCGGCCTTCAACGCCCTAGCTTCGTCCAGCGACGTGACTTCTCGGACTTCGACCTTCGTCATCGCGCCCGATTTGGTGAGCGTTTCCGAACGGTGCGTGATGCCGTCCTTGACGTCGAACTCGTAAGTCGAGACGCCATCTTCGAGCACGATGTGCGCGACGCCGCCCTGATCGAAGGTCAGTGATTGGGTGACATCCGCGATGGCCCTGGCCAAGCGTGAGCGAATGGCGAAGCGGTCGGCGCCCGGCTCGTTTAGCTTGGCGAGTTCCGCTGCAAGCGCGGCTTGGCTCTCGTTCTGAGCCGGGGTCGAACGGATGGCGTCCAGGCCTTTGCGGGCGTCGATGATCTCCTGATCCAGATCGCGGGCATCGGCTTCCGCCTTGTCGAGAAGGCGTCCCAACGTTGGCGAACCTGCGCGTTCGATCATCTGCTCAGCGATAGAATCCATCCGGACGGCCAAAGCAGCGCGAGCATGTTCGGCTTCAGCGAGGCGGGCGACCGCCTGACTGTCATCGACCCGACCACCATGGAACTTCGTGGCCAGCACGAGGTCTAGGAACTTGGCTTCGAACTCGAAATAACGGACGCCTTTGGTATTCGTGCAGACACCACGGACGCCCGCCGAGCATCGAAGATAGACATTCTGCCCCCCGGCTGACGAGCGATGGCAAGCCGATCCGCAGTGGTGACACCGGCCCAACTTCGAGAACAGGTTGGCGTAGTCATTGCCCTTTCGTCCTCGCGAACCCTTGAACGATCGCTTGTCCAGCGCGGCTTGAACCTGATGCCAGACCGCTGGCTCCATCACGGGATGGAAATAGTCCGGCTCAACCGGCCCGGCCACAACGGGCTTCCCATCCGGCCCGTCCATCATCGGCTGATGTTCACCCAGCACTGAGCGTCCACGCAGGATGTTGAGGACGCTATTGTTGTGCCACGACGGCAGGCGACCATCCCGGCGAGGCGCGCCCCATGATGGGATGCCATCCTGATTCAGACGGCGCGCCACCTTGCCGGTGCCATAGCCCAACTCAACGACCTCATGAGCCATGCGATGGATAAGCGCGACCCGATCCGGGCGCGGCCTATCGACCGTCTCAAGCCACTGCGGAAGGAACGCGACCATCCGTTTAGCGGACGGATCAGCCCGCCTTGCTTTCCAAACTGACTTCGAACGGACCGACTTCTTTTCCGACTCTTCGTTCGCGACGGCCATCTTGGAGAGCGTGATGATCAAGCCGGTCCACTGAGCGTTCAGGTTCGCACGATTGCATTCCTGCCCGTCCATCGTCGTGATGACCGTCACCCCGGCGTTGATGATCCGGGTGTAGGTATCGAGGGCATCCATCACCGCTTCGCGGCTCAGCCGGTCAATCGATTCCAGGATCAGGATCGAACCCGGCGCAATCTCTCCGTCGTCCAGGCGGGCCAGCCATTTCGACAGGTTGCCAACCTTGCGATTGGCGCCCTTGAAGGCTGACTTGCCCTCGTCGGAAATCCATTCCGTTATCTTCAACCCGCGCTTGTCGGCTTCAGCCTGGGCTGACGCGCGCTGGCGGGCGATGGAGTCGCCGTCTTTCTGACGGTCGGTGGAGAATCTGACGTAGGCGTGGACGCTTGCAGGAATCCGCGATTTCAGGTTTGAGGACATAACAACAAACTACCAGATGCGTCGGCGTGGCCGCATTATTAGAATGGCCCAAACTTCGCCGCACCTGTTCCAGACTAGTTCAGGGTTGCGCCATTCCCGGGGAATCGCGCGATCATCGCCAACGATCCGATCCGAGGAACCTTCATGGCCGACACTGAATCCCGCTTCGCCCGCATGAGCCGTCGTGCGGCCATCACCGGCGCCGCACTGGCGACCATGGCTCTGGCCGCGTGCGGCGGCGGCGCCAAGGGTGCGGCCGAGGGCGACATGGGTCTGGGCGCGCCCGAAGGCGCCAAGGTCACCGTGGTCGAATACGCCTCGGTCACCTGCCCCCACTGCGCCCTGTGGCAGAAGAACACCTGGCCGGCGTTCAAGGCCAAATACGTCGACACCAACAAGGTCCGCTACGTCTTCCGCGAACTGCCGACCCCGCCGGTCGACGCCGCCACCGCCGGCTTCCTGGTCGCGCGCTGCGCCGGCCCGGACAAGTATTTCGACGTCGTCCACCAGTTGATGGCGACGCAGCAGGAGATGCTGACCTCCTCGCCGCGCGACTGGCTGCTGCGCACCGCCCAGGCCGCCGGCCTGTCCGAGCAGCAGTTCAACGACTGCGTCACCGACAAGGACGCCGTCGCCGCCATGGAGAAGCGCGTTCAGGCCGCCCGCGCCCAGGGCGTAACCGGCACCCCGGCCTTCTATGTCAATGAGACGCAGGTCATCTCGCCCGGCGGCGAAGGCGCCAGCTTGGCCGACCTGTCCACCGCCATCGACGCGGCCCTGGCCAAGTAACCGAGGCCTAATCAGATGATGCGACGCGCCTTCATCGCCGCCGGTTCCGCCCTCGCCGCCCTGTCCGGCGGTTTGGCGACGCCGGCGCTCGCCGCCGATGCACCCCCGCCCGTCACGGCTCAGGATCATATCCTGGGTCGGGCGAATGCGCCGGTGACGGTGATCGAATACGCGTCCTTCACCTGCTCGCACTGCGCGGACTTCCACAACACCGTGCTGCCGGCCTTCAAGGCCAAATACATCGATACCGGCAAGGTCCGGCTGGTTCACCGCAACCTGCCGACCCCGCCCGCCAATGTCGCCGCCGCCGCGGCTGCGGTCGCCATGTGCGCCGCGCCCGAACGCTATTTCGACGTGGCGGCCGTCTTCATGCGCGATCAGGCCAATCTGCAGACCACCGGCGCCCAGCCCTGGTTCGCGGCCGGCATCGCCGCCAGCGGCAAGACCCGCGAGCAGATCGAAGCCTGCCTGAACGGTCCAACCATCCGTACGGCCCTCGACGCTCATATCGAAGGCGCGCGCGCCGCAGGCGTCACCGGCACGCCCACCTTCTTCGTCAACGGGACGATGGTGATGGAGCATTCGCTGGAGGCCCTGTCGGCCGCCGTCGATCCGCTGCTTCGGTAGTCCGTCGGGACGATGCAGTTCCAGCGCCTCCGGCTCGTCGGCTTCAAGTCGTTCGTCGATCCGGCGGAGGTGCACATCGAATCCGGCCTGACCGGCGTCGTCGGTCCCAACGGCTGCGGCAAGTCCAACGTCCTTGAAAGCCTGCGCTGGGTAATGGGGGCCAATTCGGCCAAGGCCATGCGCGGCCAGGTCATGGATGACGTCATCTTCGCCGGGGCTGCTGGCCGGCCTCCGCGCAGTCACGCCGAAGTCAGCCTGACCATCGACAACGCCCAACGCCGCGCGCCCCAGCCCTTCACCGACAGCCCTGTGCTGGAGGTGTCGCGCCGCATCGACCGGGGCCAAGGCTCGACCTATCGCATCAACGGCAAGGAGGTGCGCGCCCGCGATGTGCAGCTGCTGTTCGCCGACGCCTCGACCGGCGCCAACTCGCCCGCACTGGTGCGTCAGGGCCAGATCTCGGAACTGATCGCCGCCAAGCCGCAGAACCGCCGCCGCATTTTGGAAGAGGCGGGCGGCGTCGCCGGTCTGCACACCCGTCGGCACGAGGCCGAGCTGCGCCTCAAGGCCGCCGAGACCAATCTGGACCGGCTGGATGACATCGGCCGCGAGCTGGAGACGGCGCTGAACCGGCTGAAGCGCGAAGCCCGCCAGGCCGAGAAGTACAAGAAGATCTCGGCAGAGATCCGCGCCCTTCAGGCCGCCCTGCTCTATGTGCGCTGGAACGACGCGCGTCTGGCCTCAGAGGCCGCCGCCGCTGAACTGCGCGCGGCCGACATCGCTGTCGCCGAAACTACGACCGCCGCCGCCGCCGCCCAGACGGCCGCCCTCTCCGCCCAGGAAGGCCTGAAGCCCGCGCGGGAGGAGGACGCCGTCGCCTCCGCCCTGCTGCACCGCGCCAGCCTGGAGCGCGATCGGCTGGACATGGCTGAACAGGCGGCCCGCGCGGAAGTGGATCGCCTCAAGGCCGAGGCCGCCCGCATCGCCGCCGACGCCGCGCGCGAAGACGGCATGGCCGCCGACGCCCAGCGCGAACTGGACCGGCTTGACAACGAACTGGCCCGGCTCAAGGCCGAGATCGCCGCCGCCCCCGAACGCGGCCCCGAACTGGACAAGGCCCTGGCCGCCGCCGAGGACGCCCGCAAGTCCGCCGACGGCGAGGTCGAACGGCTGGCGGGGATGCTGGCCGCCGTCGAGGCCCGCGCCAACGCCGAGACGGCCCGCAAGCGCGACGCCGAGGCGCGACTGGCCCGCGTCACCGCCCAGCACGATCAGGCCCGACGCGAACGCGAGGCTCTGGGGCCGCTGGAAACGCCCGAGCTGGAAACCGCCCGCAAGGCGCTGGAAACGGCGCAGGCCGACCTTGCCGCCGCACGCAACGCCGTCGAGGCGGCCGAGGCGCTGCGCGGCGAGCTGGCCCGCGCCGAACAGGAGGCCCGCACCGCCACCCGCGCCGCAGAGGACCGGCTGGGCCGCTTGCAGACCGAGGCGCGCGGCCTGGCCCAACTGCTGGTCACCGGCAAGCGCGATCATCCCCCGGCGCTGGATCAGGTCCGCGCGGACAAGGGGTTCGAGGCCGCCCTGGCCGCCGCCTTGGGCGACGATCTGGACGCGGCCCTGGACGCCAAGGCCGCCGCCTACTGGGGCGGGGCGGATGCGCCCTCCCCGTCCTGGCCCGCCGGGGTCGCGCCCCTATCCGACCATGTCCAAGCCCCTGAACAGCTGGCTGCTCGCCTCGCTCTTTGCGGCGTCGCGCCCAAGGCTGACGCGGCGCGGCTGGCGAAAGCCTTGCCGACCGGCGCTCGCCTTGTGACGACCGAGGGCGACCTCTATCGCTGGGATGGGTTCGTCAGCCGCGCCGAGGCGCCGCGCCCCGCCGCCGTGCGCCTGGCTCAGCGCACGCGCCTGGCCGAGCTGGAGGCCGAGATCGACAAGGGCAGACCGGCCCTGGATCAGGCGCAGGCGGCCCAGAAGGCGGCGACGGAAGCCTTTCGCGCCGCTGAAGAGGCGGTCAAGACCGCGCGCCTGAAGCCCTTCGCCGCCGACAAGGCCGTGACCGCCGCCCGCGACCGCGTCGAGACCTTGGCCCGCGACCAGGCTCGTCGCGAGGCTCGCGCCCAGGCGCTGGACGACACCGTGACCCGTCTGGCGGCCGACGCAGCCGAGGCGCAAGCCGCGCTGGACGCCGCCCAGACCACCGACGCCCCGTCCGAGACGATCGCGGGCCTACGCGACGAACTGACGGCCGCCCGCGCCACGGCCGACGCCGCCCGCGTTGCGGCCCAGACCGCCCGATCGGACCGCGACGCCGAGGCCCGCGATCGTCAGGGCCGCGAGCAGCGGCTGGGCAGCCTGACCCGCGCACGCGAGGGCTGGATCACGCGGTCCAGGGACAGCGCCGGCCGCGTCGCCGCCCTGGCCAAGGACGCAGACCGGACGGCCGCCCTGCTGAAGCAGGCCGAGGTCGCGCCTCAGGGCTTCGCCGAACAACGCGGCAAGCTGCTGGACACCCTGGTCGCCGCCGAACAGAGGAAACAGGCGGCGTCGGACGCCATGGCCATGGCCGAGACCGAGGCGACCGAGGCCGAACGCGCGTCGCGCGCCGCCGAGACCGCCGCGTCGCAGGCCCGCGAGGCGCGCGCCGGCCTGGCCGCCCGCGCCGAGGCTGCCGCCGAGAAGCTGGCCGAGGCCGAGACCACCCTGCGCGAGACCGCCCAGATGTCGCCCGACGAGCTGGGCCGCAAACTGATCGACGACGCCATCGCCCGCCCGCCCGACGCCGCCGGGGCCGAAAGCCTGCTCTACGGCCTTGAGCGCGAACGCGAGGCCCTGGGGGCCGTCAACCTGCGCGCCGAGGATGAGGCGGTCGAATACGGCGAGCGGCTGAACAGCATGAAGTCGGAACGGATCGACCTGACCCAGGCGATCGCCAAGCTGCGCGACGGCATCGACGAGCTGAACGCCGAGGGCCGCGAGCGGCTGGTGGCGGCGTTCGACGTGATCAACGCCAACTTCAAGACCCTATTCGAAGCCCTGTTCGGCGGGGGGCAGGCGGAGCTGAAGCTGGTCGAGAGCGACGACCCGCTGGAGGCGGGGCTGGAGATCTACGCCTGCCCGCCCGGCAAGCGGTTGTCGGTCATGAGCCTGATGAGCGGCGGCGAACAGGCCCTGACGGCGGCGGCCCTGATCTTCGGCGTCTTCCTGGCCAACCCCGCGCCGGTCTGCGTGCTGGACGAGGTGGACGCGCCGCTGGACGACGCCAACGTGGACCGCTTCTGCCGGATGCTGCACGAGATGCGCAGCCGCACCGACACCCGCTTCATCGTCATCACCCACAACCCTGTGACCATGAGCCGAATGGACCGGCTGTACGGCGTCACCATGCCCGAGCGCGGCATGAGCCAGCTGGTCAGCGTGGACCTGAAACAGGCGGAGACCCTGGTCGCATGAGGACGATCCTCCCCCGAGAAGCGAAGCGTACCGGGGGAGGGGGACCGCGCGTAGCGTGGTGGAGGGGGCGGATCGCGCGCAGGCCTGGCCGAAAGGCTTCTTCTCCCTTGGTCAAAGCTCGTGCTGCATTCGCCCCCTCCACCGCTTCGCGGTCCCCCTCCCCCGCTGCGCTGGGGAGGATCGGCATGGCGATCAGCCTTCTCGCTTCGCCAGCCTTGGCTGACCCCGCTCTGGTCCCGACCGGCGTGGGAAGGTTCGCCATCTATGCCGACGCGGCCTCGATCGAGCGTGAGGGCGACATGGCGCGGATGCGGGAACTGCAGGTGACCGAGGCCGGGTTCAAGGTTGGAGACGTGACCTATGTCGGGGGCTGGTCGCGGTGGGCGTTCGACTGTCGGGCCAGGACGGCGGATCGGTTGGACTTCTCCTCCTTGAAAGCGGACGGGACGGAAGGGCCGGCGACCCCGGACGCCGCCCCCGCCTATGACGCCGCGCCGGGCGGGGATGCGGCCGAGCTGCTGGCCATCGCCTGCGGGACTGAACGTCCGGCCGAGGCGCTGACGCTGGAGCAGGCCATCAGCCAGGGACAAAGGGCGCTGGCGGACTAACGCTCCCCTCGGCGGGCTTGTCCGACCCTTGCGGCCATTCGATGCGGTCGCGCGGCAGGGCCTCGCGGCACTCGTCGCGCATGAAGGCCATCAGCTTCTCGCGGATCTCGCAGCGCAGGTCGAAGGCGACCGGGGCGGAGCCGGCGCTGGCCAGGCAGCGGACCTGGAGCACGCGTTCGGTGATGTCGGTCACCTGCATCACCTGCACGTCGCCGTCCCAGTGTTTGGACGCCTTGACGATGCCCTCGAAGGCGGTGCGCAGCCGGTCGATGGGCGCTTCATAATCGACGTAGAAGAAGGCCACGCCGATCAGGCGGGCGTTTTCGCGTGTCCAGTTCTGGAAGGGCTTGGTGATGAAGTAGGACAGGGGCAGCACCATCCGGCGCCAGTCCCACAGTTTGACCACCACATAGGTCGAGGTGATCTCCTCGACATTGCCCCACTCGTTCTCGACGATGACGGCGTCGTCCAGGCGGATGGGTTGGGTCAGGGCGATCTGGATGCCGGCGACCATGTTCGTCAGGATCGGCTGAAGCGCCAGACCGGCGATGATGCCGACGACGCCAGCCGAGGCCAGCAGGCTGACGCCCCATTGACGAAAGCCGGCGATGGTCATCAGCGCCAGGCCCACGGTGACGATGAACAGCACGACCTTGGCTACCCGCTGCAGGATGCGGGTCTGGGTCAGGTGCTTCCTGGCCAGCAGATTGTCCTCGACGGCGATATTGTACCGCTTGAGGTGCATGACCGACCACATGTCGAGCACGCCCGACGCCATCCAGCCGAGGGTCAGGATGAACAGGAACAGCAGGGCGCTGCGGATATCCTCGGACGGGCCGGGATCCATCGGCGAGACGGTCACGCCGATGCCGATGCCGATGATGATGATCAGGACGCGCAGCTTGACCCGCGCGCGCTCGACCACGCCGCGCCAGAAGAGATCCTTGTTGCGAACGACGCGACGCAGGATGGCGAAGGCGATCTTGTGCGTCAGCCAGCCGCCGCCGACGAAGACCAGCAGGACCAGGCCGATGACCGCCCATTCGGGCAGCCAGTCGAACCGATGCCACAGGGCGCGGATCTGGCGGGTGACGGCGATGATCTCGGGAGGCATGGCTTCCTAACGCGTCAGGGCCTTTGCAGTTGAGCCGTCGCCTCGACGAGGTCGGCCAGGCGTTGGGCGGCGTCGGGGATGGCGACGCTGCGGGCGGCGGCGGACATGGCCGACAGGCGCGCCGGATCGGACAGGACGCCGGTCAGGGTCGAGGCCAGGCGATCGACGGTCAGGTCGTCTTCCAGAATGACCTCGGCCGCGCCCACGTCGGTCAGGGCCTTGGCGTTCAGGCGCTGGTGGTCGTCGGTGGCGATCTTCAGCGGGATCAGGACGGACGGCAGGGCCGCGACCGCCAGTTCGGCGCAGGTCGAGGCGCCGGAGCGGCCGACCACCAGATGGGCCCTGGACAGCCGGTCAGCCATGTCGCGGAAGAAGGGGGCGACCTCGGCCTCGATCCCGGCGTCGAGATAGATCTGGCGGGCGGCCTCCAGCGTCTCGGGGCGGGACTGCTGCTGCACCTTCACGCGACGACGCAGGGCCTCAGGCAGGGCGGCCAGGGCGTGGGGCGTGGTCTCGGACAGGATGCGGGCGCCCTGGCTGCCGCCGGTGACCAGCAGATGGATCGGACCGTCGGCGGCGGGCGCGACATAGGGACGGTCGAACAGGGCGCGGATCTCGGACCGCACCGGCGAGCCGACGACGTGGGAGCGGCCCTGGACCTTGGCCGGCGCGCGTTCCAGCGTCGGGAAGGACGAGGCGACCTGACCGACATAGGGGGCCAGGATACGGTTGGTGCGGCCAAGGACCGCGTTCTGTTCATGGATCACCGTCGGTCGCTGGGACGTGACGGCGGCGACCAGGGCCGGGGCGGACGGATAGCCGCCGAAGCCGACGACGATGTCGGCGCCCAGCCGGTCGAAGGCCGTTCGCGCCTGGACCACGCCCTTGAAGATGGCGACGCCGGCCTTGATCAGACCCAGGGGGCCGGAGCCGGTGGCCGCGTCCAGCGCCAGCCGTTCCTCGGCGGGAAAGGCGTGGGCGTATTGTTCGCCCCGGTGATCGGTCGCCAGCACCACGCGCCAGCCGCGAGCCGCCATCTCGCGCGCCAGCGCCTCGGCCGGGAAC
This sequence comes from Brevundimonas sp. KM4, assembly GCF_000964075.1. NCBI lineage: Bacteria > Pseudomonadati > Pseudomonadota > Alphaproteobacteria > Caulobacterales > Caulobacteraceae > Brevundimonas > Brevundimonas sp. KM4. Next base: position 76,599 of record NZ_JZRG01000004.1, on the reverse strand, counting down.
ATATGGCCGCCGGTGCCGCCGGCGGCGACGACGCAGAGCTTGGTCATGGGCGAGGCTCCGAAAAAGAGGGTCTGAATAGTCTGAAGATCAGACGGCGGGCAGGCAAAAACACCGTCTAATTCGTCTAATCTGTCTAAAGTCGGCGGGGAATGGCGCGGCGAGGAATGGGGCGGCGACAGGATCGCACGGTTTTACGGCGTGGGCAGGAGACGGTCGCTGGTCGGCTCTAGGCGTTTGATATTGCTGGGGCGCCGCTTTCCAAATGCGTTGTATGCCTCGTTCTTTCGTCATCCTCCGACGAGCGGAGCGAGATCGGGGGACCCAGCGGCGCCGGAGGCGATGCGTCCGCCACGAGATGTTCGACTTGCTTAGTCCGCGACAGTTTCGCGCTCGCGCGCGCCGCTGGGTCCCCCGGTCGCTTCGCGCCGGAGGATGACGACGTCAAAGCAACCGCCGCCCCAGGGTCAGGCTGGCGCCGGGTTCGTAGGCGCCGGGGCGGCGTCGGGTCAGGGCGAGCGCAAAGCCCATGGTCAGGCCCATGGCCAGCATGGAGGAGCCGCCATAGCTGATGAAGGGCAGGGTCATGCCCTTGGTCGGGATCAGGTTCAGGTTCACCGCGACGTTGATGCAGGCCTGAAGCCCGATCAGCATGAACAGGCCCGCCGCCGCCGTCTGTTCGAACGGATCGGTCAGCTTCATGGCCCGGCGCATGCCGCGAATGACGATGAAGGCGTAGAGGCCGATCATGATCAGGCTGAGGATCAGGCCGAACTCCTCGGCGCCGACGGAATAGATGAAGTCGGTGTGCAGGTCGGGCACGCGACGCTTCATCACGCCCTCGCCGATGCCCCGACCCAGCAGGCCGCCGGCGCGGATGGCCTCGGAGGCGCTGTCGATCTGGTGGGTGTCGGTCGTCTCGGGCGAGAAGAAGCGGCTGAGGCGGTCGCGCATGTGTCCGAAGACGAAATACAGCGACACCAGCCCCGCCATGCCCAGGCTGGCCAGAACCGCCATCCATTTGAACGGCACGCCCGCCATGAAGAAGACGGCCATGAAGGTGGTGGTGATCAAAAGCGTCTGGCCGATATCGGGCTGGATCAAGAGCAGGGAGACGGTCAGGGCGTAGAAGCCGAAAGCGATAGTCACGCCGGGCACCCCCTGCCCCTTTTGCGCCTCGGCGAACATCCAGGCGGCGAAGACGATCAGGCCGGGCTTGGCGAACTCGGACGGTTGCAGGCTGAAGGGGCCGAAGTTCACCCAGCGGGCGGCCCCCTTCACCGTGTCGCCGATGAAGGGCAAGGCCATCATGACGACGATGGCGCCGAACAGGGCCAGGACCGCGATGCGTCGCACGCCGCGCGGCGACATCAGCGAGGTCGTCAGCATAATGCTGAGCCCCACGCCCGAAAAGACCATCATCCGCCAGGAATAGTGGAAGGGGTCGGTGATCGATTCATCGGCCAGGATGGCGGCGGGGCTGGAGGCGAAGCTGAGCGCCACGCCCAAGGCCATCAGCGCGAGCGCCGCGCCCAGCAGGCCGCGATCCACGGTCCAGAACCACTGGGCCACATGGCTCTGGTCGTTACGGGAAAAGGCGGGGGTGTAGGGAGCGCTCATGACGCGGTTTCCGGGACGGCGCCGAGAGCCAGGACGGCGGCGCGGAAGGCCTCGCCGCGCGCCTCGAAGTCCTTGAACTGATCGAAGCTGGCGCAGGCGGGGGACAGAAGGACGATCTGGTCGCCACCGGCCGAGGCCGCATCGGCGGCGGCGGCGGCCACGGCGGCGTCGAGGGTGTGGGCGATGATGTGCGGTGTATCGGCCAATGTGGCGGCGAAGGCGTCGGCCGCGTCCCCGATCAGATAGGCCTTGGCGATGCGGGGGAAGAGGTCGGCGAGGTCCGCGATGCCGCCGGCCTTGGGCACGCCGCCGGCGATCCAGAAGACGGATGGATAGGAGGCCAGGGCCTGACGCGCGGCGTCGGCGTTGGTGGCCTTGGAATCGTTGATGAAACGGACGGGGCCGAGGCGGCCTACGGCCTCCATGCGGTGGGCGAGGCCGGGGAAGGACAGCAGGCCGGCGACGGCGGCGTCGTGGGTGACACCCAGAGCGCGGGCGGTCGCATAGGCGAAGGCGGCGTTCTGGGCGTTGTGGCGGCCGGGAAGCGAGCGGGCGGCGGTGAGATCGGCGATGACTTGGGCGCTTTCGAGAATCGCACCGGGCAGCGCCACGTAGCCTTCTCCCCTCGGGGGAGAAGGTGGGCGGCGGAGCCGCTCGGATGAGGGGGCTGTATCCTCCGGCTCGCCGCCAGCCGACGAGGGTCCGACAAACCCCTCATCCGTCTCGCTCCGCGAGCCACCTTCTCCCCCAAGGGGAGAAGGACTGGATGAGATAGCGATCACACGTTGGGAGAGTTCAGACGCGATCCCCTGCCCCCAAGTATCGTCCACGCCCACCAGGGCCACATCATCTCGTCCCTGATTGGCGAAGATGCGAGCCTTGGCCGCGACATAGCCGTCCATGCCGCCGTGGCGGTCCAGGTGGTCGGGGCTGATGTTGGTCAGGATGGAGACATCGGGGGCGAAGGTCGTGGTCAGGTCCAGCTGGTAGCTGGAGACCTCGATCACATAGACGGCGTCGGGCGTCGGTTCGGGCAGGGCCAGGACGCCGACGCCGATATTGCCGCCGACGTGGACAGTCAGGCCCGCCTGTTGCAGCACCCAGCCGATCAGGGCGGTCGTCGTGGACTTGCCGTTCGTGCCGGTGATGGCGACGACGCGCGGTCCCCCGGTCAAGCCGGAGGATGACGACGAATACGAGGCCAGGGCGCGGACGAACAGTTCGATGTCGCCGAGGACGGGCACGCCGGCGGCGCGGGCCAAGTCTACGGTCCAGTGGGGTTTGGGGTGAGTCAGCGGCGCGCCGGGCGACAGGACCAGGGCGGCGAAATCGGACCAGTCGGCGGCGGCCAGGTCCTCGACCGTGAAGCCCTCGCCTTTCGCCTGCGCCCGGCCGGCCTCGCCGTCGTCCCACAGGATCGGGATCGCGCCCCCGGCCTGGAGGGCGCGCGCGGCCGTGATCCCCGACCGTCTCAGGCCGAAGACCGCGACCCGCCTGCCTTCAAAGCCGGGAACGGGAATCATCGGATCAGCGCAGCTTCAGCGTGGACAGGCCCAAGAGAGCCAGGGCGCCGGCGATGATCCAGAAGCGGATGACGACGGTGGATTCCGGCCAGCCCATCTTTTCGAAATGGTGGTGGACCGGCGCCATCAGGAAGATGCGCTTCTTGGTCAGCTTGTAATAGCCGACCTGGATCATGACCGAGGCGGCCTCCATGACGAACAGGCCGCCGACGATGCCCAGAACCAGTTCGTGCTTGGTGGTGACGGCGATGGCGCCGAGCGCGCCGCCCAGAGCCAGCGAGCCGGTGTCGCCCATGAAGATCTTGGCCGGGGGTGCGTTGTACCAGAGGAAGCCCGCGCCCCCGCCGATCATGGCCGCGCAGAAGATGGCCAGTTCGCCCGCGCCAGGCACGTGGTGGACCTGAAGATACTGGGCGAAGACGAAGTTGCCGCAGAGGTAGCTGATCACGCCGAACGCGCCCGCCGCCATCATCACCGGCACGGTCGCCAGACCGTCCAGACCGTCGGTCAGGTTCACCGCATTGGAGAAGCCGACGATGGTGAAGGCCGCGAACGCCACATAGAACCAGCCGATGTTCAGCAGCACGGCCTTGAAGAAGGGGAAGGCGATCGACGTCTCAAGCCCCGGCGAGGTCGGCGAGACAGTCATCCACAGCACGGTCAGGACGCCGGCGACGACGGCGACGACGGTCTGGGCAAGGAGCTTTTGCTTGGAGGTCAGGCCGGCCGAGGTCTGTTTGGTCACCTTGGCGTAGTCGTCGATGAAGCCCAGCACGCCGAAGGCCGCCGTCACGAAGCTGACGATCCAGATGTAGGGGTTGGTCAGGTCGCCCCAGAGCAGCACCGCCACGCCGATGCCGGCCAGAATCATCAGACCGCCCATGGTCGGGGTGCCGACCTTGGACAGGTGGGACACCGGGCCGTCGTCGCGGATCGGCTGGCCCCGGCCCTGTTTGGCGCGGATCCAGTTGATGAAGCGGCTGCCCATGGCGACGGCGACGATCATGGCGGTGGCCATGGCGAGCGCCACACGCACCGTCTGGTACTGCACCAGGTTCAGCAGCGGATACTGGTGCGCCACGTCGGCATAGTAGAGATAGAGCAGGTAAAACATGTTTCTTCCCTACCGCGACGCCCGCGGGGCGTCACTGCTTGAGGGGACGCCTTCGGCGCGACTGAGGTTCGCCAAGGCTTGGGCCACCAGCGAGGCCTTGGAGCCGTTCGAACCCTTGACCATGACGACGTCGCCGGGCGCGACCAGAAGCGCCGCCTCGGCCGCCAGTTCCGCCGCCGTCGCGCGCCAGACGCCGCGTCGCGAGACCGGAAGCGCGTCGTAGAGCCAGCGCATCTCGGGCCCGGCGGCGTGGACCAAGTCCAGGCCGGCGGCGTCGATGGGGCCGGCGAGGCCTTCATGCAGGTCGCGGCTCTGCTCGCCCAGCTCCAGCATGTCGGTCAGCACCACCACGCGGCGGCCCGAGGTCGAGCGCGCGCCCAGGGTCTTGAACCCGGCGGCCATGGACAGCGGATTGGCGTTGTAGCTCTCGTCGATCAGGGTGAAGGCGCCGTGCGGCGTCGTGACCGTGCGCGTCTGGCCGCGTCCAGCCAGAGGCTGGAACCCCGCGAGCGCCTCCAGGCCCGTCTCCAGCGTCACGTCCAGGGCGTCGAGCATCAAGAGGACGCACAGGCTGTTCAGGCCCCAATGGGCGCCGGACTGGGCCAGGCGATAGTCCATGCGCCGTCCAAACAGTTCGGCGGCGACCGTCGCGCCTTCGGCGTCAGGCCGGAAGTCCAGCAGGCGGGCGTCATGGCCGGCGTCGGATCCGAACGTCAGCAGGCGCGCGCCGACCGCCTTGGCCGCGTCGCACAGAACGGCCGAAAAGGCGACGTCGCCGTTCGCCACCGCGGCGCCGCCGGGCACCAGACCCTGGAAGATGGTCGCCTTTTCACGCGCGACGCCCGCCTCGCCGTCCGCGAAGGCCTCGATATGGACCGGACCGACCGTGGTGACGCAGGCGGCGTGGGGGGCGACGAAGCGCGACAGGGGCGCGATCTCGCCGGGCGCATTCATGCCGATCTCGAACACGGCGCGCTGGGTCACGACCGGCATCCGGGCCAGGGTCAGGGGCACGCCGATGTGGTTGTTGTAGCTCTTGATCGAGCCATGCGCCGGACCCGCCAGATCAAGGCCCGCCTTGATCGCCTGAGTGACGCTGGTCTTGCCGACGCTGCCGGTGACGGCGCCGCGCTTCACATGGGGCGCGCGCTCGCGGGCGGCGACGCCCAGGGCTTCGAGGCCGCGCAAGGTGTCGGGCACGACGACGCACGGGCCTCCTTCGACCGGATGTTCGACCAGGGCGGCCGCAGCGCCCGCTGCGAAGGCGCCGCTGGCGAACTGATGCCCGTCACGTTCGCCCTTCAGCGCCAGAAACAGGTCGCCCGGGACGATCTCGCGGCTGTTGTAGGTCAGGCCCGTGATCGGGCGATCGTCGCCCTGCAGCACGCCGCCCGTGGCGGCGGCGACTTCGGCGGCCGACCAGAGCGGGCGGGCGGAGTGTTCAGGCATAGAGAGACAGGGCCTCGGACGCGACAGTGGCGTCGTCGAATGGGTGGGTCACGCCCGCGACGATCTGACCCTGTTCATGCCCTTTTCCGGCGATGACCACCACATCCCCGTCACGCATCATTTCGACGGCGGCCTCAATGGCGGCGCGGCGGTCGCCGATCTCGATCCCGTCCGGGCAGCCGGCGCGGACCTGGGCGCGGATGGCGGCGGCGTCTTCGGATCGCGGATTGTCATCGGTGACGATGGCGATGTCGGCCAGACGCCCGGCGATCTCGCCCATCAGGGGGCGTTTGCCGCGATCACGGTCGCCGCCGGCGCCGAAGACGACGATCAGGCGGCCGGTCGCGTGGGGACGCAGCGCGTTCAAAACCGTCTCGAGCCCGTCGGGCGTGTGGGCGTAATCGACATAGACCTCGCCCCGGCTTTCCTGGCCGCCGTCGATGCGTTGCAGGCGGCCTTGCGCCCCGGTCAGGCCTTCCAGCGCGCCGATGACGGCGTCGGCGGGATCGCCGGCGGCGATGCACAGACCGGCCGCCACCAGGGCGTTGGACGCCTGAAACGCGCCGGCCAGGGGCAGCAGGATTTCGCGAATGTCGCCGCGGACGTCGATGGTCAAACGCTGGCCCTCAGGCGTCGCGCGACGGCCGATCAGGGTCAGGTCGCGACCGCGCTCGCCCACGCCCATGACGCCCAGACCCGCCATGATCGAGGCGGAGGCGAAGACCGAATAGGCGTCGGAATCGGCGTTCAGCACGGCGGTGCGGCCGCGCGGAAGCAGGGTCTCGAACAGGCGCATCTTGGCGGAGCGATAGTCCGCCATGGTGCCGTGATAATCGAGGTGGTCCTGGGTCAGGTTGGTGAAGGCGGCGGCCTTCAAGGCGACCCCGTCCAGGCGGCGCTGGTCGATGCCGTGGGACGAAGCCTCCAGCGCGACGTGGGTCACGTCCTTGGCGGCCAGTTCGGCCATCAGGCGCGCCGCCTCGGCGGCGTCGGGGCTGGTCAGGCCGGGGCCGGTCAGGGCGTAGGTCTTGAGGCCCTTCTGGCCGATCACGCCCAGCGTGCCCATGCTGGCGGACTTGTGGCCGATCCCGGCCCAGATCTGGCGGCAGAAGGTGGCGACCGACGTCTTGCCGTTGGTGCCGGTCACGGCGACGCAGGTCTTGGGCTGGGCGCCGTAGAAGCCGCGCGCGGCGATGGCGTAGGCCCGGCGCACGTCGCCCGAGGTGATCAGAACGGGCGCCGCGCCATCCGGCGTGTCGGTCGGCGCCAGAACCGCAGCCGCGCCTTGCGCCAGGGCCTGGGGGATGAAGGCGCGGCCGTCGGCGGCCGTGCCCGGCAGGGCGACGAACAGGGCGCCGGGCGAGACCTTGCGGCTATCGGCGGTGACGCCGGTGATGACGGGGTCCGAGGACACGTCGCGGCGCAGCAGGTCGGACAGGTGAAGCGCGCTCAAAGCCCGTCCCCCGCCACGTCCTGATACTGCGGGATCTTTTCGCCCGAGGCCGTGCGCCAGCGGTCGTCGCGGCGTTCGACGCCCAGGAAGCCGGCGATGCGGTCGGCGATATTGTGCACGGCCGGCGCAGCGACATAGGCGCCGGTCTTGGGATAGGTCCCCGGCTCGTCCATCACGATCAGGATGGCGTAGCGCTTGCCGTTCAGCGGGCCGTCGACGGGGAAGACCGCCGCGAAGGAGCCCAGGGCGTGGCTGGGGTCATAGCGACCGCCGACCAGTTTGTTGGCCGAGCCGGTCTTGCCGCCGACCCGCAGGCCCGGCGCGTCGGCGAAGCCGCCCGAACCCTTGACCACGTTGCGACGCAGCAGGTCGAGAATGGCGCGCGAGGTCTCTTCGGTGACGACCTGCTGCGGCTGGACGTTGCGGGCGCCGCCCTTGCGCAGCGACAGCGGGATCATCCGACCGCCATTGGTCAGGGCGCCCATGGCCTGAACCATCTGGGCTGGGGTGATCATGATGCCATAGCCGAAGGACAGCGACGCCAGGGTCGAGTTGTCCCAGCGACGCGGCACGACGGGCTTGGCCGATTCCTTCAGCTCGATCTTTGCGGCGTCCAGCAGGCCCAGGCGGCGGAAATAGTCGCGCATGGTGTTGGGGCCCATCTGCACCGCCAGTTGCGACGTGCCGATGTTGGAGGAGTGCAGATAGACCTCTTCCAGCGTCATCACCCGGTTCTGGGCGTGGAAGTCCTTGATCTTGCGATCGCCGATCTGGAAGGCTTGGGAGGCGTCGAACAGGGTGTTCATGTCGGCCCGGCCGGTGTCGAGGCCGGCGGCGACGGTGAAGGTCTTGAACACCGAGCCCATCTCGTAGTGGCCCGAAACCGCGCGGTTCAGCGTGGCGCCGTCGGGCGCCGCGCCGCGATCGGCCGAGTTGAAGGTCGGCCAGGACGCCATGCCCAGCACCTCGCCGGTCTGGACGTCGGTGACGATGCCGACGGCGCCCTTGGCCTGGTTCTTGATCGCGGCGGCGGCGAGTTCGTTTTCCAGCACGCCCTGCACGCGCAGGTCGATGGACAGGGGGAAGGCCTCGCCGCGCTGACCGGCCGCGCGGATCTCGTCGTTGAAGGCCAGTTCGGCACCCGAGACGCCCTGCCCGCCCGTGTCGGCGTCGCCGATCAGATGGACGGCCGAGGTTCCCAGCGGATAGGCGCGACGATCCTCGGGCTCGAAGGTGACGCCGCCCAGCGCCAGGTCGTGGACGGCGGCCTTTTCCTGAGGCGTCAGGCCGGTCAGGGCGATCAGGCGACGGTCGCCGCCCAGCACCTTCTTCAGCCGTTCGGCCGAGATGCGCGGCAGGGCGCGGCGAATCTGGCGATAGGCCAGGTCGCGATCCCAAATCTCGGCCGGGTCGATGTAGAGGCCGTAGTGGACGATGTTGGTGGCCAGCAGCTCGCCATTGCGATCCGTCAGGTCGCCGCGCACCAGGGCGTTCGGATTGACGCCGCGTCCCAGACCGTTGGCTGGGGCGAACAGGGCCTTGTAGGACGCGCCGATGGCCAGGCCGCCGAAGACGCAGGAAAAGACGATCAGGATCAGGAAGATGCGGACGCGGGTGTCCTCTTCCGGGCGGGCGTCGGCGCGGGCGCGCTCGAAGCCGTGCTCCAGCCGCCAGACCAGTTCCGTCAGCCAGCGCCAGAAGGGCGACAGGCGGCCTTGCAGCCGTTCCTGGAAATCGGCGCCCGGCGCCGGGCGGTGATAACGATGATCCTGAACGCTCATTGCGCCGGCTCCGGCGAGGGCGTTGGGACGGGCGCGTCGTCGGCGACGGCGGCGGGCGCCGGCGCGGCTGCGGGAGCAGATGCGGCGGGTTGAGCGGGGACAGGTTTCAGGGCGGTCAGCTGACCTTCCTTGGCCTGACGGGCGACGGCGACGGGCGCCATGCCGATCTGGCGCGACAGGCTTTCCAGACGCGCGGGCTGTTCCAGACGGGCGACCTCGGCGCGCAGCAGGCGGACGCGCTGTCCGTTCTCGCGAATGTCCTGTTCGATCTGGGCGATGCGGCTGCTCTCACGCGCTGCGGCGGCCTTGGCGGCATAGACCGAGACGATCATGATCGCGACCAGGACCACGCCGATGATCTCGACCCAGCGCACGCCGCGCACCTTCCAGTCGAACAGGCGCTGAAGGGCGGTGCGGGAATAGGTGAAGAAGGGCGCCGTGGTCATGCCGCCGCTCTCCCATCGATCCGACCCCAGGCCGGGGCGTCGGTGCGCACGGCGGCACGCAGCTTGGCCGAGCGGGCGCGAGGGTTGGTGGAACGCTCTTCGTCGCCCGCCTCGCGCGCGCCCTTGAACTGAAGCGTGAAGCTGGGCTTGCGCGGATCGACGGCCATCGGCGCATGACGCGAACCGGCGGGGCTGTTGCCGGTGCGCTCGGTCAGGAAGGCCTTGACGATGCGGTCTTCCAGCGAATGGAAGGTGACGACGGCGAGGCGGCCACCGGGGGCGAGCGTCGCCTCGGCCGCCTCCAGACCGCGCTCCAGTTCGCCCAGTTCGTCATTGACCGCGATGCGCAGGGCCTGGAAGACCCGCGTCGCCGGATGGATGGGCGCGCCGCGACGGCCGCCCAGGGCCTTTTCGACCACCTCGGCCAGATCCAGGGTGCGGGTGAACGACTGTTCGGCGCGGCGACGCAGGATGGCGGTGGCGACGCGGCCCGACTGGCGCTCTTCGCCATACAGTTTGAAGATGTGAGCCAGGGGGCCGTGGTCCCAGGTATTGACGATGTCGGCGGCGGTCGCGCCTTCATCGGACATGCGCATGTCCAGCGGACCGTCGCGCATGAAGGAGAAGCCGCGCTCGGCCTGATCCAGCTGCATCGACGAGACGCCGATGTCGAAGACCGCGCCGTCCAGCTTCGCCTTGCCGCTGTCGGCGAAGGCCTGGGCCAGACCCGAGAAGGGGGTGCGGATCAGCTGGAACTGGCCGGGGAAGTCGTCGGCGACGGCGTCGGCGTGCGGCTGAACCGTCGGGTCGCGATCCAGGGCGACGACCTGGGCGCCGGTCTTCAGGATGGCGCGGGTATAGCCGCCGGCGCCGAAGGTGGCGTCGATCATGACATCGCCGGGCGCGGGCGCCAGGGCCTCAATCACCTCGGCCAGCAGGACGGGGGCATGGGGAGAACTGGGGGGAGCGTCCGTCACGATCCGCCTCCCGCCAGCTTCATCTGGGCCGCCAGCTTCAGGGCGCCGATCTGGGCCATGCCGGCCTTGGCCAGGGCGCGCTGTTCGGCGCGGCGGGCCGCCCATTTCTCGCGCGACCAGATCTGGAAGCGGTCGTTCAGGCCGACGATGACGACGGTGTCGCCCAAACCCGCCTCGGCGCACAGCGCCTCAGGCAAGGTGATTCGACCGCCGGAATCGTAGGCCAGGCGCACCTGCTCGCCCATCACCTGCCACTCCAGCGCCGAACGCTCCTCGGAGCCGAACGGCAGGGCTTCGATCATCTCGGCATAGACGGCGAACAGGCGGTCGCCGCCCGCTTCCAGACAGTCGGCCTCGATCGAAGGGAAGATGAAGACCCCGCCGGCGGCGCCGTTTTCGGTCGTGCGGAAGTCGTTGGGGATGAGGAGACGGCGCTTGCCGTCCAGCTGCTTCTCATAGGTCGAGAGAAACACGCCCTGTCCAATCGAGCCCTTCGGCCCGTCCCTAGATGCCCTGACGAACGCCCGCCGCGCCCGCCTCTCAGCCCCAAATCATGAAGCTGGGATAGCATGGGATGAAATGGGCCTCAATGGGATCGAAGCCAAGATTTAACCATGTTTTGACGTGTGACGCTCGAACAGCTGGAACATACACGGAACAAACGAAGTATTCACAGGCTGTGAGCTGTTCTAACCTTCCATTGCCAGACAATAGGTTAACGCTCGCCAGCACGCGGGACCGCCGCCAGAACGCTGAAATGCGGGGATAATCCCAACGCGGACCGAAACATCACGCGAGCCATCACCGGCTGGGCGGGCGGGAAGCCCGCTAACGGGCCACAGGCAGGCCGAAGGGCGATAGGCCCGGAGAAAAAAGCCGGCCTCAAGCAGCGCAAAGCGCGGTAGGCCAAGAAAAATGCCAGACGGCCTGTAAGCCGGGTTTTGTTCCGCTCCGAAGCCGAGGCCCGGATCGGCGACGATCATTCCTCTGGACCGACCATTGCTGATCGGTTCTCGCGACCTACCCGGACATCTGAGGCGGTGAGCCCCGCGAGCGAGCCCGCGCGATGTCCCTATTTGGTCTTGCTCCAGGCGGGGCTTGCCATGCCGTCCCTGTTGCCAGGTCCGCGGTGGGCTCTTACCCCACCCTTTCACCCTTACCGGCCTCGCAAGGCAGGAGGTTTGCTTTCTGTGGCGCTATCCCTCGGGTCACCCCGGGCGGAAGTTATCCGCCGCCTTTTCACCGTGGAGCCCGGACTTTCCTCGACGGACGCGAAGTCCGCCGCGACCGCCCAGCCGTCTGGCGCGCGCTAGATGCGCGTTAGCGGCGCGAACGTCAATTCAATACGCCCGTGACGCTCTCGGCGCTGGCCAGCTGGAGCAGGCCGACCAAGCGGGCGCGGGTTTCGCCGTCGGCGACGCCGTCGACGCGGGCCGGGCGCCAGTGACGCTGGAAGGCGCGCACGGCGGTTTCCACGGCGGCGTCGTAGTCGCCGCCGGCTTTCAGGCCATAGCCCAGCCGATGCAGCCCGGCGCTGAGCACCATCGGGCCGATGCCCTGATCGCCCTTCTGCAACAGGCCGCCCAGGGCCTGCACGCGTTCGGCCGCCGGTTCGAACCACAGGCCGTGCCCGGCCTCGGCCAGACGCTTCCAGGGGAAAAGCTCGCCCGGATCTTCCTTGCGATCCGGCGCCAGGTCGGAATGGGCGATGATGCGGTTGTCGGCGATGGTCCAGCGGCTGCGGATATCGGAAATCAGGGCGATGACGGCCGCGATCTGGGCTTCGGGGAAGGCGCGGTAGCCGAACTCATGGCCCGGATTGACGATCTCGATGCCGATGGAGGCGGCGTTGCAGTCGTCCTCGCCCTGCCAGACGCCGCGACCGGCGTGCCAGGCGCGGCGCTCCTCGGGCACCAGTTGGAAGACGCGGCCGTCTTCCTCGATCAGATAATGGGCCGAGACCTTGGCCTCGGGGTCGCGCAGGCGGGCCAGAGCGGCCTCGCCGGTCTGCATGCCGGTGTAGTGCAGCACCAGCATGTCCGGCGGCGCACGGCGCGCGTCGAAATTGGGCGAAGGCGCGTCGATGTAGGACGTCATGGGCGGCGTCGGCTCAGCGGCCGTTGCGCTCCCAGTCATAGGCGACCCAGGCGCCATCCACCTTGTGCGCCTCGATCAGGTCGGGATCGCTGTTGCGGCGACGCGGCGCGATGTTGCGACGGGTGCGCATGACCAGGCCGACCAGAAAGACCAGAACGCCGGCGAACAGGGCGATGACCGCCACGGCCGCAGCGGTGAAGACGGCGAGGACGGCGCCGACCGCCATGGCGCAGACGGCGGCGATCATGCCGGCGACCCACATGACGGACGCCACCAGGCCGTTGGGACGGCGGCGGGCGGCATGGCCGATGGCGGCGAGACGTTCAGGCTGGAACATGGATCATCCTTTCAGGCGATCCGCGGAACGCCTGACACGCAATGTCGGTCCATCGGGGCCTGCGGTCAATGGACCGCGACGCACGGTCGCGTGCGCCGCCCCCGTCAAAAGATCGGCTGGTCGGCCAGAACCACCGCGCCCTGGCTGCGCATCCGGTCGGTGTCGATCCGGCGCATCACGGCCTGGGCCTGGGGATCGGCCATGACGCCGCCCAGGATGACCAGGGCCTTGGCGGCCTCGGTCTGAACGCCGAACATTTCCGACAGGGCCTCGAACGGCGATTGCTGCTTGGGGAAATGCTTGAAGCGGACGGGCTCGTTGTCGGGAATCTTGGCCAGCTGGCGGGCCTTGTTCACCGCCTCGGTCACGCCGCCCAGCTGGTCGACGAGGCCCAGCGGCAGGGCCTGGGCGCCGGTCCAGACGCGCCCCTTGGCGATTTCGCGCACCCGGTCAGGCGACAGTTTGCGGCCCGTCGCTACGCGGGCGATGAAGTCGTCGTAGATCCGGTCCATCGAACCGGCAAAGGCCGCGCGCTGCTGGGGGGTGAATTCCTGCGTCGGCGAGAAGGCGTCGGCGTATTCCCCACCCACCGTCAGCTCACGCATGTCGACGCCGAACCGGCCCAGCGCATCGGCCAGCACGAACTTGCCGCCGAACACGCCGATCGAGCCGGTCAGGGTCGTGGGCTGCGCCACGATCCAGTCGGCCTCGGAACTGATCCAGTAGCCGCCCGAGGCCGCATAGGCGCCCATGGACACCACCACCGGCTTGCCCGCCGCCCGCGCCGCGCGCACGGCGGCCAGGATCTGCTCGGACGCCTCGGGCGAACCGCCGGGCGAAGAGACGCGGAAGACGATCGCCTTGACGCTCTTGTCCTCGATCGCGTCGTAGATGGCCTCGGCCGTGTCATCGGAATGGATGGACGAGCCGCCGCCGAAGCTGGCGCCGCCGCCGCGCCCGGTGACGATGGCCCCCTCCCCGCCCACGATGGCGATGGCGTTCTTGCCCGAACCCGTGCGTTCGCCCTTCTGGCTGGCGTACTTGCCGAACTCGACGATCTCGGCGCCCTTGCCGGCGCGGGTCTTGATGGCGATCTCGGCCTCTTCGACCTGACCCACCTTGTCGATCAGCCGGTTGCTGAGCGCCTGTTCCGCCGAATAGGGGCCGGCCTCGATCACCGTCTTCAGCGCCGGGGCCGTCGTCTTGCGGTCCTTGGCCGCGTTGGCCAGGGCGGTGTCGTAGATCGACGTCATCCAGGCCGTCATCGCCTCGCGGTGCGGGCCGGTGTAGTCGCTCTGGGTGTATTCGTTGACGGCGTTCTTGTATTCGTAGCGCTGTTCGAACTCGGGTTTGACGCCGTATTTCTGGAAGGCGCGGCCCAGGAACAGGCTGTCGGCCGAGAAGCCCGTGGCCTGAAAGCCGGCGGTGTTCTGCATCCACAGCTCCGACGCCGAGGCCCCGACCATATAGGTGGACATCACCGCGCCCGACGGGGCGAAGCCCTGGCTGTGGGCGATGACCGGCTTGCCTGCGTTGCGGAAGCGATGGATGGCCTGGCGCAGTTCGTCGGCGGTGGCGGGCGTCATGCCGCTTTCCGGCAGGCGGATCAGCAGAGCCTTGACGCTGCTGTCGCTCTGGGCCTGATGCAGGCCGTCGACCACGTCCGTCAGGGCCAAGCCGGAACTGCCGAAGGCCGCGAACGGATTTGACGACGGTTGGTCGCTGACGCCGCCGCGCAGGTCCAGCTCAAGCACGGTGGTCGCCGGCGTCGTCGGCTTGGACGACGAGGCGACAGCGACCGTCAGCAGCACCACGGGAATGACGACGACGAACAGGATCAGCCCGGTGAAGACACCAAGGACCGTCAGGAAGAATTGCTTCATCGGAGGGAAAACGCGCGCTCGCAGGCCGAAAATGGCGTCGCCAGCATAGGGGGACGCGGGCCGTCGTCAAATGACACGCGTGCAATCCGTCGGTCGACCTGGCGTTCGCATCCGCACCCGATTGCTGCGGCGCAGCGTGCGGATTGATGCCGGGGCCGGAAATCCCTATATGAGCCGCCTGTGAGCGAGGGCCTGCGCCCCGCGTTTTTCTTGCTGGAGACCGCACGATGCTGGTCACCCTGATGAAGTCCAAGCTGCACCGCGCCACGGTGACCCAGGCCGATCTCGATTACGAGGGATCGATCGCCATCGACATGGACCTGCTGGACGCCGCCGGAATCTATCCACATGAGCAGGTCGATGTGCTGAACATCACCAACGGCGCGCGCTTCACCACCTATGCGATCGAGGCGCCGCGCGGCTCCAAGGTCATCGGCGTCAACGGCGCCGCCGCCCGCCTGGTGCAGAAGAACGACAAGGTGATCGTGGTCACCTATGGCCAGCTGCCCCAGGAAGAAGCCCGCCAGTGGAACCCGAACGTGGTCCTGCTGGACGACGCCAACGCGATCAAGACCGCCGGCTGAGGCGCTTCCCCTCTTAGAATGCAAAAAGGCCCGCCGGCGACGGCGGGCCTTTTCTCTATCCGGCCGATGCGATCAGCGGGCGATGTCGTAGACGCCCGTGATGTCGATCCGCACGGTCAGTTCGCCGGCGGAAACTGGGGTGCTTTCGGCCCGATCCATCGACACGGCGCGGGCGGCGAACATCGGCATCGGCGACTGGGGCGTATAGCCGCCGCCCTCGGTCAGGTTGCGGATGCCCGACAGCTGGACGTTCAGCGACTGGGCGTACAGCTGGGCCTTGGCCTGCAGGTTGCGCACGGCCAGCTGGCGCGCCTGGTTTTCGGCGGCGGTCGGATCCTTCAGGCCGAAGCTGATGCCGTCGATCTGGTTGACGCCAGCGGCGACCACGGCGTCGGCCGTCGTGCCGACCTTGCTCAGGTCATTGATGACCACCGTCACTCGGTTGACCGCCTGATAGCCGCGCAGCTTGGGCGGCTCGTTCTGCACGTAGTCGTATTGCGCCGACAGATTCAGACCCGAGGTCTGGATGTCGCGTTCAGCGACGCCCGCGCGGCGCAGGGCGGCGACGACCCGCGTCATCTGCGCAGCATTGTCGCGCATGGCTTGCTGAGCCGTGACGGCCTCGGTCTGGACGCCGAAGGTGATGGTGGCCATGTCCGGCGCGGCCTTCACCTCGCCGTAGGCCGACAGGTTCAGAGACGGCGCGGGCTGCATCATGTGCATGGCTCCCATCGAGGGTTCAGCGGTCTGGGCCATGGCGCGGGGCGTGGCGGCGGCCAGGAAGGCGGCGGCGGCGACGGCGCCGCCGAAAGCGACGGTCTTCAGCGAAACCGTCTTCAGGGGGGCGGCGGCCAGGGTGCGGGTCATGCAGTCTTCTCCGTAAGCGATCCAGGACCGGCGCGTTCGCCGATCCATTGCAACGACCTTGGCCGTTTTCGCCTGAACCAACGCCCGCACCTGGCTGGCAGTTTCCGTTCATCTTCGTGAAATCGGCGAAAGATCGCCTTCTTGCCCGCCCCCGCTTGGCAAGCCGCGCCCGCGCCTGCTAGGCGAACGTCACCGCCGAGACGCGCCTTGGGGGCCTGTAGCTCAATGGTTAGAGCCGACCGCTCATAACGGTCTGGTTGGGGGTTCGAGTCCCTCCGGGCCTACCACCCCCTTTGTTTTCGACAATGAAAACAAAGGGTTTAGATGGTTTGACACTCAGGGTTTGACACCGGCCGTTCTCTTTTCGGCCTTTTCGAGCTTGGCGATCGCCGTGTCAGCAAGCTTCGCCTGGTCCGCAGAACGCGTGTAGGTCTCCACCTCGTCCAGGCTGGTGTGGCCCAGGACGGCGGCGATTTCTTTGGTCGTTGCGCCAGCTTCGGCCAGCCGTCGACCCGCCGCCTTGCGCAGGCCGTGCGGGGTGCGGCCCGTCACGCCGGCGAGCGTCGCGCGTTCCACGAACCAGCTGGTGAAGCCGGCCGGTGAAAACGGCCTGCCGTACTGCGTTAGAATGAACGTCATCCCGGCGCCGTGCCGGGCGATCTCGGCTTTCAAGCGCGGGTGGACCGGGATCCAGATCGGGACGTCGGTCTTGTCCTGAGTGACGGCGATTCGGCCATTCTTGACGTGCTGTTGGCCCATGCCGACGACGTCTGACCGGCGGACGCCCGTATAAAGCAAGAGGTACAGCGCGAGGCGTTCACGCGTGCCCTCCGCCCACTTCGCTTCGAACGTCTCGATCTCGGCTTCCGACCAGGGAATGAAACCCTTGGACTTGCGTTTGCGGGACTTGGTCTCGCGGACCGGATTGTCTTTCCGCCAGCCCAGTTCGACGGCGACAGCGAAGGCCTTCATCAGACGCTTGCGCAGATTGCGCTGGGCGCCGGGCCGATCGGCCATCTGGTGGAAGATGCCGTTCAGATGCTGCGGCTCGATCGAGACGGCCGACCGGGCGCCGTATTTGGCGCGGAAACGATCAAGGATGTTTCGGTAGGTCTTCTGGGTCTGAGGCTCCAGGTCCAGGAAGTCGGCCGAGCGATAGTATTCGACCATCAGGTGGTTGATCGAGCGGGGCTGGACCTTCGACGCCGGGTCTGCCTTAGGCGCACGGCCGTGGGCCTGGGCGTAGGCGGCCATGAACTCGGCCGACCCCGGATCGCCCGGTAAGCCGACGGTGGCGTAACCCTTGCGCCGGTAATAGTGGCGGATGCGTCCGTGGCGGTCCTTGAACCGCTGGACATAGGCCAGTTCTATGGTCGCCATATCGGTCATTGGGGCAGAACGTCATCCCATTCGTTCCGCCTGCCCCTCCCTGTAACATCGACGTCCAATCGCTCTCCCAGCACCAAGCGAAAGCCACCCTCCTTGGGGAAGTCAACGGCAGCGACCTGTTGGCCGCACTTCTCCATCACGACCATGGCGCGCTTGATGTCCGCTGCAGTGAAGGCGACGCGGGTCGTCATCCCAACACGGCCACGAACGCGCCGACATCGCGTCGAACGAGGTTGAGGAAGAGCAGCTTCCAAGTTTTGGCGGCCAAGCTGTGCTGAGGAGCGCCATTCCCATAGAACAAGTCCAGGAATTTCACCCCAACGTCGCATCCGACCAGCTCGATTTTGCGTGACACGAAAGGACAGACGCCAACGGCCTCAGTGCTCGTTCCCAAATTTTGGGAACGACATTTCGACGGACGCTTCATCTAACGACTTCCAAATTAGCCCTTCGTTTCCACCAGAATTTTCTGGCGGAGCGCCGATGGCCCTCCGATGTCGTCGCCCTCTCTCTATGTGAAAACTACCCAGACCGCAACAGAGAAAAACACATAACTATCTGTTTTTCGTAAAGGAATTATCTGCGAAGCTAATCTCGTTCTAAAAGCCAGCGCTTATAGACTTGGCAATCTTGAACATCCGCCCCCAGCCCGCATCATCGCAGCCTTGGTGCGCAGCTCCAGGTGCACACCTCACGTCAGAAGTTCAGCTCAGTGAAACGCAACCTGTCCGGGCTAGAAGGCTTCGACAAGCAAGGCCACTTCCATCGAATTCGAGACACCGCAAACGTGACTGACGAGCGATGCGGATCGTTTCTTGCAGGCCGGAAAGCCTGACGAGAGTCACGTTAGTCATTCGAGTCGATAGCTGGCGGCAGGCTGGCAACCTAAAGCCCGAGACGATCTGGAAGATTTTCGCATTGAAATAGTGAAGGTTAGAACCCACATCCCGTCCATCGCCAAGTGGGGGCGGCCTCCAACGGATGCGTCCTAGTTGACGCCACAGCGATTGGATCAGGTCCATTTTGATGCCGGAGTCATCGTTGGTGGCTATCGTGACTGAGCAGTCATGAAACGGGTGACGTGACTCCAGCAGTTCCGACACCATCGGCCGGGACCGGCGACTGACGTAACCTCAGTTGTGGAGGGGCGCGGTCCCAGCTAGGTTCTGTACCCATAAAGCTTGCGGCCGAGGGCGACGCTTGATTCAAGGATTCCGAAAGGAGCCCTGAGATGGCCCGATACGATCTGAGCGAAGCGAAGTGGCGGCTGGTCGAGCCGTTGTTACCGAACAAGCCGCGAGGCGTGGCCCGGGTGGATGACCGCCGGGTGCTGAACGGCGGCTTCTATGTCCTGCGGACAGGGTCGCCATGGCGTGACATGCCGGAGCGCTACGGGCCGTATACAACGGTCGACAATCGCTACAACCAGTGGGCCAAGGCCGGGGTCTGGCTGAGGATCTTCGAGACGCTGGCGGCCCGATCCCCGCAGTCGATGCAGATGATCGACAACTCCATCATCCGGGCCCACCAGCACGCCGCCGGTGGAAAAAAGCGGGCCCGGATCCCGCCATCGGCCGTTTTCGTGGAGGACTGAGCACCAATATCCACGCCGTAGTCGATCAGGACGGCCTGCCGGTGCGCCTGCTTCTCTCGCCCGGCCAGGCCTCCGACATGAGCGCGGTTCCCGAGCTTCTCGCTGGCCTACCCGCCCCGACGACCGTCGTCGCCGACCGGGGCTACGATTCCAACGCCGTGCTTGAGCTGATCGCCCGATCCGGCGCCCAGCCCAGCATCCCCAGCTGCTCGCGTCGAAAGATCAGGCGCTCCATCGACCCCGCCATCTACCGGCAGCGCAATCAGGTCGAACGCTTCTTCTGTCGCCTCAAGCACTTCCGACGCGTCGCGACCCGCTTCGACAAGTTGGCCCGCAACTTCCTCGCCGCCGTCCTCCTCGCATCAACGCGACTCTGGCTCAGAGCTTATGAGTCCAGAACCTAGCTATTGCTGTGCGTGACGGGCACAAATCGCGCTTCTGGGGGAACAGCTTCGCATGACCGACGCAGCCGAAAGACCGGCCCTTATCGATCGGGCGGCGATCCATCGTCGGATCGAGCGGCTCGAGGTGTCCGCCGACATGAAGTCTCTACTGGCTTCGCTCGTCAACAAGACCGTCGTCGCCGGTGGCTACGGCTCCCCAAGTCTCACTGGCATACGCCGGCGAGAACCAAGGTCCTCCTGTCGTCGTCTTGGGCAGTATGTGGGCCAGCTCGTCCATGGTCAAGAATGTTTGAAGTGTTAACAGTTTGTTTTGTAGAGGATAAGTCTGCACATTAGGTCGTCTCGGGAGGGCGGCAGCATCGGCGCTCACTCGGCGTCATCAGAACGCGGCGGGCCGACCACGACCACCACGGCCTCGGGCGGGACGAGCCGCATGACCGGGATGGTGTGGGTCATGGGCGGCTCGGCGATGCGAGCCTTCCACTCGGCGTCGCTCAGGCCCCGGTCGTTCCAGACGTAGCCCGTGTCGGGCCCGCGCAAGTTGACGCAGCGGGTGAAGCCTTGAGCTTGGAGATAGGCGACCGCGTTGCGGGCGCGCTGCTCGGGCGAGCGGTCCGCGTCAGGGCCTGCCGTCGGTCCGGCGTCGGCCAGAGCCTTTGCCATCCCTGCCATGGAGACAGGCACGTCGGCCTCGTCGAGCAGGCGGGCCAGGATCGGCAGGTCAGCGCGCACCGTGGCCAGACGGGGATCGCGCCACAACAGGGGATAGGAGAAGGCCCAGACGTAAGTCGCGTTATCCAGACCGAACATGGGCCGATGTCCATCCTTGGCAACGCGATCGACGTCGAGGCCGGCGAGGTCGATCAGGGCCGCCATCGGCCCCTCCACGGTGACAGTTATGTCGCCGGCGCCGCGCCCATCGACGACCGACCCCGGCTTCGGCTCCAGCACGATCCTGGTGATCAGGCCGCGCAGCAGTTCCTTGGCGCGCGCGGCCTCGGCGTCGTCGACCTGAAGGGCTTGGTGCAGGTCGTCCAGCGTCGCGGAGATCGAACCGATGATCGCCTTGACGTCGCCGCTCACGGGCGGCGGAGGAGCTGCGCGGCGCGCCTGCTGCTCCAGCCGGCGCTTCTCGGCGCCCACGCGCTCCAGTTCCTCCAGCAGCAACTGGCTGGCGAACGAGGTCTCGCCAGCGCCTCGCAACTGGACCATCAGGTTGGCGACCTGCTGATCGACCTCCTTGAGCCGCGCCGCCTGGCTTTCGGCGCGAGCGGCGTGGTCGGCGCGGGCGCGCTCGACCTCCTCGCGGAAGGCTATCAGCGCCGGACCCGCGACGGCCGTGTTCAGGACGTGGACCTTGATGCGGTCGAAGATGGAGGTTTCGACCGCCTCGCGCGGCACGCGGCGGGGGTTGGAGCAGATGCCCTTTTGCTGACGGCCGGTGCAGACATACTTGCCGTCGCTGACGATGCAGCTGGAACCACAGACCCCGCAGCTAACCTTGCCGGTGAAGACGTATTCGACCTTCCGCTTGGTGTGGAAGGGGCGGTCGACGTTCTCCGCCAGGCGCGCCTGGTTACGGTCCCACAGATCCTGGTCGATGATGGCCAGTTCCGGATGCTGCGTGATCATGCGTTCCGACTGGGCGGTGAAGCGCGTTTTCATTCGCCCCTTGCGGCGACGGCGGCTGGTCTTCCGGAAGTGGTATTCACCGATGTAGATGGGGTTGCGCAGGATACCGATGCCGCCGTGGCGGTTGCCCAGGAGGGCGCCGGGCCGCCAGTCCTTGCCCTTGGGACCGGAGATGCCGTCCGCGTTAAGACCGGCACAAATTTCGAGGGTCGAGCGGCCCGCATCGAATTCCGTGTGGATGCGGATGACGATAGCTTTCTTCTTCGCGTCAACTTCTCGCAGCCCGTTGATGGGCTCGCCCTTGGCATCCAGTTTGTGGACCTTGCGGTAGCCGTAAGGAATCGACCCTGACATACGGCCTTCGCTGACCGCCAGTTCCTGCCCGCGCTTGGACTTGAAAACAGTTTGCTTGATGAACTCCTTGTTCTGGACGGCCTTGAAGGCCAGCTCGATGTCGGTGACCACGCCATTGGCGACGGTGCAGATGACGATGTCCAACTCGTCCAGGTCCTTGGCGATCTTGTGCATATCGGCCGCATCGCGGCTGGTGCGGTCGATGTCCTCGACAAGGAGCACATCAAACTCGGCCCGCTCGGCCGACGCCATCATCTCGAACAGGCCGGCGCGACCCATGGTGGTGGTGCCGGACTTTTCCGCATCGCTGAAGCGATTGACCTCGACCCACTGCTTCTCCGCCGCGTAGTGAACGCAGAGCCGCTCTTGACCCTCGATCGAGGTTTGCTTCTGGCGGCTGCTAGAGAAACGGCTGTAGAAGACGACCCGGCTGCCGGGTGGCGGCATTGCGCGCATCAGTGCGCCATCGCCATCACGTGGCCGCCGGCCAACGGGCTGTCGCCCTGGACAATGAACTCGTAGAACTCATCGCCCACGATGCTGAACAACTGATCGAAATCGTCGCCCAGACGGTAGATCAGGTCGCCCAACGCCTCCTCTTCGCCGGCCGCGTCCTGCGCGAGGGTCACCACGCGCCCGCCAGCGTCCTGAACTTGCTGGAAGACGGCGCGGAGCACGTCGCGGTCAATCGGCGGCGGGCCGGACAGGTGGATAGCGACGCGGTTCATTGGGCGGCCCCCTTCACTTCGACCCGCGCCGACAGACGCGCGACCGCGAGAGCGAAGGGAAGCAGCAGGGCGTCGAGGTCGCCCATGCCCTCGCTCATCTGGGCCTCGTGACGGCGGCGGCGGTCCTTCGCGAGAGTCTCGGCCATGTCGTGGCCGCTGACATCGATCTTCGAGATCATCTTCTTTCATCCTCCAAACGCGCTTGCGCCATGCGCCTGCGCAGTCCATAACGTAACCTATAAACACAAACCGTGTCGTCGATGCGGTTGTTGTTCGCATCACACGGAATGGTCAGGATGTCAAGCGTCCAGATTTCGCTGCGTTATCGAGAGGGGCAGTTCACGCCTTCCGAGACGGCGGCCATAACCGGCACGCCGCTCCACCTTCAGCGGGACTGGCGTAGCCAGGGCCTGTTGCGCGCACGCGACGGCGGGCGAGCCAGCTTCACGCCTCGTGAATTGGCCGAGATGCGGCTGATGATGCGCCTGCGGAGCCTGGGCGTGTCCTTGCCCGATGCGAAGCGCGCGGCGGTAGAAGCGGCGCCCGGCGTAGTGTTCGCCGCCTTGGCCGACCATCATACACGAACGCTGGCGGTCGATGGCACGGCGCAGGACGCCGCCGCCTACATCGCAACATTGGAGGAGGAAGGTGATCACGCCTACATGCTGATCCTGGCCGAGTTGGACGGCATGGATCAGGTCTATCGGCATGCGGTGATCGAGGACGGCGAGTGCCGGCTCCTTCACGCCCTGAGCGAAGACGCCGCCGACGAGACGGTCGAGGCCGCCGGGCTTATCAATCTATGGGCGGTGGCGGCTGCGATTGCCAAGTCGGCACCCCGGCCCCTGTTTACGCTGGTAGCGCCCAAGCGCTGAGCACACGAGTGGGACGAATGGCTTCCGCTGCTCATCGCTCGGAAAGTTAAGATTCCCGTCAAATGGCTTAGATGACTCAGCCGCCGGCTGGGGACGACGCCCCCAACCGGCGACTGAGCGCGTCGGGTAGACTCAAACGACAGCCACTATCAGTCTATCAAAGCGCGATAGCGTCGATCGTCGGCATCGCTGGATTTGATCATCTGGTATTTCATGCCGCTCGCCACCGCGATCTGGTGGGCGAACTCTTTCTTGGCTTGGACAACCGCGTCGTCGATCTGGTGATCACCTTTCACCTCCACGATGACGTATTTTTCAGTGCCGTCCCCTTCCTCACGGAGGAAGAGGAAGTCCGGATAGTAGGAGCGCACCGTGTGGGATTCAGGGTCAATGTATTGGACAAAGGAGTCCGACTGACCGTGGGTCAGCATGCCGGTGAAGTAGATCTTCCTCACACGCTTCTCATGGAGAAGGTCCCAGAACAGGGTGCGTTCAGGGTTGGAGTCGAAGCAGTAGGTGTCGAGGTGGAAGCTCTTCGCCCGCTCCGCTTCATCGGCGACATCGCCCATGCGCACGATCTTGTCGGCGGCGGCCGTGACCTCGTAGTAACCGGCGGCCGGCACCTTGATCAGTTCGACCTCGTGCTCATCCTGCTGGCGCTCCGCTAGCCGTCGACGATGTGCATGCCCAGCCATTCGGCGATCAGGGCCGGCTTGTCGGCGCCTTCGATCTCGACGGTGAGTTCGTGCTTCAGCAGCCAGCGGCCGCCGCCCTTGTCCTCGGCGGAGAGCAGCTTGAAGCGGCCGCGCACGCGCGAGCCGGCGGGGACGGGGGCGAGGAAGCGCAGCTTGTCGAATCCATAGTTCACCCCCATCGCCAGGCCTTCCAGCGGGGCGACGGCGTCGTAGCTCATGGCCGAGGCCAGGCTGAGGGTCAGGAAGCCGTGGACGATGGTTCCGCCGAAGGGGGTGGCCTGGCCCGGTCCGGATCGACGTGGATGAACTGCCGGTCCTCGGTGCAGTCGGCGAAGGCGTCGATGCGGGCCTGGGCCACCTCGAACCAGCGGGAGACCCTGACTTCCTGGCCGATCAGGCCCTGCAGTTCCGACGGTTTCGGCATGACGTCCTCCCATGGCTTTGAAGGGAAGGTGGCGAAAGGCGCGGCGGAAGGAAAGCGTCAGCGTCCGAACCGGCCCTCGATGATCGCGGCGAACAGCTCCGGGTCGACGTTGCCGCCGGACAGGACGAGGGCCGTTGCGCGGTCCCTGGCCTCGATCCTGCCGGCCAGCAGCGCCGCCAGGGACACGGCGCCGCCCGGCGCGACGACCAGCTTCAGCTGACGGAAGGCGAAGGCCACGGCCTTGGCGACCTCGGCGTCGGACACGGTGATGGCGCCGGCGAGGCGACGGTTGATCGGGAAGGTCAGCTCGCCCGGCATGGGCGCCATCAGGGCGTCGCAGATCGAGGGCGGCCCTTGCGGATGACCGACCCGCTCGCCGGCGGCCAGGGACCGGGCGGTGTCGTCGAAGGCCTCCGGTTCGACCACCAAGACGCGCGTGTCTGGACTGCGCTCGGCCATGACCAGGTTGATCCCGGCCATCAGGCCGCCGCCGGAGGCGCCGCACAGCAGCTGGTCGATCGGCGAATCGGCCTGTTCGAGCATTTCCAGCGCCGTCGTGCCCTGGCCCTCGATGATGAAGGGATCGTCGAACGGCGGGACCAGGACGGCGCCGCGTTCGGCGGCGATGGCGGCGCCGATTTCCTCGCGGCTCTCGGTCCAGCGGTCGTATTCGCGGACCTCTCCGCCGAAGGCGAGGACGCCCTCGACCTTCACCCGGGGCGAGTCGGACGGCATGACGATGATCGCCGGCGTGCCCGCCAGCCGCGCCGCCGCCGCCACGCCCTGGGCGTGATTGCCGGAGGAGAAGGCGACCACGCCGCGGCGCCGCTCGTCCTCGCTCAGCCGGCTGATGCGGTTTAGGCGCCGCGGAACTTGAAGGCCCCCGCGCGCTGCAGGTTCTCGGCCTTCATCAGCACCCGGCCGCCGATGCGTTCGTTCAGGGCGGGGCTTTCGAGCAGCGGCGTGCGCACGGCGACGCCGTCGATCCGGCGGGCGGCGTCGAGGACGCCTTCATAGCTGGGCAGGCGGTGCGTCATGTGCTCCCCTTAGCCCAAGCCTATCGGGAGAGAAACGACTTGAGCCTGATCCTCGCCATCGACCAGGGGCGGTGGCCGCAGCGATCGCCCAAGCGACGCCGCGGCCGCTGTTCACCCTGGTCACGCCGAAGCGGTAGACCGTAGAGCGCTCATAGCTCATGGCGGCTTTGGACTTCGCCCAGAGCCCAGCAGGCCTGGCTCTCTGGGCTCTCATGGCGACGCAGGATAGAAGCGTTGGAGCTCCAACCGCATAAATGCCTGGAGACAACGCCTCGTCTGGGGAGCCTAGGTCCAGTGATCGCCAGCCTGGCTGATTTTCCCGAAAGCGCTTCCGCCCCGGCGCAGGTCAGCGTGACCACCTATGAGGTCGAAGGGCGAACGTCTCGTGATGTTCGGCAGTCGCTCAACCAGCGCCGGCCGACGGACGCCTCTGGTGCGCGACATGACGCCGTGACATCTTGGCGCTTCCAGATCGAGTGGGCCACAGATGCAAGTGGCGAGTGCGTGCCGTCAACTGTGACGGTCTGGCCGGTGATCTCGATCACTCTGCCTGCGTTGAAGGACGAACACCGCCGCGCCGGCCGCCTCCAACAGGCTTGGATGCGGTACTTGCGACGCCTCGAAATCCATGAGCGTCACCATGCACACCTGATCACCATGGGCGCTGCGCAGATGCAGACGGAGATGCGCTCCGCCTCTTCATGCGGCGACATGGTGCGGGCGTCGGATCGCTGGCGGTCAGAAATCCTGAAGGCCAACAGCGATTATGATGAGCGCACGGTTCACGGTCGGTCAGAAGGCGTCGTCTTTCCCTGAGTTCAGGCGCCGAGAACACCTTCTGAGTTGCCTTCGATGGAAAACTGCTTGTGACGGCCGCGCTGGCGCTTGAAGTCCGTTCGCATCGCCGCTCATGCTGACGACGCCGTTCGGGCCCGCGCCCGTTGGCTCAGTTGCATTCCCGCTGACGATCGCGGGTCGAGGTCGGTTGAAAGGCCGCCGCCTTTGCAGATCTCAGACACGGACGTGGACCACCTGCGCCCGGTGGCTGAGGCCGCTGCCCTAGAGAGGCCGACGCCGCGCTGACATCCAGAAGGGATAGGGAGACTTCGGCCTCATGCGATCAGCGAAGGTCCTTTTCGCGCGCGCTATGCCCTCCTCAAGGGTCTCCTTGAAAGAGGGTGAGGCGAGCCAAGCGGCTTGCTCTGTTGCGGGACCGAGGGCGCGTCCGCTAGGAGAGCGCGTGAACAGAGCCTCTCCCGCCTTTATGCATTCGCGCCTTGTTGTTCTTCTAAGCCGCCTTGCGCTCATCGTTTCGGGCGGGGGCGTGCTGGCGGCCGCCTTTCTGCCGATCTCGTCCGCGCCCTCGCTTGGGTCAGATTGGCTGAGCCACGGCGCAGCCTTTCTGGTGCTGGCGGTGCTCTCCGCCGTCGCCCTGCCCAGAGTGTCGCTGCTGCGGCTGTGGTGGGGCCTGACGCTTCTTGGTGTGTTGATCGAGGTGATCCAGGGCTTGCCCGGCGTGAACCGAGGCCCAAGCGTTCTTGAAGCCATCTGGGACTCGACTGTTGTGGCGGCTGTGTTTCTGGTCATCTCGATCGGAGCTGTAAGGCGCCAAGCCGGCGGCCCGCATGGCGGCCCGGATCACCGCTAAGGCGCGGCCCTCTGCTTACGAGACCCTGTCGCGAGGTGAACCTTTCTGTCCGATCAGCCTTTTAACTCCCCAGTCATCTCATTTGACGTAATCGGGGTTGCTGACGCGATCTCCACCATGCTAATAGCCCCCGGCAATCTCCGGTAGCCGTCCGTTCGAAAGGTCCACCATGAAAAAGTCCCTGAGCGTCGTTGCCGCCGCTCTCGCCGTCGCCGCGGTTTCCGCGGGCGCTTCGGCCCAGTCGGGCGTTTCGGCTCAAACGCCGACCGCGCGCCTGTCGGGTGCTGCTGGTCAAGTGATGGTGGACCGCGGCCAAGGCTTTGTTTCGTCGGACGCAGCCTCGATCCTGCGCGCCGGTGACGTGGTTCGGACATCTGCGGCAACCCAGGTGGTCTTTGCTGACGGCTGCGCGCTGCCGATCGCCGCGGGTCAGGCCTTCGCGGTTCCTTCGGTTTCGCCCTGCGCCGCTCAGGTGGCTGGCGGCGGCCAGGCTGAGACCGGCGCTGGCGTCGCGGCGGGATCAGCATCTGCTGGGGGGCTGGCAACGATCAGCACCACCGGCCTGGTGGTTGGCGGTCTGGCGGCCGGCGTCCTGGTGAGCGTTGTGGCGACCGTCGCCGACGATGACGAAGACGAGCCGATCAGCCGCTAAGCCCTGATCACGGAAGTCAAGAAGAGCGGCTTCGGCCGCTCTTTTTTTGCGGTTTGTGCCGGCGCCGGGGGGGCGTAGCGTATCCACTCGATGATTGATCTGCACTGCCATCTCTTGCCTGGCGTTGATGATGGCGCCACCGACCTCGACGACGCCCTGGCACTGGCCCGGGTGGCGTGGGAAGATGGCATCACCACGCTGGCCTGCACGCCGCACATTTATCCTGGCCTATATGACAACACCGCCGAGATCATCCACGATGGGGTCGCCTCACTACAGGATGAACTTGCAAAGGCTGACATTCCGCTGACGCTGGTGGCGGGCGCAGATGCGCAGCTCACACCGAATATGCTCGAGCAGCTAAAGACCGGCCGCATCCCGACGCTGGCCGGTTCTCGGTATTTCCTGTTTGAGCCGCCCCACCATGTGGCGCCGCCCCGCATGGCTGACGTGATTTTCGAGCTGTTGGCGGCTGGCTATGTGCCGATCATCACCCATCCCGAGCGCCTGACCTGGATCGAAGATCGTTACGCCACGATCTGCGAGGTCTTCGAGGCCGGCGCCTGGATCCAGTTGACCGCCGGCTCCATTACCGGGCTGTTCGGCAAGCGCGCCCAGTACTGGTCGGAACGGATGCTGGACGAAGGCCGCGTCCACATAGTCGCCAGCGACGGACATAATCTGCGCCGTCGTCGCCCTGTGCTCTCGGAAGCACGCGAACGCGTGGCCGATCGGCTGGGACAGCAGGCGGCGCTGGACATGGTGAGCGTCAGGGCGCAAGGCGTGATCCTTGACCATTCCCCTACGGACATGCCCGCCCTGACGAAGGCGCGGCGTCCGGTCGAGCAGCCGGCGCGAAGGCGCTGGTTCGGAGGCTTCAGATGATCCGCATGCGGACCTTCACCCTGGCAACGGCTTTGATGGCGGGCGCCGCCGTGAGCGCCTGCGCGACCCGTTCGGCTGCGCCCCCCGCCGTTCTACCAATGCCCGTCGTTCAGCAGGCGCCGCAGCCGACCTATCGCATTGGTCCGTTTGATCAGTTGCAGGTCAATGTCTTCGGCGTGCCGGAGCTCTCGGGCGCGGCGCAGGTGGACGGCGACGGCCAGTTGAACCTGCCGCTCGTGGGGCCCGTGGACGCCCTGGGCCGCACCCCGCCGCAGTTGGCGGTCGAGGTGGAGCGGGCCTATGCGAAGCGCTATGTTCGCGACCCGAACGTCACTATCCAAATCACCACGCCGCAGAGCCAAAGGGTGGTTGTGTCAGGCGAGGTGCGCGAAGCCGGCGTCTTCCCGGTGCAGGGGCGGCTGACCCTGGTTCAGGCGATCGCACAGGCTCAAGGTCTGAGCGATAACGCAAACGCCGGAAACGTGGTTGTCCTGCGCCAGGCCGAAGGCCAACAAACCGCTGCGCGTTTCGATCTGCGCGAGATTCAAGCGGGCCGGCTTGCTGACCCTGAGCTTGCTCCTGGCGATACAGTGATCGTCGACACGGCGCGCGCGCGCCGCCTCATTCGCGACCTGGCGCCGCTGGGCGGCTTCCTGGTCGGCATCTTCAACGTACTGAATTAAAGCTGATGACCTCCATGCTTCCCGCGGCCGGTACCAGCTCTTCTGCTGCAGAGTCTCGTCCCCTGTTCGGGCAGGACGGCGACGGCCTGATCGATTTGCGCCGTCTTTGGCATATTCTGTTGAAGCGCTGGTGGATACTTGCCGGCGTGCTGGCGGTTGCGTTGGTCCTTGGCGTGGTGATCACCCTGCTGTCGACGCCGATCTATCGCGCCAGCGCCACCCTACAGATCGACCGCGAAGCCGCGCAGGTCGTCGACGTGGAAGGAGTTCTTCCGGCCGAAGGCATGTACTCGGCACAGGAATTTTATCAAACTCAATATGGCCTGTTGAAGAGCCGGTCGCTGGCTCAGCGTGTGGTGACGGGACTGCGCCTGGCGCAGGACGCGCAGTTTATCGAAGCAAATCGGCGCAGCCCCGCCAACGCGCAGCCGCGAAGTGACGAGGATGGAGGCTCGCCGGCCGAACGCAATCGGCAGGCCGTCAGTCAACTGCTCGCCAATCTTCGTGTCACGCCAACGATGAACTCCCGCTTGGTGACGATCAGCTATGACAGCGCCGACCCGGCCCTGGCGCAGGCGGTGGTCAACTCCATCACTGAGACCTTTATCGCCACCAACCTGGAGCGTCGCTTCGAAGCCTCGTCCTATGCCCGTCGCTTCCTTGAAGAACGCATCGAGCAACTTCGCGCCCGCTTGGAGGAGTCCGAGCGCGAGCTCGTCGCCTACGCCTCCAACCAGCAGATCATCAATATCCCCAGCGCCAGCGCCACATCGGACGGTAACGCCAACCGCGGCCGATCGTTGATCGCTTCATCTCTGGAGGCGCTTAACGCCTCCCTTGCAGAGGCGCGGACTACGCGCATTGAGGCCGAGGAACGCTCACGCGCGGCGCAGGCTTCAACCGGACTGGGACTCAGCGAGGTATTGTCCAGCCCCACCATTCAGGCGCTGCGTGAACAGCGCGCCGAGCTCACGGCGAGGCGGCAGGAGCTGCTGGAACGCTTTCAACCTGAATATCCCAGTGTCCAGCAGATCCAAGCCCAGATCACGGAGTTGGATCGCCAGTTGGCGGCCGAGGCGGGCGACGTTCGTCGTTCGCTGCAAGGCCAGTATGCGTCAGCGGCGGCCGCCGAACGCTCGATCCAGGGCGAGATCGACGCTCTGAAGGCGCAGGCGCTCGATCTGGATCAACGCAGCATCCGCTACAACATTCTCCAGCGCGAGTTGGACACGAACCGGACCCTCTATGACGGCCTGCTTCAGCGCTACCGCGAGATCGGCATTGCCGGTGGCGTCGGCACCAACAACGTATCCATCGTCGACCGCGCCGACCTGCCGGTGAATCCGGTGGCGCCGCGTCCATTGATCAATCTGGCCTTGGCTGGACTGCTCGGCCTGCTGCTGGGCGCCGCCATCATCTTCGTGCTCGAGTTCCTGGACGAATCGCTGCGGGTACCGGCTGATGTCGAAGCGAAGCTGAACCTGCCGCTGCTTGGCAGCGTACCGTGGCTGCCATCGGCTGCGGCTCTGGCGCAGGCCGAGCGCGACCCTCGCTCCGGCTTTTCCGAAGCCTATCACTCCGTGCGCTCGGCCCTGCAGTTCGCGCGGCCTGGCGGCATGGTCCGCACGCTTCTTGTGACCAGCGCCCAGCCGGCCGAAGGCAAGAGCACCTCGTCGGTTGCGATCGCCCGCGCCTTTGCGCGGATGGGCAAGAGTGTGTTGCTGATCGACGGCGACCTTCGCAATCCGTCCCTGCACAAGATGCTGGGCGGCAACAACCGCGCTGGCTTCTCGTCGGCCCTCGCGGGATCAGACCTGAACGACCTGCTACAGCCGACGGAGCAGGAGCACCTGACTTTGCTGCCGAGCGGACCGCGCCCGCCGAGTCCCGCTGACCTGCTCTCCAGCCAGGCCTTGCCCGATGTTCTCGGCAGGTTGGCTGAGCATTTCGACCTAGTGATCATCGACGGTCCGCCTGTGATGGGCTTGGCCGACGCCACCTTGCTGGGCAATGCGTCGGAAGGCGTGCTCTTCATCAGTGGCGCGGGCATTGTGCGCCGGGGCACGGCGCTGCGCGCGCTCGACCGATTGAGAGGCGCCGGCGCCGACATTCTGGGCGGTGTGTTGGAGCGCTTCGACTCGAAGCGGGCGAACCTCGGCGGCTACGGCTATGAATACACCTACGCCTACGACTACGGCATGGAGGAAACGCCCGGCGCCAAGGCTCGTCGGCGCAAGCGCTGACGGGCGCCTCGAAAATGGCCCGCCGCCCGCCACAGCATGGTCGTCGTGATAGCCGCAAGCAGGGGAAGCTGCGCGCATCTCCTTTTGCGGCGGTTCTGATCGTTGGCGCCACCGCCGGTGTGGGCGGGGTGACGGGCGCTTTCGGCCTCGGCAGACTGTGGGCGGATGATGCCCCCGAGCGAGCGCTGAGGGCGTGGCCGTGGCAGGCGGATGCGCACCTGGCTCTTGCTGCGGACGCGTTGGGAGGCGCCGCGGGCGTTGCGAGCCCCTCGCTGGCCGAAGCTCACGCACGCAACGCCCTAGAGTACGCCCCCCTGTCGGTGCGCGCCGTCTCCATTCTCGGGCAGGCGGCAATTTCCAAAGGCGAGCTCCAGAACGCCGATGCGCTGATGCAAACAGCGGCCCGTCGCAGCCTGCGCGACGCGCCAAGCCAGACCTGGCTTTTTGCCCGCGCCTTGGATCGCCAGGACTATCCTGCCGCCATGCGCTCTCTGGATGTTCTGCTTCGACGCCGTCCGGACTTGAGGGAGACGCTGGCTCCGGTGCTGTTTCCCCTGCTCGACGCCGCGCCGGACGCACGCGCCGCTCTGGCGGAAAGGATGGCGCTGACGCCGCCATGGCGATCGATGCTGCTGACGAGCTACAGTCGAAGCGCCTCTGAACCCGCCTTTGCCTATCATCTCCAGCAGTTGCTGCGGGATGGGCCGGCGCCTCCCACCGATCAGGAAGCCCGTGCCTACATCGATCGTCTTGTCCGCGACCGCGCCTATGTCGCCGCGCTGGTCGCTTGGCAACAACAGCGCCCACAGACGGCCGCCGGCTTGCTGATCGACGGCGGCTTCGAGGCGGAAGACAGGCTGCCGCCCTTTGGCTGGCAGCTGCTGGCGGCGGACGGAGGTGCGGCCGAAATCATCCGCTCGCCCAACGGAGAGGGCCGCGCGCTCCAGGCGACGACGCTCGGTGGCCTGCAGCGGCAGAGGCTGGCGGAACAGTTGCTGGTGCTCGCGCCCGGATCCTACCGGCTGCAGGGGCGTGTGTGGCGTGAAGCGAACACACCCGAAGACGCCCTGGTCTGGACGATGCGCTGTGAGAACGGACCTGCCATAGAGGCAACCCAGACCCTACGCCGAAGCGGGGAGGGGACTTTCCTCTTCTTCATCTCTTTCGAAACCGCACAGGCCTGCCCCGCACAGCGGCTCGCGCTGGAGACACGTCCGGGTGCGAGCCTGTCCCCGACCACTGCGGTCTATGACGACCTCCATATCGAACTGACCGGTCTCCAATGAACCCGCTTGCCGCACGTCCGCGAACCGGCGGAGACGCCCACCCCTGGTACACCGCAGTCTTGGGCTTGTACCTTGCTTTGGCGCTGGTTCTTGGCGGGGCGTCTCAAGACAACGACGGTTTCGACCTCGTTCTCCGGCTTGCCGGCTTGCCGCTGCTGGCCCTCGGCGCCCTGCGGCTGCTGGCTAGAGAGGATGTCTCACGCCCGGCCCTGCTGTTTCTTGGATCGCTGATCCTGTTGCCGCTGGTGCAATTGATCCCGCTGCCGCCGGCGGTCTGGAGCGCCCTGCCTGGTCGAGCCACATTAGCGGCCGATCTCGTCGCAGTGGGTGCGGGTGAGACTTGGCGGCCGATCAGTTTGGCGCCAGGCGCCACGTGGGACGCGCTGTTCGGCCTTACGCCCTTTGCCGCCGTCTTCCTTGGCGTGTTGACACTTCGCCGCTCTCAGGCCCAGACGATGTGGCTGCTGGTCGCAGTGATCGCGGTCATCTCCGTTGGCTTGGGCGGGTTTCAACTGGGCGGCGGCCCCTCCAGCCCGTTTCGCCTCTATGGTCCGGATGCGGGACGCGCAGCGACCGGCTTCTTTGCCAATCGCAACCACTGGGCTGCTTTTCTGGTCGCATCGCTTCCAGCCGTGGCTGCCTGGAGCTTCCAGCGCCGCGCCTCGGCGGATCGAGGGCGCTCCGGCGTCGCACTGATCCTTGGCGCCGTCGCATGTCTCGCCCTGCTCGCGGGGGTGGCGATTTCCGGCTCCAGGGCCGGTGCCGGGCTGTTGCTGCTGTGCGCTCTGGGACTGGCGCCTTGGCTTGGGGTCGGCCGACAGGGCGACCCCCGTCGCCTTCTTCTGCCCGGGCTGCTGCTGGTGGTCAGTCTCGGCCTGGCGGTCGCCGGATCTTGGGTCGCTGCGGACCGCTTCGCCGATGCGCCTCGTGATCTGCGGTTCGACATCTGGGCCGAGGCGGGTCGTATAGCGGCCGCCCACCTGCCGTTCGGGACGGGCGCGGGCAGCTTCAGCGCGGTGTTTGCCGGCGTCGAGACGCCCGACGACCTGACCGCCGGCTTCACCAACCAGGCGCATAACGATTGGCTGGAAGTCGTGGTCGAATACGGCCTGCTTGCGCTCCTGCCTGCCGCATTTCTGCTGCTGCTGCTGCAACAGGCCTGGCGACACAAGGGATCCCAGAGCACTCTCGCCCTGCTCGCCCTGGCCGTGCTTCTGGCGGCCTCGCTGGTCGACTACCCGCTCAGGACCCCGGCGCTTCAAGTTTTGATGGCCCTTCTTCTGGCCAGCCTCGCAGTGCGGACGCGGGATCGAGCGCGGTCACGGACGGCGATCAGGCCTGAGCCGCCGAGATCACCTCGGAGATGACCGCGCAGCTCTTGTCGATCTCCGCGTCCGTCAGCGTGGGGTGCACCAGAAAGGCGAGACTGGTTTCGCCGAGTTGCTTGGCCGTCGGCAGACGCTCGCTCGGCCGCCAGCCCGTGCCGTCGAACGCCGCCTCCAGGTAGACCTCGGACGCCGAGCCGTGAAAGCAGGGCACGCCGCGCGCGTTGATTTCCCCGATGATCCGGTCGCGCGTCCAGCCATCCGCCAAGCGCTCGGGCCGGACAAAGGTATAAAAGCGATACCACGCATGGATCACGCCTTGCGGCGGCAAGGGCGTGCGCAGCAGGTCGAACGGCTCGCAGGCGTCGGCGAGGCGCAGCGCCAGCTCGGTCCGCCGCGCCGTCCAGTCGTTCATCCGCTCAAGCTGGATCAGCCCCAAGGCCGCCTGCATCTCGATCATGCGCCAGTTGGTGCCAAAGCTGTCGTGCACCAGGCGCGGCCCCGGCGGATGCGGCCGCTCATAGACGGCCTCCCAGCTTTTCCCATGATCCTTGTAGGACCACATGGCCGACCACAGAGACAGATCTTTTGTCGTGACCATGCCGCCCTCGCCGCCGGTGGTCATGATCTTGTCCTGGCAGAAGGACCAGGCGCCCACATGTCCGATCGAGCCAACCGATCGGCCGCGATAGCGTGCGCCATGGGCCTGGGCGCAGTCCTCGATCACCTTCAGGTCGTGCTCGCGCGCCAGCGCCATGATTGGATCCATGTGACACGGCATGCCGCCGAGATGGACGCAGATCACCGCCCGGGTCCGTGGCGTCAGCACCGCGCGAATGGCGTCGGCGGTGATGTTCTGGCTGTCGGCGTCCACATCAGCGAACACCGGCGTCGCCCCCGCCGTGACGATGCAGGACGCCGAAGCGATAAAGGTGCGCGGCGTGGTCACCACCTCGTCCCCAGGCCCAATCCCCAGCGCCTTCAGCGCCAAGTCAAGCGCCAGCGTCCCATTTGCCAGAGCCACCGCGTGCCCGACGCCGGCCCAGTCGGCAAAGCGCCGCTCGAACTCGCGGCAGCGATCTCCGGTCCAATAGTTGACGCGGTTGGAGGCCAGCGTTTCGGAGACAGCCTGGACCTCTTCGGGCGAATAGCAGGGCCAAGGGGAGAAGGCAGTGTTCAGCATTTAGACCCGAACTCAAGCATCTGTGAGGGCACTGAGAACCCGATATACTTTGCGATCACCTGGTCTGCGGCATAGTTGGCGCGGACGCCGTCTGACGGCAAGTGTCTGCCGCAGACTTCGGTCAACATAGGCCGAAGAAGATTGACACCGAAAGCGTGCGACGCGGGATAATTTCCGCCGATCCGGCAGTTTACCTCCATGATCTTTAATTCGCCATCCTCATCATAGATGTCGAAGTTCACTATGCCGCGCATGGGTAGCACTGTTGCAACAGCATCAAGCATCCCGATGAAACGGTCACGCGGCACTGACCGGAGCAGGTAGGATTCGCCATTTGCTTTGGCCAACACCTCCTTGACACACAGGTCGATAAGACGAGCATCCCGGATGGAGAAATAGGCATCGATGCAGTAGTGCCGACCTGAGCAGAACGGTTGATAGATGTAGCGTGGATCCCGCGCGTTCTGCCGGACGGTCTCGGTATCAGTGGTTTCGCTATAGACTTTGAACCCGCTTGCGGCGGAACCCGTTCGGTCCTTCCGGATGAATGGTGTCTGGTTGAGCGGAGTCAGGGATGTCGGGATAGTGGCTATGCCGTTGGCTCGCATAGTTTCGAAGAAGTGGTATTTATCTTCGCAGATCGCTGCAGTGGACGCCGCCGGATGCAGGTAAAGGGCGTCCGCTTCGCCCTCGATTTCACCAAGAGAAACTATCTCCGGATCAATAAGGGTCAAGTAAGCTCCGGCAGAAGAACGGGCGAGAGTGTTGAGATAGGCGACCTTGAAACCACTGTCTCGAGCCAAGGGGAGTTGAGAGAAATGGGGGACATCTAATCGCGCCGGTGCCCAAGCCGCTGCATCGCAGCCGACCAGACGTATGCCTAAAACCCGACATTCGTCCCTAAGTAACTTCAAAAGGCTGTTCCGCTTACCAATCCCGGAGACCAGCAATGTCCTCTTATCAAGCATGTCTAGGTCGTCGCTTCCATATCTTACAATTGAAGTTAGAGTAGATCGGGTGAGAATATAGAAAATCTAAAGAGAACCCTTTAAGGTGCAATATGGATTCAATGACCGGATCATGATTCACGCTAACCACCACTAGGACATTGTCAGGAAGGCGGTTAAAAAACGTAACAGCTAAATCGCCGCGAAAGGGATTGAAAAAGAACAGCGCTCTATAGGGTGTAAGATCAAGTGCAAGCGCGTCACCGTGTATCAGCGTCGCCCGCTCGCCCAAATTTCGCTGCGACATCGCAAAGGGAATGTGGCCAAATTCGATTCCAGAGAGGTTTGTGTACCCTTCCAATGAGGCTACGTGCAGGAATGTGCCGGAGCCGTGACCGATATCTATGACGGGTGCCCGTTCATCGATGTTTGCGTGCTGAAGATATCGCCGGATAAGCCGGGGATGAGCCGGAAAATTACCGGTTGATCCTGATAATGCTTCGTTGCCCATGTCGCCTGGCTTGTGAGAAACCGCAAACCGGGTTCCGTGGATAACATCATATGTCATCAAGTAAGCGTAGTAATAAGTAAGGTACAGCGCGTTCTTTAAGTCACCCTGCCGAATTCGTCGAACAAACGAGATGACTAGATTCCGCATGGCCGTATTACTCTCCTAAAAGGTAGCGCCAGGTTGAACACCAAGTCAAAATCCTGGAAGATCGCTGCGGGATGCATCAACCGGCGGAGCCGTCCCTGTAAAACGTTCCATAGTTTCCGAGGTTGGTGATGATACACTGGACCTGAGGAGGACTTTATACACCGTAATCAGCATGATCTTCAGATCGACGATTAGAGCCATATTGTCCACATACCAGATGTCGCACGCGAATTTTTCACCCCATGTCAGGGCATTGCGTCCCTTCACCTGGGCCCAGCCGGTGACGCCTGGTCGCACCTCGTGGCGCCGCGCCTCCTCAGGCGAATATAGGGGCAAATAGGCCATCAGTAGC
The DNA here is from genome assembly GCF_000964075.1 of Brevundimonas sp. KM4. Lineage (NCBI taxonomy): Bacteria > Pseudomonadati > Pseudomonadota > Alphaproteobacteria > Caulobacterales > Caulobacteraceae > Brevundimonas > Brevundimonas sp. KM4. Next base: position 39,477 of record NZ_JZRG01000004.1, on the reverse strand, counting down.
GGCCGAGGTCCCACCAGGCTCATTTCGCCTTTCAACACGTTCCAGAGTTCCGGCAACTCATCAAGGCTGGTTGAGCGCAGCCATCGGCCAAAAGGCGTCAGGCGTTCGGCATCCGGCAGGGGGTGCCCGTCTGGCCCCGTCGTGTCGCGCATGGTGCGAAATTTGACCATTTCGAAGGAACGCTCATGCAACCCAGGTCGGATCTGACGGAACAGAACCGGCGATCCCAGACGCGCCCGCACCAGGATGGCAACGACCAACAGCACCGGCGACAAGGCGACCAAGCCGGCCAGGCTGCCCACTACATCGATGCAGCGCTTGAGGCGGTCATAGCCGTGGCGTGATCGGGACGCGGGGGGGGAGGTGTCTTGAGACATGATCGGATCAACGCTGTGGCGGAAGCGGGGTGACAGGAAAAGGCGAGCTGTCCGACCGCTCATCCGCATTCTTTTGGGTTGAAGACAAGAGCGCCATCACGCGACCTCCAGCACCCGGCCCACATGCCCGGCAATGCGATCCATGGTGGTCTTTAAGGCGAAGCGCGAGGCGTAGGCGGCGCGGGCGCGGGCGCCCATGGCCTGCAGTTCGGCCTTCGGCAGGTTGGCCAGGTGCAGCATCGCTTCAGCCATGGCGGCGCTGTTCTCGGGCGGCGTGCGGACGCCGGCGCCGGCCTCGGCGACGATGCGGGCGGCCTCGCCGCTGACGCCGATCAGGATCGGGCGGCCCATGGCGAGATAGAACTGGGTCTTGGACGGAATGGTGATCTCGAACAGCGGGTCGTCCTTCAGATGGACCACCAGCACGTCGGCGGCGGCCAGAACATCGCCGATGTGCGACGGCGGCACGCCGGGCAGGATCTGGACGTTGCGAACGCTGCGGTCGCGCACCAGGGCTTCCAGCCGCGCGCGCTCGGCGCCGTCGCCGATCAGGGTCAACTGGATGTGCGGCGCCGCGTCGGCGAGACTGTGGGCGGCCTCGATCAGGACCTCCAGGGCCTGGACAGTGCCCAAGTTGCCCGCATAGACGAAATTGAACCGCCCCTCGAAGTTCAGCGAGGCCGTGTCATATAAGCCATTGGCGCGGGCTGCGTCCTCATCGGCCCAGTTGAAGAAAACGTCGGCGCGCTCGGGAGCCACCCCGCGCTCGACCAACCGCGCCGCCATGCCTTCCGACTGCCCCAGGACCAGGGCGGCCCGTTTGTAGACGAAGCGGCAGATCGGATCGAGGATGCGCGCCAGGGTTCCCGTCGCGGACATGCCCGAGGCCGCCACGGTGTCCGGCCACAGGTCCTGAACCTCAAGAAGAAAGGGCTTGCGCCAGACCAGCCCGGCGAGCGCCGCCGCCAGACCGGTCGTGATCGGCGGATGATAGACGTAGATCAGGTCGAAGCGCCTGGCCTGGACCAGGCAGAAGACGAATGCCGACAGGAAGAAGGACAGATAGTTGAGAGCCCGACCGAGGCTGGAGCGATCATGGCTGGGATAGAGGAAGACGCGATGGACGATCACGCCCTCGATCTGCTCGCGCATGTAAGGCGCAAGGCGATACCCCTGCGCCAGCTTGCCCGATGGATAGTTGGGAAAGCCCGTCAGGACCTCGACTTCGTAGCCTCTGGCCTGGAGGTCCTTCACGACCGTCAGGCCACGCGTGGCAGGTTCCGGCCAGAACCACTGGCTGAGATACAGAATGCGGCGCGGCACGATCAGTACTCTTTCCAGACCGTCCGGCGCACATAGTCCGTGTAGCTGAGGATGATGCGGAGCACCTTGTCCGACACATTGTCCGGCGAATAGTCGCGCACCAGCCGCAGGAGACGTTCATCCCTGCGGGGCTGGGTTTCGAGGACCGCCATGGCCTGCAGCACGCGTTCGGGATTGAGGCCGGTCATCATCACCGCGGCCTCCTCCATGCCTTCCGGGCGTTCGTGAGCTTCGCGCAGGTTCAGCGCCGGAAAGTTGAGGATGGACGACTCTTCTGTGATCGTGCCGCTGTCCGACAGCACCGCCCGAGCCCTGGTCTGAAGGGCGATGTAGTCCAGAAAGCCGAACGGCTTCAGAAGCCGCACCCGCTCGTCGAAGCTGACTCCGAAGGCTTCGATGCGGGCGCGCGTGCGTGGGTGGGTGCTGACCAGGACGGGCTCGCCAGTGTGATCGGCAACAGCGTTCAGGCAGTCGGCGAGGCGTCGCAGCTGGCGCTCGGAATCGACATTCTCCTCACGATGGGCGCTGACGACGACGTAGCCTCCTTCGCTCACCCCCACTTCTTCCAGAACGCGCGAGCGTTCGATGGCGGGACGATAGTAGCTCAGCACCTCGTTCATCGGGCTGCCGGTGCAAATCACGCGGTCGGGGGCGGCGCCTTCCCTCAACAGGTAATCCCGCGCGATGGCGGAGTAGGTCAGGTTGATGTCGGCAGTGTGATCGACGATGCGACGATTGGTTTCTTCCGGCACGCGCTGATCAAAGCAGCGATTACCAGCCTCCATGTGGAAGATCGGGATCTTGCGTCGTTTGGCGGGAATGACAGACAGGCAGCTGTTGGTGTCGCCAAGCACCAGCAGGGCATCCGGGTTTTCAGCCGCCAGCACCTTGTCCACGGCGATGATGATCTGGCCGATGGTCTCGGCCGCATTGCCGCCGGCCGCATTCAGGAAATGGTCGGGCTTGCGAATTTCCAGATCCCGAAAGAAGACCTCGTTCAGCTCATAGTCGTAGTTCTGGCCCGTATGAACGAGGACCTGCTCTGTATGATCGTCCAGCCGAGCGATGACGCGCGACAGGCGGATGAGTTCGGGCCGTGTTCCTACGACCGTCATGACCTTCAACTTCTTCACGGCTAGACCTTCTGCGCCACAGTGTCGGGCCGCGCCCGATCGAATATCTCGTTGGCCCACAACATGACGACCATCTCGCCATCTCCAATGTTGGTGATGTTGTGGGTCCAGCCAGGGATGGTCTCGACGATGCGACCCTGGCCGCCTTCCACGACGATCTCGTGCCGCTGATCGGTCAATATATGGCGAAAGTCAAAATGAGCCTTGCCGGTCAGGACCAGAAACTTCTCCGTCTTGGTGTGGTGATAGTGCTCGCCGCGCGTGATTCCTGGGCCGGCCGTGAAATAGGAGAACTGGCCGCAGTCCGGGGTCTTCAGCATCTCCACAAATATGCCGCGCGGATCGGCGTGCCGCGGCACGTCATAGGCGAAGCTCTTAGGCTCCAGGTAGCTGAGATACGTGGCGTAAAGCGCTCGGTCGAGCCCTTGGCCGACGCGGTCGGTGACGAGGGTCTCCCGGCTGGCGGCATAGCCGGTGATGGCATTGGCCACCGCTCCGACCGTGGTTTCGTGGATGGGTCCCGCCTCGGCGAAGGCGGCGCTCGACGGCGGATGACGAATCAGGTCCAGCATCGCGTCGCACACATCGTCCACATGCACCAGGCGAAGGGACGCCGAGGGGTCGTTGACGGAGATCGGCAAACCGCGCGCGATGTTGTGGCAGAAGGTAGCGACCGCCGAGTTGTAGTTCGGCCGCGCCCATTTGCCGAAGACGTTAGCCAGCCGGAAGACGCGCACCGGCGCACCCGTCTCTTCCGAATAGCGAAACAGGACATTCTCGGCCGCCCTCTTGCTGCGGCCGTAGGGATTGTCGCGCTCGGCCTGGATCGACGAAGCGTATAGGATCGGGATCGTTCTGCCCGCGTCCTTGATGGCCTTCACCAGCCCTTCGGTCGAGCCAACATTGCCGGTCACGAAATCCGCCTCGTCAACGGGTCGGTTCACGCCCGCCAGGTGGACGATGAACTCCGCTCGCGCCGCGGCGGCCCGAATAGCAGCCTCATCCGCATCCGAACCGAGCGGAAGAGGCTCCACTCCGGTCTCCTGAAGCCGCACCATCAGGTTGCGGCCAATGAATCCTCGCGCGCCGGTGACAACAACAGCCATGGCTCAGTCCTCCAGCGAGGCCCGCTCGCCGCTCAGCAGGCGCTGGATGAACTCCAGCTTGAGCAGCAAGGCCTTCATGCCCTCGACGTCCAGACGCTCGGTGTTGTGCGAGTTGTATTCCTCGCCTTCGTGCAGGCAGGCGTCGCCCTGATCGACGAACTTGCCGTAGTTGAGGTCACGGCCGTCCGGCGGCACCCGGAAGTAGTCCCCGAGATCCTCGGAGCGCGCCCGTTCCTCCTTGCCGAGCAAGGATTCATACTGCTTCTCGCCGTGACGAACGCCGATCACGCGCACCTCGTGATCCGGTCGGCCGAACAGTTCCAGCAAGGCCTGAACCAGGGTCTCCACCGTGGCGGCGGGCGCCTTCTGCACGAAAATATCGCCGTTGTCTCCATGCGCGAAGGCGTAGAGCACCAGTTCGACGGCGTCTTCCAGCGTCATCATGAACCGCGTCATGGCGGGTTCGGTCACCGTGATCGGCCGCCCCTCCAGAAGCTGGCTGACGAACAAGGGGATCACCGAACCGCGCGAGGCCATCACATTGCCGTAGCGCGTGCCGCAAACCGTGAGGCCCGTCTCGGCGAAGCTGCGGGAGGACGCTACGGCGACCTTTTCCATCATCGCCTTGGAGACCCCCATCGCGTTGATCGGATAGACGGCCTTGTCGGTGCTCAGGCAGATGGTGCGCCGCACCCCGCTGTGCAGTGCCGCGTTCAGCACGTTTTCGGTGCCAAGCACATTGGTGCGCACCGCCTGCATCGGGTGGAACTCGCATGACGGCACCTGCTTCAGCGCCGCAGCGTGAAAACAGAAGTCTACGCCCTGCATCGCCGCCGCCACGCTGCGGTCGTCCCGCACGTCACCGAGATAGAACCGCAGCTTGGACGAGCCATAGCGCTTACGCATGTCGTCCTGCTTCTTCTCGTCGCGACTGAATACGCGGATCTCGCCAATGTCCGACGACAGAAATCGGCGAAGCACGGCGTTGCCGAACGAGCCGGTTCCGCCGGTGATCAGCAGGGTCTTGTCGGTGAACATGGTTTGGAAGTCCTGGGGAAAGCGTCTTAGGCCGCCGCCGCGCCTAAGGCGCGGAGCAGCAGGGTGCGATTGGCGTCCACGGCCGCCGCCGCCGCCGCCGGGTCGTCGCCTCGGGTCCGCGCGGCGCGGCGCATGGCGGCGCGTTCGGCCGGAGCCAGAGCGGCGAACTGTTCGACCCAGGCGACAAAGGCGTCCGGCGCCTCCAGCGGCAGGTCGGCGCCCGCCGACTCGGCGACAAGGCCGCGCCAGGGCGTGCGGTCGCTGATTAGCACCGGCAGGCCCGCGGACAAGGCTTCGCGGATGACATGGCCGTAGTTTTCACCCAGCGTCGGCAGAAAAAAGAAGTCATGCCGGGCCAGCACCTCGATCACCTCGTCCGGCCGCAGCGGCCGTTGGTAGCGGGCCTGAACGTGAGGCGGCAGGGCGGCGATGGCGGCTTGGCAGCGCGCCCAATAGGCCCCATCCTCGATCACCCCATAGATGTCGAAGGTGACGGGCGCCCTCACCCGCGCCAGCACTTCGATCGCCCCCAGCAGATTCTTCTTGGGACTTATACGCGACAGGAACACGGCGCGAAGCGGCTGCCCCGGCGCGGCGACATCGTCTTGGTCCACAATCGACGTGGAACGGCCGGGCAGATTGGACGCGACGTAAACCGGCACATCGCCGAGCGTCCGTCGGATGTCGGCCGCTTCATACTCGGAGGAGGCCTGGAACAGGACGTTCCCGTGCAGACCGACGGCCTTGGACAGCGCGATGAACAAACGCTTCTTGGCAGGCTTCAGCGCCAGGGCGCCGGGTGAGAACTCGCCACGCGGCGCCAGCAGAACCGGCTTTCGCGCCAGGCGCCCAAATCGCCGATAGACCAGCGGCCTCAAGGCCGCGCTGGGAGAAAAGAAGCTGTTCAGATAAATCAGGTCGAACGACGTCGGGTCCAGACTGTGGAGCAGCGCGCGCCAACCCGCCGCTCCTGGAGAGCGATAGAACACCCGCCCCCCGCCAACCGTGTTCCAGGCGTTGACGTCGACACCCTTGAACGGCGCGGCGTCCCCCAGATCGCGATCGGCCGCCACGATGCGGAAATCAAACGCATCCCCCAGCTGATCGACCATGTTGACCAGGCTGCGGATCGGCCCTCCGGCCTTGTAGCCCGGCAGGTAGTGACCCGCGAAGGTCAGAATGATGGGGCGGGGCATTGCGCCGCCTCTTGGCCAACCATCCAAGGCGCCGCCGGACGATCTCCGCCTCTATCCGAAAAGGCCAGAATGGCCCTCAGATAGTCCGCGCCCGCGCCGGCGCCCAGGCGCCGGCCCCATCGCGCCAAGGCTGCGCGCTGGTCCGGCGACGGCGATCCTTGGTCCATTAGACGGCGCAGCAGGGCGGTCAGGGCGTCCAGATCATTCGCTGCGAAGACCCCGCCCCGTCCGCTGGCGCGAACCACGCCGGCGGAGCCGCAGCGGTCGCTGCAGACGGCGGGCGTGCCTACCATGATCGCTTCCGAAATCACCGCGCCCCACCCGTCGTAGCGGCTGGGCAGCACCACGAGGTCAGCCTGAGCGCTCCACCCGGCCCAAGCCGAGGTAAGGCCTGCCACGCGCGGCGGGACGACGCGTCGCCGAGATAGAACCGCAGCTTGGACGAGCCATAGCGCTTGCGCATGTCGTCCTGCTTCTTCTCGTCGCGGCTGAACACGCGGATTTCGCCGATGTCGGATGACAGAAAGCGGCGAAGCACGGCGTTCCCAAACGAGCCGGTGCCGCCGGTGATCAGCAGGGTCTTGTCGGTGAACATGGTCTGGAAGTCCTGGGGAAAGCGTCTTAGGCCGCCGCGCCAAGGGCGCGGAGCAGCAGGGTGCGATTGGCGTTCACGGCCGCCGCCGCCGCCGCCGGATCGTCGCCCCGGGTCCGCGCGGCGCGGCGCATGGCGGCGCGTTCGGCCGGAGCCAGAGCGGCGAACTGTTCGACCCAGGCGACAAAGGCGTCCGGCGCCTCCAGCGGCAGGTCGGCGCCCGCCGACTCGGCGACAAGGCCGCGCCATGGCGTCCGATCGCTGATCAGCACCGGCAAGCCCGCGGACAGAGCCTCGCGGATGACGTGGCCATAGTTTTCGCCGAGCGTCGGCAGAAAAAAGAAGTCATGCCGGGCCAGCACCTCGATCACCTCGTCGGGCCGCAGTGGCCGTTGATAGCGCGCCTGAACATGCGGCGGCAGGGCGGCGATGGCGGCCTGACAGCGCGCCCAATAGGCCCCATCCTCAATCACCCCATAGATGTCGAAGGTGATGGGCGCCCTGACCCGCGCCAGCATTTCGATCGCCCCCAGGAGGTTCTTCATAGGGCTTATGCGCGACAGGAACACGGCGCGAAGCGGCTGCCCCGGCGCGGCAACATCGAGCCGGTCCGCATCCGGTGCGGAACGGCCCGGCAGATCGGACGCGACGTGAACCGGCACATCGCCGAGCGTCCGTCGGATGTCGGCCGCTTCATGCTCGGACGAGGCCTGGAACACGACGTTTCGGTACAGCCCCGTCGCCCGCGCCAGCGCGATGAAAGCGCGCTTCTTGGTCGGCTTCAGCGCAAGCGCCCCGGGCGAGAACTCGCCGCGCGGCGCGAGCAGGACCGGTTTTCTCGCCAGACGCGCCACGGCCCGATAAACCAGCGGGCGCAGGGCCGCCCCGGTCGAGAAAAAGCTGTTCAGATAGATCAGGTCGAACGACCCCTGCTCCAAACTCTTCAGCAGAGCGCGCCAGCCCGTCGCCCCGGGGGAGCGATAAAACACCCGCGCCCCGCCAACGATGTTCCAGGTGTTGACGGCGACGTCGGGGAAAGGCGCGGCGTCCCCCAGATCGCGATCGGCCGCCACGATGCGGAAGTCGAACTCGTCCCCCAGCTGCTCCACCATGTTGGCGATCGACCGGATCGGCCCCCCGGCCTTGTAGCCTGGCAGGTAATGGCCGGCGAAAGTGAGAATGGCGGGACGGGTCATTGCGCCGGCTCCTCGAACAGCATCCAGGGCGCCGCCGGACAATCTCCGCCTTTGTCCGAAAAGGCCAGAATGGCTTGGAGATAGTCCGCGCCCGCACCGGCGCCCAGGCGCCGGCCCCATGCCGCCAAGGCTGCGCGCTGGTCCGGCGACGGCGATCCTTGGTCCATTAGACGGCGCAGCAGGGCGGTCAAGGCGTCCAGATCATTCGCTGCGAAGACCCCGCCCCGGCCGCTGGCGCGAACGACGCCGGCCGAGCCGCATCGATCGCTGCAAACGGCGGGCGTGCCCACCATGATCGCTTCCGAAACCACCGCGCCCCACCCGTCATAGCGGCTCGGCAGCACCAGGAGGTCGGCTTGAGCCATGTGGCTTGGAACATCGACGGACGGAACACGGCCGATCCACCGGAGACGCGATCCCAAGGCGTCTGTGGCCAGACGCCGAAGCGCCTCCTCCTGAGGCCCGGAGCCGATCACCTGGAGTTCAACATCGTCACGCCCAAGCGCGGCCACGGCCTGGATCAAGAGATCGAGCCGCTTCAGTTCTATGAACTGGCCCACGAACAGAATGCGAAAGCCGCCGGCGGGCCGGGGCGGCGGCGGCGTGCGCCCGATCTCGTCGGACAGGAAATAGGCGAACGGGAACACGCGCTCGGCGGGCGCGCCGCGCGCCATCAGCCACCCAGGCGTTTCGTGTCCGGTGGCCAGATAGCCGGTCACGGTCTTTCGCCTGCTGGCGATCAGCCTGCGATACTCCAGACGCCGAACGAGGCCTCGCCAGCCGGCGTTCTCCACCGTCTCCATCACCACCCACTGCGTCAGTCCACGGTTGGCCAGCACGGCCTGAGCCGTCGCGACCACGCCATTGCCGCGCAATCCCTGACAGATGTGCAAGCTGTCTGCCGGCGCCGACCGCGCCAAGCGGCTGGCGGCCGCCGCATCCTGGGCATAGACCAGGCGCGCGCCGCCCAGATCAGGCGTGCCCCACCCCTGGGCCGCGCGATCCGCCGACATCGGCCGCTCCGCCGCATAGGTCACGTCCACGCCTCGCTCGGCGAGCGCCGAGGCGAGACCCGCCATGTGCGGCGAGACAATGCGCTGCCAGAACCAGACGGGCCTACGCATTGGAGCCCGCGCGCCGGCTTCCACCGGCGTAGATCCAGCCAAACAGGATCAGGGGCAACATGCCTTGTCCTCCGGGCGAGAACAGCGTGTTCTCTCCCATGTTGAGCGCCAGGGCCGTCAGGCAGACGGCGAAGGGCGCGAGCCCCCCTACCGCGCCCCTGCGCAACAGCCAGATGATCCACGCGGCTACCAGAAGCGCCCCGATCACGCCGAGTTCCTCCAGCACAGCCAAGGGTGCAATGCCCTTCTCGATCGCCGCCCCCAGGGGCAGACCCAGGACCGGATCCCGTTCCACCACCATCAGGGACGGTTCAGATGCGATGCCGAAACCGATGCCGCGAAGCGGGTCATCGGCTATATTCGCCACCATGCGGTCGATCAGAAAACCTCGCGATGCTTCATAGGCGTCGAACAACCCGCTCGTGCCGCTGCGGTTCGACTTGGACAGAAACCTGCCGATCAGCTCCGCAAAGGTGGCGGCCATGGCGACGCTGGCGATCGCGCCCGCTCCGAGGGTCAACCACACGCGACCACTGCCGAAGCCGGGCGCCATCAGAACCAGGCTCCGTCCAGCGAACACCGGAGAGAGCACCAGCGACAGACCAAGTCCGAGAACCATGGCCACGCCACCGGTGCGCGCCTCGGACAAAAATACCGAGACGAGACTTCCTCCGGTGAGCGCGATCAGCATCCAGCTCGGCCGCCGCTCGCCGAACATGCGGGCGCCGGCCCAGGCGCCGAGCAGAGCCATCGTCATACCGAACGCCTGCGGGTGGTTGAGAATGCCCTGAAAGCCTGTGCCGTTTACGGCGTGGCCGGCGGGCAACACCAGAAATGGCAGGCTGAGAACCAGCACCAAGGTCAATCCCCAGAACAAGTCCCGCGTCGCCGCTACAAACTCTGACGGCGACAAGCCGAGCCAAAGCGAAAGCAGCGCCGTCATGGTCAGCCCCCAGGATAACGCCTTGAGGATCGACACGTCCGGCAACGGACTGACCAGCACCGAATGCAGGACGAAGAACCCGCTTAGCAGCACCGTCGCGACCGTGAAGGGGCGAACCTGAAGATGCCGCGTCAGAAAGCCGCTGCGAAGCAACGCCGAGGATGCAGCCGCCAGCATGACAAGATACCGCCCTGCGCCTGCCCCCGTGCTCTCCGGCGCAATATCCGGATTGACCATGGTGAATAGCCAGGACAGGGTGAGCGCATAGATGGCCTGTCTGCGTCCTAGCAGGGCGTAAGCGCCCAGGCCGATGTAGGCGAGCCCCGCCGTGGATGGGGCCGCTAGCCGGAGAGCGAGCAGCAGGACGAGTGGCAAGTAGGTCAGTAGGTCGGCGCGGGGCGCGCCACTGCCATCGCGCCGCAGGCTTAGCACCGACAATTGCCGACTGGTCACTTCCATAGGGTCGTCCCACGGTGCGCACGGTCATCAGTCGTCGCCCCTGCGCGAGGCTCGCTCCCCGGCTTCGCTCCAGGCCGGCGGGACAATGGCACGATTGGAAAAGTCACTACAGACGAGCTCACGCTGGCTGCGTGATGTAACGGATGAACGGTTCAGCTTGCGCCTCGAAGTTCATCTCGCCGAGGTGATATCCTAGGGCAGCCTTGCGCTTGCGCTCGACGTCGCCGCGGTCAGCAAGCGCGGAGGCGAGCTGATCTGCTCCCGCCTCCGGATCCGTCGGATCGAAGATCGCGCAGACGTCGGCAGGAAGATAAGACAATCCCGGGTTGCCGGCATGTCCGACTACCAAGCCAGCGGCGATATACTCGCCGATCTTATTTGAGGCGGTCGAGTCGAAGTAATAGGGATCGTACGCGCGCTCTGCCATCGGGGCCCAGTGCAACCCAACATCATATTGACCGAGGACCTCCGGAAGGCGTGATTTCTCTACCGGCTCCAGCACCCTGAAGAGATCATGGGAAGTTAATGCTTTCGCGGCCAACCGCACTTCATCTGAACCTGGCAAGTACCAATCCACTGCCATTCCATGGCAGCAAAGCCTTTCCAAGAAGCGAGAAAGCCTCTCTCGCTCCAGCCCAAGTACGTACCCAGAACTGGCGAAAACAATCCTCACTGCTCCGCGATGATCCTCGTGTTTCTCGGATCTGCGCCTATGCGGCGCTTGGCGGGTGATGAAATAATCGCCGCGCATGCCCGGCCAGTTTTTCTTGCGCCACTGCAGCCGTATATCGCAAACGTCGACATATGCATCCAACAGGAAACTGAGCGAACCTGTAATCTTTGCATACCACGCATCCGGCCAATAGTCCGCGTAGTAACCTATGATCTTCACGTTCTGGCGAGCCAGCATCTTGTAGAGCATCGCTGGTAGAACATAAGCCTGCTCAGCTACAATGACATGCGGATGAGCAGAGCAGAGATGCCTGAAGATGCTCGTGTGTGCTCCTCGTAGTACAGGTATCCGAGAAGCCACTCCGGTGGGCAGCTCTACCCTGCGCCATTCCACCGCCTTCACGCCAACCGCGTCCCCCATAGAGGATGGTCGCCCCTCGGAAATAAAAACAGTATCGTGGCCCAAATTCGCAATCTGTGCAGCCGTGTTGTAGAGATTGGGGAACAACGCGACATCGTCAAAGGGTATGAAGGCCACTCTCATCGTTCGGCCTTCAATTCCGCAACTTGGAGGACGCGCTGAACGTTTTCCTCCCAAGTGAAAGTCTTGGCTTTCGATCTCGCCCTGCGCCCCACCTGAAACCGAAGGGCTTTATCCTCTATTAGACGCTTTAGCACTTTTGAGAGCGCCTCCGGATCGAGCGGCTGAACCAGGAAGCCGTCCGTGCCGTCACTAATGATGTCGGCGGCTCCGTTCTCATGACAACCCACAGCAGGCAGGCCCCTCATCATGGCTTCCAAATACACTATTCCAAACGCCTCCCCCCAGCTTGGGAGCGAAAATATGTCGGCACGAGACAAGGCGCTCATCGTTTCTTCATACTCGAGGCGGCCGCGAAAGAAGACCCTGTCTGAGATTCCGAGCGATTTAGCCAAGCGCTCTAAGGCATCCCTTTCAGGACCATCGCCGATGATCTCGTACTCCCAACTCAGATTGGGGCAAGCGGAGTCGATCATAGCTAGCGCTCGTATATTTTGATCAACTCCTTTCAGACGGATCAAATTCGATACGCTAACAACTGTCACTTTGCCGTGAGAGTCCGTTCTCGATCCGGGTTCCGTTCCAACTCTGGGAAGTTCCGCTCCGTTAGCGATCACAGTATGACGATTGCTTTTTATACCTAAGGTGGACGCGTGCCGGGCCAATGGAGACCCAACGAGTATGAACTTCTCTACCGACGCATCTACACGACGCAGGCGACGTTGAAGATACGCTCTCAGGCTAGGTCTTGTCAGAACGGGATCCACACCATGGATGACGATCAGTTTCTTCGCCGGTACGAACTTCGACCACGCGGGCAAGGACAGTCCCCCGTATCGCAGCCCATGGATTATACAAATTGAGTAAGCGCGCGCGCCGTCCTTCTGGTTTAGATGCACGGCAGCAGCATGTCCAAAACAGTAGGTATTTACCGCCATGGCTACTGAGTGCCGAGAGAAGATTTCAGGCAATCTAAAGTAGGGAAGTTCTATCAGGTGCACTGACTGGTCACTGAGACCGAGCTCTTTCGGGGAGAGTAGCCGTGCTCGATCCCTACCGATGGTTCGCCCCACGACAACAGTAATGTGAAATCCGGACCGGCAGAACGCGTTGAGTTGCTGAGCAACAAAGATCCCTGAAATCGAGTTGGCTTCCGTCGGCCAGTAGCTGGTGATCACGAGCACGTTGGTCATGACGCTAAACAGTTCGGAGACTCACGAAAGATCCTCTTAGCCAAACCATTCACCTCCCCGCGCTCCAGTGTCGCTACCGCGTCACAACCTTCAAGGGTCGAGAGTCGATGAGCGATGACAAGGATGGTTAGACTCCTGTCCAATCGCGCGATGGCCGCCATCACGGACATCTCCGTCTCACTGTCCAAGGCGCTGGTCGCCTCGTCGAACACCAGGACACTGGCCTGCTTATAGAGCGCCCGGGCGATGCCGATCCGCTGACGCTGGCCGCCGGAGAGCTGGATGCCGCGTTCGCCCACACGGGTCTCATAGCCGTTCGGAAGCACGGCGATCACATCCGCCAGCTCGGCCTGTTCGGCCGCGCGTCGCACGCGCTCGAGGTCGATGTCCCGCCTCCTGACGCCGAAGGCGATGTTCTCCGCCACGCTGGCGTCGGCCAGGAAGATCGCCTGCGGCACATGGGCGATGTTTCTCTGCCAGGCGGCGCGGTTTTCCGGCGTCAGCCGAACTCCGTCCACCGCGATCTGGCCTTCGCTCGGCTCCAGCAAGCCGAGAATTAGATCCATCAGCGTCGACTTGCCGCTGCCGCTCTTGCCGACGATCCCGAGCCGCATGCCCTTGCGGATCTCCAGATTGACGCCCGACAGCGCGCGCGCCCCTGCGCCCCCATAGGCGAAGCCTACATCCGTCAGTCGGATGGTGTCTGCAAAGGGCAGCGCTGTTTCTGCCTGCCCCACCGGCGACACGGCGCGGGACAAGAGTTCGCTGACATCCACCAGGTTCTGTCGGTTGCCGAGGGCGGAAGACCACCCGCCGTAAATCTGCTGGGTCAGGGGCAACAGCTTCTGGGCGCCCAGGGCGAGCGCGCCAAGGGTCGGTATGGCCGCGCTGAAGCCGCCGGAACGACTTGTGACTGCGACCGCTATGCCGGCGATCAGGATCAGCCCCAGGCCTTCCACGAGAAACCGGGGCGCATTGGCGAACAGGGCGTTGCGAGCGCGGGCGTCGCGGAAGTCAGCCTCGGCCTTCTCATAGGTGTCGACGAAAACCGATTGCGACCGGTCCAGCAGCACGTCGCGGATGCCGCCGAGACCTTCCTGGAGGGCGCGCACACGCGCGCCCTGCGACCGCGCGATGACCACGCCGTTGGCTTGAAGACGGTGCCGGGTGGCCAGGGAGACCAGCAGATAGACGGCGACAAACCCGCCTCCCGACAGCAACGCCACGATCGGATCGACGACGATCAGCCCGGTGATGATGGCGACGGAAATCACCACGGCGACAGCGGCCGTCATCAACGGATTGAGGACCTGGTGCGTGATCATCTCGACCTTGGTGATCGAAGCGATGATCTCGCTGCTGTTGCGGCTGAGATGGTAGGAATAGGGCTGTTGCAGCGTATCGGAGTAGAGCTTCACGCCCAGCTCATACGAAACGCTGTAGACGAACCTCTGGCTAGCCCACAGCAGGATCAACCGCAGCATGGCCGCCGTCAGCGCCGCCAGCGCGAACAGGGCGGTCAAGGTGAACAGCACCTGGCGCGGCGTGTGCGCTCCGACCAGCTCGAACAGTGGCTGCATCGCCCGCAACAGCGGCGAGTTCTCCGGCGCGGCCACAGCCGCCAGGAACGGCAACAGCGCGCCGAGCGTGAATAGCTCCGCCCCGGCCCCGACGAGCATAAGCGCGAGCACGCCGATCGCGGCCCGGCGGAGCTGATGCGGAAGGTGGCGGAACAGGCCGGCGACAACAGAGAGCAGCGCGGCGGGACGTGCCGCATCAGAGGCGTTTTTCATCGTCTCTTTCTTCCGACATTCAACGCCCTCAGACCGTTGGCGCCACCGACCTCAGACGGCAAGTCAATCCCTGAGCTACCGCGTAATCTCGCCACGTGCTCATAAACCGTGCGACACACCTCGGATTCGTCGCCGGTTCGCGCCAGCGCCTCCAGCGCCTCGACCTGATCTTGGGACACAACGGCCGACGCGCCGTGTTCCACCACCTCCATCACCGAGTCCAGCCGCGCCACGACACGCTCGCTGGTGTCCACCAGCTCCTCCATCAGCTTCTCGCCCGGCCTCAGGCCGGTGAAGGTGATCGCCACGTCCACATCCGGCTGCAGGCCGTGGAGCAGGATCATGTTGCGCGCCATGTCCATGATCTTCACCGGCTCGCCCATGTCCAGCACGAAAACGCTGGGGCGCGACAGCTCGCGCGCGGCGCTTTCGGCCGTGGCGTGCAGCACCAGTTGCACCGCCTCGGGTATGGTCATGAAATAGCGCTCGACGTCCGGGTGGGTGACGGTCACCGGGCCGCCGCGCCGGATCTGGTCCTGAAAAATCGGCGCCACCGATCCGGCCGATCCCAGCACATTGCCGAACCGAACCACGCTAAAGGCGGTGTCGCCCGCTTGGTCGTGCAGCCCCCGCACCACGGCCTCGGCCAGCCGCTTGGTGGCGCCCATGACGTTGGCGGGGTCGACCGCCTTGTCGGTGGAGATCATCACCATCTGCGGCACGCGCGCCTCTCGCGCCGCCTCGGCGACATTCCAGGTGCCGATCACATTGGTCAGCACGCCCTCGGCCGGGTGATGTTCGACAATGGGCACATGCTTCAGCGCCGCGGCGTGAAAGATGATGTCCGGCGCTTCTTGCGACACCCAGGCTGAGACGCGGCGGCGGTCGCGCACGTCGCAGATGATCTCGCGGCGCGTCAGGTGGGGATAGGCCTGGCCGATCTCCTGGTCGATCTTAAACAGGCCGAACTCCGAATGGTCCAGCAGCGCCAGATGACCACAGCCGAAGGCGGCGACCTGGCGGCAGATTTCGGAGCCGATGCTGCCGCCCGCGCCGGTCACCAGCACGCGCTTGCCCTGCACAAGCTGGCGAACGCGCGCGGGGTCGAGCCGAACCGGGCTGCGCGGCAGGAACTCCTCCAGCGGGATTTCCTTCAGCGCCTGGGGATCTCCGTCCGTCGCCGCCAGGTCCACCAGCATCCGCGGCCGAAGCAGCGTATGGCCCGCCTTGCGCACCTCGCCGATGCGCGCCGGACTGACGTTCCAGGCCTGAACCGGATCGTCGAGGAAAAGGATGGCGTAACGCGGCCCATCCGCCGTCTCGGGCAGGCGCCACTCGCCGACCATGCCCAGCACCGGCACGCCATGAAGACGCAGGCCGACCTCGCCCCCGTTGGGCGTGATGATCCCGACCGGCTGGTGCGGCGACCGGGCATCGGCCAGGAGGTGGCGCAGATGCGCGTCTGCGGCCTTCATGTCTCCCACCACGAGCAGGGGCGTGTTGCGAGCGGCGTGGAGCTCTCCGGCCTTGAGGCCGCCTGCGACCGATCGACGAAGCAGGTGAGGATCGTGAGCCAGGCGCCAGCACAGCCGCAAGCCCGCCAGTCCCAGCAGGCTGAACAGAAGGGCGAGAACCAGAACCGAGCGCGGCAGTTGCAGACCCCGATCGAGGCCGAACACGAGTACCAGGAACAGAGCCATGGCCGCGACAAGGCTGCGCGCCAGGGCCAGCAGCTCGCCCAGAGACGTATAGCGCCAGGCGGACCGTTCAGTCTTGGCGACGAGTTCGACCGCACCGCCTATCCCGGCATACAGCGCCGCCCAGCCCAGGACCCGGATCGCATCGCTTTGGGTCAGCCACCACTCCAGCGGCAGGGCGCGCCGGATTTCATAGGCCGCGAGAAACGCGACAAACAGCACGCCCACATGCAGGGCGAACTTCGTGGCGTCGGTGACTCCGAACCGCGCCGGCGCTTTGAAACGGTGCGGCATTCAGCGAACCTCCAGCATGGTCACTCCACCGTCACCGACTTCGCCAGGTTGCGGGGCTGGTCCACGTCCGTGCCCTTGTGGACGGCGGTGTAGTAGGCCAGCAACTGGACCGGGACGGCGTAGACCAGGGGCGCGATCAGGGGGTGACAGTCGGGGGCGTGGATGCGGCGGATGTCGGCGCCGTGCGGAGCGGGGGCGGTCTCCGGGGCGATCATGATCACGGGACCGCCGCGGGCGGAGACTTCCTGCAGGTTGGAGCAGGTCTTTTCGAACACGTCGTCCAGCGGCGCCAGGGCGACGGTCGGCGTTTCCTCGTCGATCAGGGCGATGGGGCCGTGCTTCAGCTCGCCGGCGGCGTAGCCCTCGGCGTGGATGTAGCTGATCTCCTTCAGCTTCAGCGCGCCTTCCATGGCCAGCGGGAACATGGCGCCGCGACCCAGGAACAGCACGTCTCTGGCCTTGGCCAGGTCGTGGGCGACAGCTTCGATGTCGGCGTGATGCTCGGCGCATTCGGCGATCAGGCGCGGGCTTTCGAACAGGGCCTTGACCAGCTCGGCCTCCTCGGCGGCGTCGAGGCGGCCTCGAGCCACGCCCGCCGCGACCGCCAGCGCCAACAGCGCCGCGACCTGGGCGGTGAAGGCCTTGGTGGAGGCCACGCCGATCTCCGGGCCCGCATGCGTCGGCCATAGCACCCCGGCCTCTCGCGCCATCGATGACGAGTGGACATTGACCACCGCCGCGGTCTTCAGCCCCTCGCGCTTGCACCACGTCAGGCTGGCCAGGGTGTCGGCGGTCTCGCCAGACTGGCTGACGGCAACCGCCAGGGTACGCTTGCCAAGAGCGGGCGAGCGGTAGCGGAACTCCGAGGCGATCTCGACGTCGCACGGCAGGCCGGCGATGCGCTCAAAGGCGTAGCGGCCGATCTGGCCAGCGTAGAAGGCGGTGCCGCAGGCGATGATCTGGACGCGGTCGATTGCGGCGAAATCCAGGGCCGGCGTCTTGGCCTTTCCGGTCACCAGGTCGAGATACTCCGACAAGGTGTGCTGAACGCTGTCGGGCTGTTCGTGGATCTCCTTTTCCATGAAGTGGCGGTATTCGCCCTTCTCGACCATGGCCGAGGAGGCGGAGACCTGGACGATAGCGCGTTCGACGGCGACCCCGCTCGCGTCGAACATGCGCGCGCCCGCGCGATCGACGGCGACGTAATCGCCCTCTTCCAGGTAGGTAATCCTCTGGGTGAAGGACCCCACCGCCAGGGCGTCCGAGCCCAGGTACATTTCGCCCGCGCCCCAGCCGACCACCAGCGGGCTGCCGCGCCGGGCGCCCAGGATCAGCCCGTCCTCGCCCTCGACCAGCACCGCCAGCGCATAGGCGCCGGTCAGCCGGTTCAGCGTCGCCTTGAAGGCGTCCAGCGGCGCCGAGCCTTCGGACAGGGTCTGGTCCAGCAGATGGGCCACCACCTCCGTGTCGGTCTGGCTTTCGAACACATGGCCCAGAGCCGCCAATTCGGCCTTCAGTTCGGCGAAATTCTCGATGATGCCGTTGTGAACCAGGGTCACGCGCCCGGCCTGGTGCGGGTGGGCGTTGGGCACGTTCGGCGCGCCGTGCGTGGCCCAACGGGTGTGGCCGATGCCGACGGTGGCCTTCAGGGGCTGGTCGGCCAGCACCTCTTCCAGCGCGCGGATTTTCCCCTTGGCGCGGCGGCGCTCGATCCGGCCGTCCACCACGGCGGCGACGCCGGCGGAATCGTAGCCCCGGTATTCCAGCCGCTTGAGGCTGTCGAGCAGGCGCGGAACGACCGGGCCCTCGCCGGTGACGCCGATGATGCCGCACATAAAGAAAGCGCTCGCTGAAACAGCGCCCCGCGCCTCGAATACCGCCTTTTACAGCCACAAGGTTGTGCTGTCACTCTCATTTTGAGAGCATCCGCACTGGCGTTGCAAAAGGGGAGGGGCGCTGCTCAGGGCGCTTACGCCGCCGGTGCGTCCGGCTGGTGCTCAGCGCAAGAACAACAGGCTGACTTAGATAGAACACCCACTGCACTGAGACGATGACGAAGCGCTCGAACAAGATCGGCTTCGAAATCTCCGGACCGCACCCTGGCGGCGGATGCCGAACGCCAACGCATCAAGGCCCGGCTGGAGAGCCTGTCGGCGCGCGAACGCGATGTTCTCGACGGGCTGGTCAAGGGCCACGCCAACAAGGTCATCGCCTTCGACCTCGACATCAGCCCGCGCACCGTTGAGGTCTATCGCGCCAACGCCATGACCAAGATGGGCGCCAACAGCCTGTCCGAACGGGTGCGGATGGTCCTCACCGTGGGCTAGCCAGCCTCGCCGCCTCTACAGTCTGAGTTCGCTATCGCCGGAATCCCGGATACCCATAAGCGCTGCTCACCGACCCGCAATCAGCCTCGCTGACCCCGGCCGCGCGCGCGATCGCATACCATTCGCTCGTCACCACCCGCTCCACTTCGTCCACCACGGCGGCGGCTTGGGCAGGAGGCAGCAGGAACCGCCCGCTTTCGCTGAGCAGGTTCGCGGCGTTGGCGGAGCGCCCCTGGGCGCCGCAGGCCATGGCCAGGTCGCGGCGGTCCTCGCTGACTGACGGTGTCGGAGAGAGGTCGTAGGCCGGAGACAGGCGCCAGCCCCGGCCGGGCGCGATGGCGGCATGGTTGCGCGGGTGGTCATCGATGTTCGAGATCAGGGCGTTGAAGACCATGCGGCGGAACAGTTCGTGCGCGTCCTCGCGCGGTCGCTCGCTGATCCGACGCAACGTCTCGGCCAGAATGACGTAGGACCAGCGGGCCCGACCATCCGGGGTCTCATCGGTCTCCAGCAGGGTGAGGGCGCTGACCATGCGGGCGCGGGCGTAGCCGTCCTTGGCGCGCTCGCGATCGAAGCGGCGGACCAACAGGACATCCCGTCCGCCCACGGCCACAACCTAAGAGTCGAGAGCCTGCAACCCGCACCGCCTCGCGAGCAACAGGGTGGCGTGCTCCATGCGCGCCATGTTCCAGCGGTCGTCGGCGCGGTTGAATTTGGCCAGCCACAAGGCTCCGTCGTGCTCGACCACCACCTTCGGCCGAGCGCCGCCCATGGAGGTGCCCAGCAGCAGCAGTTCCTCGACCGCCGCCGCGTCCTTGGGGGCTTGGTCGGCGATCAGGGTGTCGGCCAGCGCCTGAAGCTTCTCAAGGTCCCAAGTCTTGTTGAACTCACGGATCGGCGCGAGCGGCTCGACGCCCAGACCGAAGCCGAGGGCGCCCGCCCGGTCGTCGGGCGAGTGCAGCAGGTAGTCGAGTTCGCCCAACGCGTCGACGCCGGCGTGTTTCTCTATGACCCGCCGTCCCCAATAATCCGGGCTTGAGTCGCGCAGGGCGCCGAAGACGCCGTTCAGGCGCACGGTCTCGAACTGCGCGCGGCCCAGACGCAGCTCGATCGGATCGATCTCGACTGCATCGGGCCGCTCGCGATAGCGGCGGCCGTAGACGAAGCGGCCGACAGCGACCCCGTTGCGGTCGACCTGGCGCTCGAACCGCCCGGCGGTGACGGCCTGGGTGGCGCCGGGCAGGGTGATGTAGACGTAGGCCTGCGGCATGGCGCGGCTCAGAAGTCGTCGTCCAGCGCCTGGCCGACACGGGCGCGCTGGCGCTCGTTCAGACTGGCGAGGCGCAGGCCTTCTTCGTCGGCGAGCGGTGCGGCCAGCGACGCCAGGCGCTCGATCAGACCGTAGGACCACAGCAAGGCCGCATAGATGGCGACGCTGGTTGACGGCTTTCCCCGCTCGGCGTTGGCGATGGCTTCGCGGCCGACACCCAGCCGCTCGGCCGCCTCGATCATGGTGACGTTTCGGCGCAGACGCGCGGTGCGCAGGTCCGCTCCTAACCGCTTCAGGGCGGCCTCGACTTCATAGGGCGGGGTGGTATGCAGGCGACTGCGACGCATGACGGCCTCCGAAGCCACTATGGAGCCTTGAGCCGACATTATCCAGCTTAATGCCGGTTTGAGCCGACACGCACGCGCGCAAGGATCGCCCACGAAACGCCCGTGTAACCTCGGTGCGAGTCCTGATTTCCTTGACCTGTCCGTTCTTTGGATAATTCCCAATCATTGAATTCGTTGAAAATATTCGCGTTGACATCGTAGGGGCCACAGGCTCAATCCCTGTCGCGTCCACCAGTCTTTTCTAAGCATTTTCGATCAGTTACAGCCAATAGACCACCCCAAGCGGCATCGACCACCCGCGTTTTGCCCGAGAAACGCTAGCCTACCCCCTCGCACGACACGAAGCACCTAACCGTGGAGGCTAGGGTTCAGGTGTTGTTCTGCTCAGATGCGCAAGACGTTGTCAGGAAGGCGCTCACATTCTGAGGGCCAAGGTGATCCACAGGATGGTTTGACACCGCCCTGTAGTTCCCAGTGTTTGCGGGACCGGCTGCGAGCCGGTTTGACAGTCTAACCCATTGACTTAGCCCGCAAGGGCACTCCCTCCGGGCCTACCAAATCTGTCTGTCGAGACCGCTCAAAAACGGCTCAAGACCGCTTCACGGCAGTATCGCGCAAAACACACTCACCAGCGGAAGGTGAAACGACCCAAAGCAGCGCCAAGGGCTGCGACAAGGCTTATGCCCAAGGTGTACCAGACCGCCACAAAGGCGGCCGTATGCTCGGGGCAATGCAGGCCATAGACGGTGGCGGCCAGCCCTGCGGCCAGAAGACCGGCGGCGGCGCCGGCGGAAGCGGGCTTCACAGGAGCGAATCGTCTCGCGGCGAAGAAGATGAACGGCGCCGCCACAGCGCCGAGCGACAGGTTGTTCGTCGGACAGACCCTGGCGCAGCACCCATGATCCAGAGGGCTGGCTGCCTTCTAGCATTGAGCCTACGCTGCACGCTGATCATGCAAGGGCGCTAGGCGAGTGACGTTTCAACAGGGACTGGCCGTTGGCCTTGTCGGGCTGACAATCGGCGCCTTCATCTGGGGTCGGTTTCGTTACGACCTGGTCGCGGTCGTCGCATTGGTTGCAGGATTGGCGATCGGCATCATCCCCGCCGAGGCTGCATTTGACGGTTTCAAAAACGACGTCACCGTCATCATCGCCTGCGCGCTGATCGTTTCGTCCGCCTTCGCCCGATCGGGGGTAATTGAGCTCGCGATGCGGCGGGTGATGCCGCTGCTAAAGACTGAGCGCTCCCAGGTCCCGGTTCTGACCGGTGCCGTGACGTTGCTTTCCATGGCGACGAAGAATGTCGGAGCCTTGGCGATCATGATGCCGGTGGCGCTTCAGGTGGCGCGCCAGACGAAGTCGTCTCCCTCCCGGCTCCTGATGCCGATGGCTTTCGGCGCCATGGCGGGCGGCATGGTCACCCTTGTCGGGACCGCCCCGAACATCATCGTCGCCGAAGTGCGCCAGGGCATCGTCGGCGAACCCTTCGCCATGTTTGACTACGCACCCGTGGGCCTGGCGCTCACGCTGATCGCCTTGGCGTTTTTGGCGTTCGGCTATCGCCTGTTGCCCCGCGATCGACAGGGCGCAACGTCCATGAGCGCGGCCTTGGCCGCCAACGCCTATGCCACGGAAGTCAGGGCGCCTGAAGGCTGGGCTCCGGGGTCTATGACCGTGTCCGCTCTTGCCGCCCTCGGCGACGACGAGGTCAAGATCATGGCGCTGATCCGTTCAGGGAAACGGCGGCTGAGTCCCAGAGGCAATGTCGTCGTCAAGGCGGGTGACGCGTTGCTGATCGAAGGCGAGCAGCAGGCGCTGGAGGGCTTCGTCAGTCGGGCTCAGATGAATCTCATCCGCGATGATCGCCCGGTTCCCATAGCGACCGCATCCGAGGAGATTGCGATCGTGGAGGCGGTCATCGGCCGAAACTCGCCGCTGCAAGGGCAGTCTGTTCGAAGCTCGGATCTGTACGGCAAGCACGGGATCAATCTGTTGGGCGTGTCGCGAAGCGGCTTTCAACTCACCCAGCATCTGCGGACGGCGAAACTGGCCCCCGGCGATATCATCCTGCTTCAAGGCGCCGAACAGGCGCTGCCGGTCGCGCTGAGGGCGCTGGATTTACTCCCCCTGGCGGAGCGTCAGGTTCAACTCGGAAGCGTGCGCAGGCGCTTCATGCCAGCCGTTGTTCTTGCGTGCGCCATGACGCTCGTCGGCCTTGGCCTGCTTCCAGTCGCCGTCGCCTTCTTCGGCGCCGCCGTCGTCATCGTCGCATTGGGCGGCTTGAAGATGCGTGAGGCCTACGCCGCCCTCGATGGACCCCTGCTCGTTCTGATCGCAGCCCTCATTCCCGTCTCGGACGCGATACAATCCACGGGAGGGTCCGACCTGATCGCGGGACTGCTTCGCCACGTGTTCACAGGTTTGCCGGGCGTTGTCGCGATTACAGGCGTCATGCTCGCCTCAATGGCGGTTACGCCCTTCCTGAACAATGCGGCGACCGTTCTGATCGTCGCCCCGATCGGAGCGACGCTGGCCAAGCAGCTTGGCTACAATCCAGACCCGTTCCTGATGGCGGTCGCGGTCGGCGCCGCGTGCGACTTCCTGACGCCCATCGGTCACCAGTGCAACACGCTGGTTATGGGACCTGGCGGCTATGAGTTTTCTGATTACCCCAGGTTGGGCGCGCCTTTGAGCGCGCTCGTTCTGGTCACGGGGCCCTCGCTCATCTTGCTGTTTTGGCCTCTGTGATTGGCTCGAGGTCAGAAGATAGCGTTGGAACAGACAGGTCAGGATCACCGTTTCCGGCTGTTCGCCGGCTCGACATCCCGAGCCGCTTATGAGGGCCTGACAGCCTCATGGTGCGGCTTCGAAGAGGCCGAAGTGTCGCGCGGCTGCATCAAAACGGCCAAGCGTTCGATAGCTTGAGCCATTGCCAGTCGCTCGCCGTGTGGAAGTTCCGCCAAGGCGGCAAGGAAGCCGTCGCCGAGCAGGCCCGGGGACGTATTCAACGCCTGCCGCCCCGCGTCAGTCAAACGCACATGGACGACGCGGCGATCGACGGTCGAGCGATAGCGGGCGGCCATGCCCTTGGCTTCGAGCTTGTCCAGTACGGCGACGACGGTCGGCGCCGACATGGAAACGTCCCGCGATATGGCGCTGGTGCTGACTTCACCCAATGCGCGGACGGATTGCAGCACGAGGAGTTGCGGCAGCGTCAGCCCGGTCAGTCGTGAAATTTCTCGAGACCGAACATCAATCGCCTGGGCGATGCGTCGGACCGACCGGACGAGGGATGCGGTGGCGTCAACCGCCACGTCAGGGCCTGGCTCATGGGAAATATCGGCCATTCGGGTTGAACTCTTTCGTGTCCTAACCATTTGTACCCGCTGCTTCCACAATTCAAGGAGGATCCATGTGCGGTCTTAGCGGCGAGATCAATTTCGACGGACGACCGGCCGATGCCGACGCCGTTCAACGCATGACCGATGCGCTCTCGCCCCGTGGACCGGATGGCTTGGGCATTGTTGTGCGCGGCCCGGTGGGGCTGGGTCACCGACGCCTGAAGATCATCGACCTGTCGGAGAAGGCGCAGCAGCCGATGGTGGACGCCGACCTGGGCGTGACCCTGGCGTTCAACGGCTGCATCTACAACTATCCCGAACTGCGCGAAGAACTGCAGGGGATGGGTTTCCGCTTCTTCTCGCACGGCGACACCGAGGTCATCATCAAGGCCTGGAAGGCGTGGGGCGAAGCCTGCGTCGAGCGGTTCAAGGGCATGTTCGCCTTCGTGCTGCATGAGCGCGACACCGGCCGCACCGTGATCGCCCGCGACCGCTTCGGCATCAAGCCGCTGTATCTGGCCGAACACGGCAAGCGTCTGCGGTTTGCCTCAACCCTGCCGGCCCTGCTGGCGGCGGGCGATATCGACAAGACCATCGATCCCGTCGGCCTTCACCACTACATGACCTTCCACGCGGTCGTGCCGCCGCCGCACACCATCCTGAAGGGTGTCAAGAAGTTCCCGCCGGCGACCATACGCGTGATCGAGGCGGATGGACGGGCCAAGGACCGCCTCTACTGGCAGCCCGACATGACCCGCCATCCCGAGGATGCGGCCCTGACGGCCGAGGATTGGCGCGACCGGGTCCTCGACGGTGTGCGCGAAGCGGTGAAGCGCCGCATGGTCGCCGACGTGCCGGTGGGCGTGCTGTTGTCAGGCGGGGTGGATTCCAGCCTGATTGTCGGTCTGCTGGCCGAACTGGGTCAGAAGGGCCTGATGACCTTCTCGGTCGGTTTCGAAGAGGCCAATGGCGAGAAGGGCGACGAGTTCGTCTATTCCGATCTGATCGCCAAACATCACGGGACCAAGCATCACCAGATCTTCGTGCCGCACCAGCGGCTGATGGAGGCCCTGCCGGGCGCCATCGGCGCCATGTCGGAACCGATGGTCTCCTACGACAATGTCGGCTTCTACCTGCTGAGCCAGGAAGTTTCCAAACACATCAAGGTGGTGCAGTCGGGACAGGGCGCGGACGAGGTGTTCGCCGGTTATCACTGGTATCCGCCGATGCTGGGCGCGACCGATCCGGTCGGAACCTACGCCAAGGCCTTCTTCGACCGCAGTCACGACACGCTGAAGACCCAGTTGAACGGCGCCTATATGGCCGACACCGACGTCAGCCGCGCTTTGGTCGAGGCCCATTTTGCGCGAGGCCGCGCAGCGACGCCGGTCGACCAGGCCCTGCGTCTGGACAGCCAGGTGATGCTGGTCGACGACCCGGTGAAGCGGGTCGACAACATGACCATGGCCTGGGGCCTGGAGGCGCGCGTGCCCTTCCTCGACCACGAACTGGTCGAACTGGCGGGCCGCATCCCGCCCGAGCACAAGCTGGCGCAAGGCGGCAAGGGCGTGCTGAAAGAGGCGGCGCGTCTGGTGATCCCCTCCGAGGTCATTGACCGCAAGAAGGGCTATTTCCCCGTGCCCGCGCTGAAATACATCCTGGGTCCATATCTGGAGATGGTGCGCGAGGCCCTGACCAATCAGGCGGCGCGCGACCGCGGCCTGTTCGACTGGGGCTATCTGGACACCCTGTTCGCCAATCCCACCGAGCACATCACACCCCTTCGCGGCTCCGAACTCTGGCAGGTCGCCGTCCTGGAAATGTGGATGCAGCAGCATGGCGTCTGATATCCGCCCCGAGCGATCAAAGGCGCATCGGCTGAAACGTCTGCGGCATGAGGGCCTGAAGCCCCCGGTGCAGTCTGGCGACGGACCGACCCCCGATGCCGTGCTGGACTGCGGCTGGGGCCGACTGCTGTTCGCCCAGACCTTCGAGACGGCCGAGCCGTTGGTCGAGGCCCTGCGCGCCGAAGGGCCGGACCGGCGCGACATCGCCTTCTATGTTCGCAATCCGCACGTCCTGCTGGCCTCGGCGCCGCAGGAGTTGTTCCTGGATCCGTCGCACACCTATCGGCTGGAACTGGCGACCTATCGCACCAGCCGACGCCAGCCCCGGGGCTTCACCGTGCGCCGGCTGACGTCGGAAACGGATGCGCAGGCGGTCAACGACATCTACGCCAAGCGCAAGATGGTGCCGGTTCCGCCTGACTTCTTCTGGTCGCATCGGGACGACCGGACCCTGACCTATTTCATCGCCGAGGACACCGTGACGGGGGCTGTGATCGGCACCGTGACGGGCGTCAACCACGCCCGCGCCTTTCAGGATCCGGAATGCGGCTCTTCGCTATGGTGCTTGGCGGTCGATCCCCAGGCGACCCAGCCGGGCGTCGGCGAAGCCCTGGTTCGGCGTCTGGCCGAACACTTCAAAACCCAAGGTCTGGCGCACATGGACCTGTCGGTCATGCACGACAACGACCAGGCCATCGCCCTGTACGAAAAGCTGGGTTTGCGTCGCGTCTCCTTCTTCGGGGTCAAACGCAAGAACCCGATCAACGAGGCCCTGTTCGTCGGCCCGACCGACGACCACGACCTGAATCCGTATGCCAGGATCATCGTCGACGAGGCGCGTCGGCGCGGCATCCATACCGAGATCATCGACGGTGAGGGCGGGCTGTTTCGCCTGAACTGGGGCGGCCGCTCGGTCCGGTGTCGCGAAAGTCTGTCGGAACTGACCTCGGCCGTCGCGCTCAGCATCTGCGACGACAAGCGGATGACGCGACGCATCGTCGAGGCGGCCGGCGTGCGCGTTCCCGAGAGGATCGATCCCGAAAGCCCGTCAGCAATCGATGCAGCGCTGAGTAAGTTCGGCGCCCTGGTCGTCAAACCGGCACGCGGCGAACAGGGGCAAGGCGTCGCGGTCGGGCTGAGGACGATGAGCGAGGTCCAGACGGCTCTGGTTCGGGCACGCCGCATCTGTTCCGAAGTTCTGGTCGAAGAACAGGTTCAGGGCGAGGACCTTCGGCTGGTGGTGATCGACTACAAGGTCGTCGCCTGCGCCCTGCGTCGTCCGCCGCGCGTCTTCGGCGACGGCCGCTCGACCTTGCGCGCCCTCGTCGAACACCAAAGCCGTCGTCGCGCCGCCGCCACCGGTGGGGAATCCACCATCCCGATCGACGCCGAGACCGAACGCACCCTGGCCGAGGCCGGCTATCGTCTCAACGACGTGGCGGCGGAAGGGGCCGAGATCTTGGTGCGCAAGGCGGCCAACCTGCACCTGGGCGGCACCATCCATGATGTGACGGATGAGGTGCATCCCGCCCTGATCCGCGCCGCCGTCGCCGCCGCGCGCGCCATCGACATTCCGGTCACCGGCATCGACCTGATGGTGAAGTCGCCGCGCGAACCCGACTACGCCTTCATCGAAGCGAACGAGCGCCCCGGCCTGGCCAACCACGAACCCCAACCGACTGCCGAGCGTTTCGTCGATCTGCTGTTTCCACTGTCCGCACCGGCCGCTGCGCGGACATTTTCGCGACCCGAAGCCTGAAGGAGGCCCCTTGGCCCGCCCCGCGATAGACCTCGACTACCTGAAGGCCCGTTTGGCCGACCTGCTGAACACGCCCAGCCCGACCGGCTATACGGACGAGGCGGTCTGGCTCTTGTGCCGCGAACTGGAGCGGCTGGGCCTCGACTATGAGATGACCCGCCGCGGCGCCCTTCGCGCACGCTTGCCGGGCCGGACGCCAAAACCGGCGCGCGCCATCGTCGCCCACGTCGACACCCTGGGCGCGCAGGTCAAACAGGTGAAGGCGAACGGCCGGCTGGAGTTGGTCGCGATCGGTCACTGGTCGTCGCGTTTCGCCGAGGGTGCGCGGGCGACGATCTTTTCCGAGGGCGGCGCCTATCGCGGCACCATCCTGCCGTTGAAGGCGTCGGGCCATACTTTCAACGAAGAGGTCGACACCCAGCCGGTGAACTGGGCCCAGGTCGAACTGCGCATCGACGCCGTGACCCACGGCCGCGAAGACACCCTGGCCCTGGGCGTGGATGTCGGCGACATCGTCGCCATCGATCCGCAGCCCGAGTTCGTCGATACCGGCTTCGTCGTCTCGCGCCATCTGGACGACAAGGCGGGCGTCGCCACCCTTTTGGCCGCGCTGGAATGCATGATCCGCGAAGATCGCACGCCGACGGTCGATACCTGGTGGCTGTTCACGATCGCCGAGGAGGTCGGGCTGGGCGCCTCGTCCGTGCTGATCCCGGATGTCGCCGCCATGGTGACGGTCGACAACGGCACGACCGCACCTGGCCAGAACTCGTCGGAGTTCGGCGTCACCATCGCCATGGCCGACCAGACCGGCCCCTTCGACTGGCACCTGTCACGCAAATTGGTTCAACTGGCCCGCGACCACGACATCCCGCACCAGAAGGACGTCTTCCGATACTATCGCTCGGACTCGGCTTCGGCTCTGGAAGCCGGCGCCGACATCCGGACCGCCCTGGTCACCTTCGGCATCGACGCCAGCCACGGCTATGAACGCATTCACGAAAGCGCGCTGGAAGACCTGTCGCGCCTGCTGATCGCCTATGCCGAAAGCGACGTCGAAATCAGCCGTGACGCCAAGTCCTTGAGCGGGACAAAGGGCTTCACCCACCAGCCTGTCGGCGACGAGGTGGGTTAGCGCGTAGGGGATCGCATTCGCCTAGCCGCCTAAACTCAGCCAATGCATGTCAGACTGAGGCAGCCTTCGAGTCGTTCCCTCTCTTGGCGCCGCGCCGCACTACAGCCGACCCAGATCCAAAACCGGTTGAGGCATTGTCCGGTGATCAGCGGAGTTTTGGTCGCAGAAAGTCTGTGCAAATTCGTTCAGCGCTCGATCCGGTTTCAAGTGGTCCCGAAACCCATATCGAGGCACGCCTTGACAGATCAGTCGGTCGTGAACGTGATGGCCTATGGCGATCTCTCGACGGTCTGCGGCGCTTGTGGCGCTGATTGCGCTGGGTCAGGCGTCCTGCGCTGCGGCTCAGTCCGTGCGGACGGATCGGCAAAGCATAGATCAAGCCTATGCGATCGTGGATTTCCAGACGTCGCGCAGCGGTCGTGAAATCGCGCAAGCCCTGCAGCGCCATCTCGATCGTCTGCCGATGCAAGCGACCTATCGTCAGCTAAACATGGCCGATGCGCCGCGGTCGGCTGGCCGCTTCACCCTGGTCGATCCGACAGCGCAGAGCGCCTTTGGCTTGCAAGGGCCGGCGACACGCGCCCCCGCCGGTTGGTTGAGCGCGCCGCGAACGGTGATGTGCACGAGCGCGAGCTGGCGCGCGGAGGCGGTTCAGCGTGTGCAGGCGCGGATCGAGCAGCACTACACCCTGTGCCTGTTTCCGTATCGCGATGGACGGCGCCGGGGGCATCAGTTGAACGTCTATGCCTCGACCCTGCTGGAGGGCGATCCGGCGATACCCGTTCGACGCTCCAATGAAGCGGAAAGCCCGGCCGTCTTTATTCGCAGCGCGGTGGAGGCGGTCGAGCGGGTGACGGGGCGCCGGGGTGTCTGGATCGAAAACCGCACGGCCGAGCGGGATCGACCGTTCACCCAGGACAACGACGCCCTGTCCGCCCAGACCAACTAGGCGCAAACAACAACGGCCCCGATCGAAGATCGGGGCCGCCGCCGTCTTATCCTGACTTCAGATCAGAACTTGACGCTGAACCGACCATAGATGCGGTTGTCGCGATACTCGTCCTTATACAGGCCGGTATAGCCCAGCTCGATCGCGGTGCGTTCGGTCGCCTGGATGTTGAAGCCCAGACCGCCCGAGATGACGTCGTCGCCAGGATTGGCTCCGTCGATCAGGAAGCGCGGGCCGTCGGCGAAGGCGGCGTCGAAGACCGGCCCGTCACCGTTCAGGTCATGGGTGTAGGCCAGGTGGGTCACGGCCGACAGACGCGCACGCCCCTCGCCGCCCGCCAGCACGGTGCGGGTGCGGAAGCCGGCGGTCAACAGATCGGCCTTTTGCTTCACATTGCCCGACAGCGCGGCGTCGCCGCCCGTCTCAACAACGTCGGCGTCGTATTCGACGTGGCTGTAGCCGGCGTAGGGCTCGAACATCGTGCCGCCGACAGCGCGGCTCCACGCCACCTCGCCATAGGCCTGCCAGACGTCGCCGTCGTAGTCGCCGACCAGGGCGTTGGTGAAGGCGTTCAGTTGGGCCGTGCGATCCGTGCGGACATCGGCGCTGGCCCACGATCCGCCGACGCGGATCTGGAAGTCGCCGACGCCGGCGCCGCCATACACGCCGATCTGCTCGCTGGTGACCCGGCCGGTCGAGCTGAGACGCGGCGAGCGCAGTTCCGAGCGGGTTTCACCCAGCGCCACGCCGACATGGACGTCGTTCGCCAGCGCCTTTTCGGCCCCGACCAGATAGCCGGAGGCTTCGTTGCGGAAGCCCGCGAGGCCGTCACGCGCCGAGCCCTGGCCGTTGCCGAAGACGCCGCTGCCCCAGACCGACACGCCGTTGCCGACGTAGGTGGCCGCGCCCTGGCTGCGTCCGCGCTCGGACATGGCGTCGCGGATGACGCGGGTGTCCGAAACGGCCAGGCCGCCCAGGGTGGCGTGGACCTCGCCCGTCAGGCCGCTGAGCGCGCCCTGAACCGCAGGCACGCTGGCGTCCAGCAGGGCGTTTTCAAGCGACAGATCGTGGTTGGTCCCGGTCGCGGTGTTGTTGATCATGACGTCAAGCGCGCCGCCGACCGACTGCTGGTTGTCCGTCCGACCCAGCGAAGCCACGGTCACATCGTTGCGCCGGACCGTCAGGACCACGCCGTTGGTCGAATAGGTCAGCACCGGGGCCAGGAAGGCCAGATCGCTCTGGGCGCCGCTGAACGTGCCCGTCACCGCGCCTGTCGAGTTGATGATGTTCATCCGCGTGCGCAG
This sequence comes from Brevundimonas sp. KM4, assembly GCF_000964075.1. NCBI lineage: Bacteria > Pseudomonadati > Pseudomonadota > Alphaproteobacteria > Caulobacterales > Caulobacteraceae > Brevundimonas > Brevundimonas sp. KM4. Next base: position 8,522 of record NZ_JZRG01000004.1, on the reverse strand, counting down.
ATTCCATTCACCATTGTCGGCCTTCAGGATGACCTGGCCGCCGTCGATCTTGGTCGTGCCGCCCACGTTCAGGCGAGAATAGGCCGCGCCGTTCACGCTGGAGCGGATCCACAGGAAGGAGCCCGGCTTGAAATTCAGGTTGCCGGCGACCGTCAGGGTTCCGAACGGATTGACGCCGTCGCCGGGCGACACCACGCCGCCGCTTTCCGCTGTCAGGTTCGCCAGACGACCGGTGCCGCCGATCATGCCGACGCCGCCGACGGTGGCGCTGGATCGCAGCAGGCTGCCGTTGACCGTCAGAAGGCCGCCCTCGACCCGGGTCGGGCCGCTGTAGTCGTTGGCGCCCGTCATGATCAGCTGACCGCCGCCCTTCTTGACCAGACCGCCGATGTCATTGCCGAAGTTGGCCTTGACCTCGGCCGAATAGCGGTCGCGCGCATCGCCGATGTTGTTGCTCCAGATATCGACTGTGCCCACGGCGACGGTGACGTCGCGGGTGTCGCGCAACGCCGTCGGTCCGCGAAGGGCCACGTCCATCTGCGGCGCGCCCCACCCCGAGCGCAGATCGACACCCGGCGCGTCCAGATCCTTGGAGCTGGACACCAGAATGTCCGAGATCAGCGCCGTCGAATATTCGGGGAAGTTTTCCATCAGCAGGGCCGCGAAGCCCGAGATGTTTGGCGCCGCCATCGACGTGCCGGTGTAGGCCGCATAACCGCCGCCCGTATATTTGATGTACTGGTTCAGCACGCGCTGAAGCTCGTCATTGGCGTACTGCAAAACCGCGCCCGAGAAGGCCGGGGTCAGCAGCGCCATGTTGTTGGTCGAGGTCAGTAGCCCTGCCAGAACGGAGGTGAAGCCGTCCGGATCACCCAGCCGCGCCCCCGAAACCAAGGTGATGGCAGCCGCCTGACGTCCGACTTCGCGGCGCCATGCGTCTTCATTGTAGGTCGGGCCACCAGCGGCGCGAGCGGCCAAATAGGCGTTTAGAACGCCGATGAACTGGTTCACCGACGCGGTTTGAAGGGCGGTAACCGTAGTTGCGGAATACAGGCTGGCGTAGTTGGCGCGCGGATAGAGGGCCAGGATGCCCGCCCGGTCCATCGTATAAGCGGGCACCGACGAGACGACGGCCGAACCCGGTCCAGCGACGCACCAGGTCGCCGTCTGACCGCAGAAGCTGGTCGAGGGGTCGGCGGCGGTGAAGCTGGAATAGTTGGCGACCGACAGCCAGTTGGAGCGCAGGCGCGGATCATTCAGCGGTGCGGCCGCATCGATCCCGGCGTGGACGCCATAGCCGTTGCCGGCCGAGAAGACGACCAGAACGTCCTTGTCCAAAACCGGTTTGTAGAAGTCGCCGTAGTTGCGATTGAACGACGCCAGCACGGTCGGCAGCGAGGCGTTGAAAGGCAGGGAGTTGCCGCTGCCCCAGCTGTTGTTGATGATGCGCACCTGACCGGTATTGGCCAGGTCGACGATGTTCTGGTTCTGGGTGGCGACGATCTTTCCGTCGATGATCGCGTCCTTGTACCAAAGGAAGTCACCGGCCGAGAAGTTGGCGGTGGCGGCGTAAAGCTTGGCGTTGAAGGCGTTGCCGAACATCGGCTGGCCCGCCACGCGATCGCCGGCGATGGTGCCGGACACGTGGGTGCCGTGACCTTCCCACTGGCGACGCGGATTGATCATGCCGTCGTTGCCATAGCCGGCGACCGCCTGGCTGCGCAGGCCTGTCACCTTGCCCGCCGATCCGAACAGGGGGTGGGCCATGTAAACGCCGGCGTCATTGACCCCCACGGTCTGTCCGCGCCCGCTCAGGCCCATGGCGTAGGCGTGTTCCAGCCCCAGGAAGCCCTTGGAATAATCGACCGCGAACTGGCTGTCCGCGCGCCAAGACGCGATGGCCGTTTGATAGTTCGTCGTGCGCGTGCCGTTGGCCATGTAAAAGCCGCCGGCCGGGGCCGTGGGCGCCGGAGCGGTCTGCGCCGCCGCCGTCGTGCCCACCATGATCGCGACGCCCGCCGCTGCGGCCAGCAGACCGCCCTTGAAACTGAAACTCAAAACCTACCCCCTGCGGCCTGCGGCCGACGACTCTACTGCGCCCCCGCGACGCAACTCCGGCGCACAAATCGAAGGTGTTTCGCGTTGTCGTCAACCACATTTTGGCCTTGGGACGTTTCGTCCCAGCCGGATTGTTTGGGATAAACCAATCTCTTGCGCTCAAGCTTGAGGCGCCGGGCGCGCGTTTGGCACGTGGCGTGGCGCGTGATTACCGCACGCAGATGCGCGCGCGGTCGTTGATCCAGCAGTCGCCGTCCAGGCGCACGGTCCCGAGACGATCGCCGGCCTTGTCGTCGTCGGGGTCGGCGTTCCAGGTGGCGTCGGCCGAGCCGTCGGCCATCAGGACGACGACGGCGAAATGGGAGTTCTTAGGCTTGCCCTCGGACCAGGCGTTCATCGTGTAGCCGCCGTCGCCGAACGGGTAGACGAGGCAAGTCTCGTCGAGCAGAACCTTGCCATCGACCGAGAGATAACAGGACTTGCGCGAGGCCGTGGGGGTCGCTGACGCTGACGACGAGGTCGCAGGGTTCGTGTTGATCTTCGCCGGTTCCGGAGGCGGCGCCATCGGCTCGGGTGCGGCCGGCGCGGGGGTCTGCGTCGCGTCAACGGGTCCAGGCGCGCCGGCGTCTTGACCGCAGGCGGCCGCGGCGGCCGACAGCATCAGGGCGGCAATCAGGCTGAGCGATCGTGAAGGGGTGGATGTCACGGGAGCCTCCGTTTCTGTCTCCCAGCGCCAACACGGGGGCGCACGGAAGCGTTCCCGGCGAAGCGGCGGCGAATGACGGCGCCCCTCCCCTTCGGGCAAGCGCTCGCCTATATCGCCAGCCTGTCCCGCTCCGGAGGTTTTCCATGGCCTATGTCGCCCGCAACGATCGTCCCGCCGACAAGGCGGCGCGCTATCTGGAGGTCGAGGCGGAAGTCCTGGCCGTGCTGGACGGCGAGCCGAATGTGACGGCGCGAATGGCGACGGTGGCGTCGATGCTGGCCGACGCCTTCGATCATTATTTCTGGACCGGCTTCTATGTCGTCGCGCCGGACAAGCCCCAGGAGCTGGTGGTCGGGCCGTATCAGGGAACGCTGGGGTGCCTGCGGATCGCCTTCGGACGCGGGGTGTGCGGCGCGGCGGCGGCGACGGGCCGGACGCAGTTGGTCGAGGACGTCCACGCCTTTCCCGGCCACATCGCCTGCGACAGCCGTTCGGCCAGCGAGATCGTGGTTCCGGTGCGCGACGCCTCGGGCGCGCTGATCGCGGTGTTCGACGTGGATGCGACCACGCCGGCCGCCTTCGATACGGACGATCAGGAGGCGCTGGAGCGGTTGATGGCGAAGGTGTTCGCCGACGCTTGATCGGGGCCGGTTGATCCGGCCGCAGCCGGCTCTATGGTCCCCGGCGACATGGAGGATCGGATGATGCAGCGAACAGTCGCAATCACGGGCGGACACGGCGTCTTGGGCCGGGCGGTGCTGGAGGCGGCGCTGAAAGCCGGCTGGCAGGTCGCGGTCATCGACCATGCCGAGGGCCATACCGTGCCCGACGGCGTGCTGGAGATCGGCGGGGTCGATCTGACGGAAGCCGGCCAGGCGCAGAAGGCCGTCGACGCCGTGATCGCGCGGTTCGGACGGCTGGACGCCCTGCTGAACATCGCCGGCGGCTTCGTCTGGCAGACGACCGACGATGCGGAACCGGCCTGGGACCGAATGCACGCGCTGAACGTCGCGACCGCCGTCAACGCCAGCCGCGCGGCGCTGGATGCGCTGAAGGCCTCGCCCGAGGGTCGGATCGTCAACGTCGGCTCGGCCGCCGCGCTGAAGGCCGGCGCGGGCATGGGGGCATACGGCGCGGCCAAGGCCGGGGTCCACGCCCTGACCCAGGCGCTGGCCGAGGAGTTGAAGGCGACAAAGGTGACGGTCAACGCCGTCCTGCCGTCGATCATCGACACGCCGGCGAACCGCAAGGACATGCCCGACGCCGACCCGGCGACCTGGGTCGCGCCGGCCGATCTGGCGGCGGTGATCCTGTTCCTGGCCTCGCCCGAGAGCCGGGCCATGACCGGTGCCCTGGTGCCCGTCACGGGCCGGGTCTGATGCGCAGCGACCGGGTCCGCAGCGTGCTTTATCTGCCCGCCTCCAATGGACGGGCGATCGAGAAGGCGCGGACGCTGGATTGCGATGTCGCCGTGCTGGACCTGGAAGACGCCGTCGCGCCCGAGGCCAAGGCCGACGCGCGTGACGCCGCCGTCGCGGCGATTCGGGGCGGCGGGTTTGGGCCGCGCCTGGGCGTTCGGATCAATGGGCTGGACACCGAGTGGGGGCTGGACGACCTGACGGCGATGAAGGCGGCGGGGGCCACGCTGATCGTCGCGCCCAAGGTGGAGACGCCCGAGGCCGTGCACGCCCTGTCCGCCGGCCTGGCCAAGGGCTGCGCCCTGTGGGCCATGATCGAAACGCCGCGCGCGCTGATGGCCCTGGCCGATATCGCCACGGCGGACGGGGCGCTGGACGGGCTGATGCTGGGGGTCAACGACCTGGCCAAGGCGCTGGGGACCGGGGCGTCGCCGGATCGCGAGCCGTTCAAGCCGTGGCTGGCCATGCTGGTCGCCGCCGCGCGCGCCAACGGCTTGTTGGCCATCGACGGGGTGTTCAACCGCATCGACGATGCCGAAGGCCTGGCGGCCGAAGCATTGCAGGGACGTCTGTACGGGTTCGACGGCAAGAGCCTGATCCACCCGTCGCAGATCGCGACCGCCAACGCCGCCTTCTCGCCGTCCGAAGCCGAGATCGCCGATGCGCAAGCGATCGTCGCCGCCTTCGACGCACCAGACGCCGAGGGTCAAGGCGCGATCCGCGTGAACGGGGCGATGGTCGAACGGCTGCATCTGGAGCAGGCGAAGGCCTTGCTGGCGCGGGCGGATCGGGCCTAGTCGCGTCGACGCAACCGCCGTAAAGCTCGCGGCGAACCACAGCGGACCCGCCTTGCCCCTACACTCCGACACGCCTTCGAAAATTCCGGCCTGGGTCTGTGCGCCCGGCGTGCTGAAGGTCCCGTTCCTCGACGTGTTTCTGGCCGACTACGATCTGCGTCGGTTGCCGGGGGAGGACGTGCAGGCGGTGCTGGGCTGGGGGATGAAGCCGACGGCGGCGGCGGGGCGACGATGGGCCGAGAGGAACGGGCGGCCCTATGTGGCGCTGGAGGACGGGTTTTTGCGTTCGGTCGGCATCGGCGAGGCGGGCGCGACAAGTCTCAGCCTGATCGTCGATGATCTGGGCGTCTATTATGATGCGACGCGGCCCAGTCGGCTGGAGCAACTGATCCAGACGGCGGACGAATGGTGCGATACGGCCATGATCGCGCGGGCGCGGGGGCTGATCGACCGGATCGTGGCGTCGGGCGTGTCCAAGACCAATATGGGCGGGCCGCTGGATCCGGTTCTGCTGAAGCCGGGTCGGCGCGTGCTGATCGTGGACCAGACGTTCGGCGACGCCTCCATCGCCTGTGGGCTCGCCACGGCTCAGAGCTTTGACGACATGATCGCCGCCGCCCGGCGCGACGAACCGGACGCCCAGTTGATCGTCAAACGCCATCCGGCCGTGGCGGCGGGGAAAAAGCGCGGCTGCGTCACGGATCTGGCCGGCGTCACCCTGGTCGATACGGATGTACGGCCCGCCGAACTGCTGTCGGCGGTGAATGCGGTCTATTGCGTCACCTCGGCCCTGGGGTTCGAGGCGCTGTTGCGCGGCCTGCCAGTGCGGTGTTTCGGGGCGCCCTTCTATTCCGGCTGGGGTCTGACGACCGATGCGGTCCAGACGGGACGGCGCGGCGTCTCGCCGTCGATCGAACAGGTCGCGGCGGCCGCCCTGATCGCCTACAGCCGCTATGTCGATCCGGTGACGGGCGAAAGGTGCGAGGCCGAGCAGGCGCTGGAGCGGCTGATCGCCCTGCGTGACCGCGCCGACCGACTGGCGGGTTCATGGTCGGCGGTGGGGTTTGCGCCGGCCAAACGCCCGCCGGTGCGCCGCTTGCTGAACTCGCCTAAGGCGTCGATGCGCTATTTCATGTCGCCGTCGCGCGCCGCCGCCCACGCCAAGGCGACCGACGGCCGGCTGATCTGGTGGGCGGGCAAGGAGAGCGAGGCGACGCGTCAGGCGGCGGCTGCGTTCGCCAAAGATACTGGGGGCCCGACGGTGCGGATGGAGGACGGCTTCATCCGTTCGCGGGGTCTGGGGTCCGATTTCGTCGGCGCCCTGTCGGTCGCCCTGGACGATCAGGGGGTCTATTACGATCCGTCGCGGCCCTCGCGGCTGGAAACCCTGATCGAGACCTCGGACCTGTCGCCGGTGCAGTTGGCGCGGGCCGCCGCCCTCCGGACGCGCGTGGTCGATGCCGGCCTGTCGAAATACAATCTGCGGGGCCAGGCGCCGACGGACTGGCCTGTCGATCGCGACATCCTGCTGGTCGTTGGCCAGGTGGAGAACGACAAGTCGATCCTGCTGGGCTGCGAAGCCGATCTGAACACCAACTCGGCCCTGGTGGAGGCGGCGCGGCGCGATCATCCGGAGGCCTTTCTGGTCTATCGCAATCACCCCGACGTGCTGGCGGGCAACCGGCCGGGGCGGCTGGACGCCGGGGCCATGGCCTCGGTCGATGCGGTGGGAGACGGGCTGGATATCGTCGACTGTCTGAACGCCTGTCGACGGGTGGCGACCCTGACCTCCCTGACCGGGTTTGAGGCCCTGATGCGGGGCAAGGCGGTGTCGGTCTATGGCCGGCCCTTCTATGCCGGATGGGGGCTGACCGACGATCGGCTGACGTTCGAACGCCGCAGCCGCCGCGCCGGCGTCGATCACCTGGTCCACGCCGCCCTGATCGCCTATCCCCTGTATGTCACGCCCGAGGGCTGGCCGTGCGAGGCCGAGGATCTGGTGGACCGGCTGATCGCCGCGCGCGACCAGCCGACGCCCAGGGCGCCGCGCGGCCAGGTCCAGCGCTGGGCCGCCGGCATCATCGCCAGTCTCGACCGCAAGCCGCCGCCGTCCTATTGACGCGTTCTGATAGGAAACGGACCTTCCTCAAGCAGCGAGGCCCCGCGGGCCGAGCGATAGGAACCAATATCTCCTCAAGCAGCGAGACGCCGCGCGTCGAGCGATAGGAACAAAAAAGTGTCGAATGCAGTGATCGCCGCCACCGGCCTCTTCACCCCCGAACAGTCGGTCTCGAACGCCGAACTGGTCGACAGCTACAACACCTGGGCCGACGGCTGGAACGCGCGCCACGCCGCCCAGATCGAGGCCGGCGAGCTGGAGGCCAAGTCGCATTCCTCGCCCGAGTTCATCGAGAAGGCGTCGGGCATCAAGAGCCGGTTCGTGCTGGACAAGGCCGGGATCATCGACCCCGAGCGGATGGCGCCGAACCTGGCCGAACGCTCCAACGACGAAATCTCGATCTTGGCCGAGATGGCGGTCAAGGCGGCGCGTCAGGCGATTGAGGCCTGGGGCAAGCCGGCTTCAGAGATCGGCGCCGTCCTGTGCGCCGCCTCGAACATGCAGCGCGCCTATCCGGCCATGGCGATCGAGGTTCAGCAGGCCCTGGGCATCGAGGGCTTCGCCTTCGACATGAATGTGGCGTGCAGCTCGGCGACCTTCGGCATCAAGACGGCGGCGGACTTCATCGCCGGCGGCTCGGTCAAGGCGGTCCTGATGGTCAACCCCGAAGTCTGTTCGGCCCACCTGAACTTCACCGACCGCGACAGCCATTTCATCTTCGGCGACGTGGCGACGGCGGTGATCGTGGAGTCGTCGGATACGGCGGGACCCGGCGGCTGGGACGTGCTCGGCACGCGGCTGAAGACGACCTTCTCGAACAATATCCGCAACAACTTCGGCTTCTTGAACCGCAACGCGCGCGACACCGCGCATCTGGACAGCCCCGAGGCCGACGACAGCGTCCAGAACGACAAGCTGTTCATCCAGCAGGGCCGCAAGGTCTTCCGCGACGTGGTGCCGATGGTGTCGGACATGATCGTGGATCACGCGGGCGAACTGGGCCTCGATCCGCACGAGCTGAAGCGCCTGTGGCTGCACCAGGCCAACATCAACATGAACACGATGATCGGCAAGAAGGTGCTGGGTCGCGAACCCTCGGCGGATGAGAACGTCATCATCCTGGACGACTACGCCAACACCTCTTCGGCCGGGTCGATCATCGCCTTCCACCTGCACAACGACGGGTTCGAGGCGGGCGATACAGGACTGATCTGCAGCTTCGGCGCCGGCTATTCGGCCGGGACGGTCTTCGTCAGGAAGCGCGCCTAACGTCTGGGCTCCATCGACAGTCGAGCCGATCGGTCCCTCGGTTCGTCATTCCGGGGCTGAGCGGAGCGAAGAACCCGGAACCCAGGGCCACATAGACGTTGCTGGCGCCACTCAATGCCTGATGCGCCTCCCCTGGGTTCCGGGTTCGTCCTTCG